>JAJDCW010000292.1 GCA_029260635.1 Phycisphaeraceae bacterium | reverse complement strand
AAGAGATGCGCTACCTGCTTGAGCTGTGTGGGTTCGAGGTCGAGGCGGAGTACAGCGATTTCCAGAAATCACCGCCCGCGTATGGGGGCGAACAGGTGTGGGTGGGGCGGAAGGTCGAATACAGTTGAGAGCAATGTTGGGCATTAATCCAATTATTCAGTATCGGTCTTGAGCGTCGGCTGACCGGCATCGGTGTATTTGGATGTGAGTTCGGGCAAGCCGGTGTCCTCGCGGATCAGTGCGGCAAGTAGACTAAGTGTGTAGTAAGACCGGCCGCCCAACATTTCCGCTCGGATATCATCTTCGTTCAGTGCACTTAGGCTGCAATGTCTACCATTTACGTATACATAGAGGCAAGCGAATTTATTTAGATCCCATTCGTCCGTATGGCTCCACCAGAGATTCTTACGGGTAACAGTCAAAATTTTGCCTTTAAGTATCAAGACGTCACGTCGGAATGCCAACGCGTAACCATATATATAACTCGCAATAATTATGAGCCAGATTATCGACCAGTATAGAGGGTCCCATTCTGTTGCTTGGAATTCGAGATTCTCGCTCGCGATTGCCCATAGCAGGATCAGAGTCACGACCACACAGAGAAACAATAGCCAGCCACCGATAGATACCAATCCGGACGGATCCACCTTCAACTTCAGGTAATCGTCACTTGAGAATGCCCTGACTTTCCAGATTGCTTTGTGCCCGTTTATGGCGCGGACAGATGCTAAGAACTCAGTAGTATTTATCAGGTTATCCGGCTTCAACAACAAGGTCGCCCCCTGTTCGGAAGTACTTTTCAATTGATATGAACAGTATAGTATCCGACAGATTCGAAAGGGGGACGATCTTTACACCGAACCCGACGCGATGGCCGGGAGGTCCAGATCGGCGAAGTTGCCCGACTCGTGGTGGACGTGCGCCAACCCTGCGATCATGGCGGCGTTGTCCAGGCAGTAGGCGAAGGCGGGGATGCGGACGGCGATATCCAGTTGTTCGCCGAGTTGGGCCACGCGGGTGCGCAGCAGGGAGTTGGCGCTGACGCCGCCGCCGATGACTAGCGATTTCGGTGCGGCACCACCCTCGGCCATGTGTTTGATGGCGCGTTTTAGTTTGGCGGTGACGGCGTCGACGGCGGCGGCCTGGAAGGCGGCGGCGATATCGGCGACCTGCTGCTCGGTCAGGTCGTCGATGCTGCGCTCGAATTTGGCCGCTGCGCCGCGTCCCTTGGGGTGGCCACGGACGGTGTAGAGCACGGCGGTTTTCAGGCCGCTGAACGAGAAGTCCAGGCTGTCCTTACCGAGCATGGAGCGCGGGAGGTCGTGTGATCCGGGGTTGCCCTGCTGGGCGAGCTTGTCGAGTTTGGGGCCGCCGGGGTAGCCGACGTTGAGGATAACTGCCGCTTTGTCATAGGCCTCGCCGACGGCGTCGTCGATCGTCGAGCCGATGAGCGTGAGGTCGGTGGCGGATCGCATCTGGTAGATGCTGGAGTGTCCGCCTGAGACGACCAGACCCAGCGCGGGGAAATCAAGTGGGCCAGGGTCTTTGTCGGTGTCCTGTGTGGTACCCGGTGGGGTAGCGATCATTGTCGCGGCGTGCAGGTGGGCCTGGACGTGGTCGACGCCGATTAGGGGTTTGCCCGCAGACCAGGCGAGTGTCTTGGCGGCGCTGACACCGACCAGCAGCGAGCCGATCAGCCCGGGCCGGTGGCCGACGGCGATGGCGTCGAGGTCGTGAAGCGTGACGCCGGCCTGCTCGAGCGCCTCGTGGATGACGGGGTTGATGTTCTGAAGGTGTGCCCGGCTTGCGATCTCGGGGACGACGCCACGGTAGCGCTCGTGCAGATCGTGCTGAGTAGCGACGACATTCGATATCACATATCGACCGTCACGCACGACCGACGCGGCGGTTTCGTCGCAGCTTGTTTCCAGGCCGAGGATGAGCGTCAAGGCTGGGTGACCGGCTCGGGGGTTTCGGCGGGTTCAGGTTCGTTGACCTGCGGCGCGTCCGCTTGAGGCTCGCTGGCTTGCGGTTTCTCAATCGCTGGCTCGACGGGTTTAGGCGCTTCGGGCGCGGCTTCAGGGGCTTGTGGGGTCTCAGCGGGTTTCACCTGGGCCGGAGCTTCGGCCTGTGGTTCTACAGGTGCCGGTGCAACGGGTTCGGGTTGCTTGATTTTCTCATCTTTAACGGCCGGTACTTCATCTGTTTCTACGGGCTCGACGGCTTCTGCCTTGGGTTCTTCCTTGACCGCATCGGACTTGACCTCGGGCTCGACTTCTTCGGCGGCGGCTACGGCCTCCTCTTTATCTTCGGCAAGCTCGGATTCGACCCGTTCCAATTCTTCTAGCAGCAGACTTCGTCGGCGTTCGAGCTGTTCACGCTCACGGAGGCGGACAAGCTCCTCGGTGTTCGCAAGCCCGACGGTGGGCCAGTCACCTGTCTCGACCTTGCCGAGGACGGCACGTAACGCGGCGGCGAGCTGCGGGTCGTGCAGGCTGTTCTCAATGTAGTCAGGGGTGATGCTGGCCGCGTCCTCATGACCGTTCTCGGCCCGGATCGTGTCGGCCTCACGCCGGGTCTTGATCATCTTCTCGTACTGCTCGAAGGTCATGGGGACGTAAGCGCCCTCGTCGGGGTCCACGCCCCAGACCTCGGCGTCCGGCTTCTTATGGATGTTTCGGCCGCTGGGCAGGTAGTAGTAAGCGCCGGTGAGTTTCAGGGCACCCAGCCCGCTTTCCAACCCGCGAACCTGTTGTACGCTGCCCTTACCGAAGGTCCGTGTGCCGACGAATAGCGCACGCTTGTTGTCCGAGAGCGCGCCGGTGACGACCTCCGAGGCCGAGGCGCTTCCCTCATTGGCCAGAACCACCAGCGGCGTGTCGGGCATGACCGTGTCGGCGGTCGAGTCGAAGACTTGCTCCTTCCACTTGCGCCCCTTGGTCGAGACGATGCGCTGCCCCTCGGTCAGGAACATGTCACTGACCTTCCAGGCGGATTCGAGCAGACCGCCGGGATCAAAGCGGACATCCAGGATCAGGCCTCTGGCCTCCTGCTCGTTGAGTTCGATCAGCGCGGCACGAAGTTCTTCAACGGTCTTGTCGGTGAACTGGGACAACCGGACGTATCCGATCTTGTTGACCGGGTCGAGCATGAAATCAAAGCTCTGGTCAGCTGTGCGCCGTGCGCCACGGACGGTCTGGACCTTGATCTCCGCACGGGTCACGCTGATATCCAGCTCCTCACCGGTGGCACGCCGGACGCGCAGCACCACATCGGTGCCCGCCTCGCCCTTGATGCGCTGGATAACATCCATCTGCGACTCGTCCTGAGTCGATTCGCCATCGACTTCGAGGATGATGTCGCCGGCCATGATCCCGGACTTCCAGGCCGGGGAGTCTTCCAGCGGGGTGACGATGCGTGGCCGGCCGTCCTGCATGTCGATCTCCGCCCCGATCCCGGAGAACGAGCCGGTCAGCCGGTCGGAGAACTGCTCGACGTGCTCGGCCGGGACGAATACGGTGTACGGGTCATCCAGCGAGTCGACCATGCCCTGAACCGCCGCCTCGACCAGATCGACCTGGTCGGGGGCCTCGACATAGTTCTCGACCAGCTCGTGGCGGACCTCGACCAGCAGGTCCAGTTGCTTGAAGACGTCGGCCTGCTTGGCGGCCCAGGCATCGGTCAGGACGACCATCAGGCCGGTCGCGGCAATAATCAGGGCCAGACGCCAAACGGTGGGTTTATTCATATCGGGATACTCTTAGCGATGCGGTTATATCGGGGGTGACTGTCAGCAGGTGATTGTAGGCGTGGTCCGGGTAGGCATCAAAGACACAGGGTTTACGGCTGTTGTTACGCCTTGAACTCAGCCTGGGTTTGGTGAAACTCGGGGTTGGCTGGTCGAGTCCGGGGGCAGGGCGTATGCTGACTGCATGGCCAAGACCCATGTGACCTTTATGTGCAACAGCTGCGGCGCGGTGCAGGCCCGTTGGATGGGTAAGTGCCCGGACTGCGGGGGCTGGGACACGCTCGAGGAGCACCGGGAGGCGGCGGGGGCGTCGGCCTCTTCTGATCGGCAGCGCGGCGAGGCGGTGACCACGGCGACCAAAGCGGTGCCGATCCGGTCGGTGGATATGAAAATCGACGGGATGCAGCGGCTGGCGACCGGCATCGGGGAACTGGACCGGGTGCTGGGGGGGACAGTCAATGGACACGATTTCGCCACAGGTACAACGGAGAATAATTCCGGGGGCGGGGGTGAATCCGGGGGGGGTTGTGGGATGGTGCCGGGGAGCGTGGTGTTGATCGGGGGGGACCCGGGGATCGGCAAGTCGACACTGATGTTGCAGGCGGCGAACCAACTGGCACTGAACAATCAACGTGTCTTGTATGTCAGCAGTGAGGAATCGATCCAGCAGCTGCGGTTGCGTGCTGAGCGGTTGGGCGCTGACGACGCCGAGGATTTATTCGTCCTGGCGGACACGAACCTTGCACGGATCGTGGAGCAGGCGCGCAAGACCGAGCCGGACGTGGTGGTGATCGACTCGGTGCAGATGGTCTACAAGGGCGACCTGCCCGCCGCGCCGGGGAGCGTGACGCAGCTGCGTGCGTGTTGTCAGGAGCTGGTTTACTTAGCCAAGAGCGCGGGGATCGCGATGGTGCTGGTCGGGCACGTGACCAAGCAGGGGCAGCTCGCCGGGCCGAGGCTGCTTGAGCATATGGTGGATGCGGTGCTGTACTTTGAGGGGGACCGTTACCACAGCCACCGTGTGATCCGCGCGATCAAGAACCGTTACGGCACGACGCTGGAGGTCGGGCTGTTCGAGATGACGGACAAGGGCCTGTGCCCGGTGTCGGATGGCAGCGGGCTGTTGGCCAAGGAATACCAGAACCGGTCAGGCAGCGTGGTGTGCCCGGTATTGCAGGGGTCGCGTTGTCTGTTAGTCGAGATCCAGGCGCTGACCGCCACAGGGTTCCTGGGCGCGGCGAAACGCAAAGTCAGCGGGGTGGATTCCAACCGGCTGGCAATGCTGATCGCGGTGTTAGAAAAGCGCGGGGGTTTAAGACTCGCGGACCAGGACGTGTTCGTCAACGGCGTGGGCGGCGTGCGTGTGACCGAGCCGGCCGCCGACCTGGCGTTGGCGATCGCGATCGCCGGGGCGCACTACGACAAACAGACCGAGCCGGGCACGTGCGCGGTCGGCGAGATCGGCCTGGGCGGCGAGATCCGCCACGTCCAGCAACTCGGCCAACGCATCAACGAGGCGGCACGCCTGGGATTCAATAAAATCATCTGCCCGTCAACGGATACCCGGGCACCGAAAGGCACGGAACTGTTGCAGGTGAAGACGCTGGATCAGGCGATCGCGTTGCTGACTTAGTTTATACACAGGAATAGCATGTTTTATCGATCAGGGTTGTATGGACTTGTATGTGGGGTCACGCTTTCACTCACGGTTGTACAGGCGTTTGGTCAGCTATTGGTCGACCCCTGGGTGAGTGAGTCGCAGCGGGCGATCGATTCAGCGCATAAGACGGACCTGCGTGTCATCGTGCTGGATGTGTCCGGCCGGCCGGCGTCGGGTGCATCGGTGCAGATCGAGCCGATACGTCGGGCGTTCCATGTCGGGCTTGTCCTGCCGGAGACCGGTTGGCCAGAGCAGGGACTGGGTGCTGAGACACACACGGAGTTCTGGCGTTGCTTTAACGCGGTCTCGCTGGAACTGATGACGGACTGGCCGACGCTTCAACCTGTCGCGGGGGGTGAGCTGGATGCCGGCCGGGTTGCGTTGATAGAAGCGGTACTCAGCGACGCGGAAGCGCACGGGATGTATGTGCGTTGGGGGCCGTTGGTGTCGGCCGACCCTGGCCGGGTGCCGGGCTGGGCGGCGGGGCTTGAAGGTGATGCCTTAGCCGGAGCGGTGGCTGATTACAGCAATAAGATTTACGAACGGTTCGGCGGGCGGATCGGGCAGTTTGATGTGTATTCCCAGTCGCTTTCACACAGCCTGATCGAAGACCGTGCGGGCGGGTCGGTGGTGCGTCGGCTGTACGGATCGGTGCCGGTTCATAGCCCCGGCGCGGTTGCGTGTGCGCGGTTTGATGAGGCACTTGATATCGGTCGGATGCTGAAAGTCCAGCGCCGGCTGACCGCGATGCGCGAGGCGTTTATCCCCGTGCAACTGGTGGCGCTGGACCACACCTTTGGGGGCACGCTCGAACGGCGGTCGCTGGTGCGACTGCTATCCAAGATCGATCAGATCAACGGCCCGGTTGTTATCAGCGGGCTGACGGTCGGTGGGGACAACGATATGGCGACCGCGATCAACCTGGAGACCGTGCTGCGCACGCTGATGGAAAGACCGGGTGTGCAAGGCATCTGGTTCGCGGGGTTGAATGCGGAGCTGGCGGGCGACCCCAGCGGCGCGTTGCTCGACGACATGGGCCTGCCCACCTCAAGCGGACGTGTGATCGACAGCCTCTACCACGACAACTGGCGCGATGTGATCGAAACGTCAGCCGACGAGTTGGGGAATGTCAGGGCACGTGTATTCGCCGGGGACTATCGTGTAATGGCGAGACTGTCGGATGGAACGACTTCTGTGACCGAGGTACACGTGGTGAAGTCGGATGACCCGCAGGTCGTGTTGGTCGAGCCGCTTCGGCCGGGCGTGCCGATGGAAGTGCAATCCGAATGAGCCGGGCCGTGTCTCAATCTTTAGAAGCGTGCAGGACTTCGACGAGGTGTCTCGCGGTTTCGTTGCAGCCGTCCTTGATCTGATGCCGACAACTGAACCCGCAGGCCACAACGACCGTGTCGGTGTCTTTCTCACGGACGGCGGGGAACAGGCGTTGCTCGCCGATCTGCATGGAGAGGTCGTGGTGTTCGTACCCGAACGACCCGGCCATGCCGCAGCAGCCCGAATCTACTTCGTTGACGTTGACGCCGGCGTGCTTGAGCAGGCGCATCATGGCGGCGCTGCCGTAGAGCGCTTTCTGGTGGCAGTGGCCGTGCAGCAGGGCGTCCTGGATGTCGCTGGTAAGTTTGCCTTGGAGTCGGCCCGCGTCGAGTTCTTCGGCGAGGAAGGTGTCAATCATCTTGATCTGTGAAGACACGCGCTGGCCCATTTCTTGATCGTCGATCAGGTCGGGCAGGTCGTCGGTGAGCGCCGAGGCACAACTGGGTTCGAGGGTCAGGATGGGCAGGCCTTGTTTAGCGAAGGTGTCGAGGTTGGCCAGGGTTTGCGTGCCATGTTTTTTGGCGTCTTTAACCAGGCCTTTGGAGAGGCGCGGACGCTGGCAGCAGCCGGCCTTGGCGAGTGTGACTTTATAGCCGAGGTTTTCCAGCAACTCGACGGCGGACAAGCCGACGTTGGGTTCGTAGTAGTTCGAATAAGTATCGTCAAAGAGGACGACGTGCCGGTCAGACCTGCTGGCCGATGCGGGTTGGGACTTTCGATTGCCCAGCAGTTTGGATAGCGGTGTGCGCGTCAACTCCGGCAGGACACGGCGGCGGTCGACACCGGTGATCTTCTCAAAGATGACCTTGAACGGTGTCAGCGATTGTACGAAGTTGGCGACCGGTGCCAGCACGCCGGCGACGCGTCTGGCCATGTCGGGCGACTCGGCGATGAGCTTCGTCCCAAATGGGGTGCCGTGCTTGTCGTGGCGCATCTGAAGGACGTCGCTCTTGAGCTTGGCCATATCGACGGCATTGGGGCATTCGCTCTTGCAGGCCTTGCATGAGAGGCACAGCGACAAGACGTCGTGGAGGCGGTCGTCGGTCAACGCATCAGGTCCGAGTTGCCCGCTCATCGCCAGACGCAACGCATTAGCCCGGCCACGGGTGACAGCCTCCTCGTCTCGGGTCGCCATGTAGCTGGGACACATCGTGCCGCTGCCGGTCTTCCTGCATGCACCCAGGCCGTTGCACTGCTCGACGGCCAGCGCGAAGCCGCCCTGGTCGTGATAGTGGTAGTTGGACTTTACCTCGGCGATCCGGGTTTCGTAGCCTGGCGTGCCGTAGCGGAGGTTCTCGGTCATCGCGGGCGTGTCGATGATCTTGCCGGGGTTCAAGAGGTTGTTCGGGTCAAATAGAGTTTTGATTTGCCGGAAGGCACCGTAAAGCGTTGAACCGAAGAAACGTTCGATGTATTCGCCGCGCACCAGGCCGTCCCCGTGCTCGCCACACCATGAGCCGCCATACTCCCTGACCATCTCGAAGGCCGCGTCGGCGATGGCGTGCATCTTCTTGACATCTTCGGGCTTGTGCAGGTCCAGCAGCGGCTTGGGGTGCAGCACGCCGACCGAGGCGTGGGCGCAGATGGAAACGGGGACGTTGAGGCTATCACAGACCTCGACAAGTCTTCGGATGTAATCCGCGAGGTGCTGTACGGGGATGGCGGCATCATCAACGAAGTCCAACGGCTTGGCGGAACCTTTGATGTTGGATGCGAGTCCGACGCCCAGCTTGCGGAGTTCCCAGATGTGGCCGATGCCGACGGGGTCGGTGCGGATGACGGTGGTGTAGCCGACGTTGTTCTCGCGCATGGCGGCGGCGAAAGCCTCGGCACGCTCGGCGGCGTGTTGCGGGGTTTCCCCAATGAACTCGACGATCTGCACGGCCTTGGGCTCGCCCTCAAAGAAGTCGGCCAGGTGCGCGGAGGAGGGATTCCGTCGGCCTTCCACGATGATCGTGTCATCGAGCAACTCGACTGTGGACGGGTTGTGCTCGAGCATCGCCGGGACGTGGCGGAGCGACTCGATGACATCATCGAAGTGGACGACACACACGGCGGTGGCTTTGGGGTTGTCAACCAGGCGCACGGTGGCTTCGAGCAACACCGCGAGCGTGCCCTCGCTGCCAACGATCAAACTGGCGAGGTTCCAGCCCCCGGAAGTGTCGCCGCGGTCAGGTAGATGTCCACTTGAACCGGCGAAGGCGTCGAGGTTGTACCCGGAGACGCGACGCATGGTTTTGGGGAAACGTTCGATGACCTCGTCGCGGTTGGCGCGGATGATCTCACCGACGCCGCGATACAGTTCGGCCTCCCGGCCGGAGCCTGCGCTGCGGTCGGACCATAGGTCGGTATCGCAGGCGTCCAGTATCAGCACCGTGCCGTCGGCGAGTAATACTTTGGCGGCGATCACGTGGTCGATGGTCTTTCCGTAGATCACCGAGCGTGTGCCGGAGCTGTTGTTGCCGATCATCCCGCCGACGGTGGCCCGGCTGGAGGTCGCGGGGTCGGGCGCGAAGTGCAGGCCCTGTAGTTTAAGGAAGTTGTTGAGCTGGTCGCGGACGACGCCCGGCTGCACCCGTGCCCAGCGTTCGTCGGCGTTGACCTCCAACACGTTGTTCATGTACTTGGAGCAGTCGAGGATCATCCCCTCGCCGAACGTCTGCCCGGCCAGGCTCGTCCCGCCGCCGCGCGCCGTGATGGACATGCCGTGGGCGACGGCGATGCGCACCGCTTCCTTGACGTCGTCCTCATCCTTGGGGACGACGACGCAGGCCGGCATCATCTGATAATGGCTGGCGTCGGTCGCGTGGATGCCGAGGCTGACCGGGTCGACGTAGACCTCGCCACGGATCGCGGCGTGTAACTCACCGCTTAAAGCATCTGATTGAAGGCTCGTCATAATCCTGCGTTTCCATCCGTAACTGATCCGAGGCAAACGGCGGCGGACCCGGCCAATGGGCCTGACCGGGACCCCGAGGCAAGCGGATGGATTCTAACGGGAACTGTCTTGCTGTGTCTGCGCTAGGGCCCGACGGGCGTGGTCGATATCGGGCGAGAGGTTCAGGACCGAGCCGAGGTTCATCAACTGCATCACCTCGAGCACCGGACCGTTCGTCCCGGCGAACCGGATGGTGGCGTCCATTTCGTTTACACGCCGGTGGAGCATCACCAGCGCCCCGACCCCCGCCGAAGATACGAAGCTCAGACTGGTGCAATCAACGATGAGTCGACGGCGGTCCTGTTCCAGCAGGGTATTAATCCGGCTGCGCAATGCATTCAAGGTGTTGGTATCAAGTGAACCGACCAGCCCGATCAGGGTGACATCGTTATTGATTTCCTGGATCGTGATGTCCATGGGGATGGTCCGTGTGGCAGCGTCTATTCAGATCAACGGTGTGGTAGTGCTAAATAATCCAACGGCTGCTGGAATAAGTCCGGGCGATATGAAATGATAGACCAATGGATCAGGAATTCTAGGAAAAGGTGTTTACCGCACCGTCTGGCGATACTCACGGCGATAGGTGGTAGAGTGGAAATTGTCGTGGACCCGGCCGTGGCTTGAGTACTGGCGGTCACGGGTGATGGTGACGCTGCTCTGAACCGTCGGCCCAGCATAGCCGGCATCGGCCGCTAAGGAGTGGTCGTTGCGGTCGGCGTACCAGGGCAAAGCCCCCGCATCTACCTGACGGGTCTGGATGTAGTGTTGAAGCGGGGTATCCAAAGCCAGCGAGCGCTCGCGGCCATCCACATCCAGCAGCGGTCTCCGATCAATTGGACCCATCAACGCCAGGTCCTGCTGGCAACCGGTGGCCGCGAGCAGGCAGGCCAGACAGATCGTTGAGGTTGTCATGGAGAGATACCGCATCAGCCATAGAGTAGCTAATGGGATGCCGTTGCCACCGCAGCCGCCCACAATTCTCGGACCGGCCATGTAAACATGTATTTATTAATAGATTACATACGCTGACACGATAAAGCACGGCCCGGCAGGTGAAGCCGGGTCGCGCGGAGTGTGGTGTTTGGGCAACGTGTGTGTGGACGTCGGCCTCGGTCAGTTAGCCGCGACGTGGTCTTCGCCCGGGCTCCAATTGCAGGCACACAACTCGCCGGTCTGGACCGCATCGATCACACGCAGGGCCTCTTCGACACTTCGGCCGACCGAGAGGTTGTTCACGGACACCCACTGGATGACGTTGTCCGGGTCGATCAGGAAAGTGGCACGCAGGCAGACATTCTCTTCGGGGTCGAGGATCCCCAGGTCGCCGGCGAGCTTCTGGGCGGCAATCAGCGGGTAGGGCAGGTCCTTGAGCCCGCCATGGGACTGACGCCAGGCCAGGTGGGAAAACTCGTTATCCGTGCTCCCACCGATCAGGACGACGTTGCGTTCATCGAATTGCGAGGCGGCCTTGGCAAAGTCAATCAGTTCGGTCGGGCAGACAAAGGTGAAGTCCTTGGGGTAGAACAGGAACAGCTTCCAACGGCCTTCGTAGTCGCCGGTCTGGATCGTATTCAGGTCGTCGATGGTCAGGCCCGAGCAGGCGTTGCAATTGAATTCAGGAAAAGATTGGCCGACGGTCAGCATGGTGTGAGTTCCATCTCTTAGGGGTAATCGTGGGGAGACCAACAGAAGCTACTTATATCCTCTGATGTATCTGATTGCAGATTAGGCGGGGGTCGGCGTGCAGTCAAACCTATCGCTTCTTAATTCGTCATAATTAATCTTAGATGGTTATGGGCGCGGCCCACGTTTGGCCTAGAATAGAGTCATGCAGGAAGAGGGATTATCAACAAGTGCCACGGTTGGCCTGGCTCGGCTTCGCGCGGTGTTTAACGGCCGTGTCCGGGTCATCACCGCCTTCTCCGGCGGGGTGGACTCGACACTCGTTGCGGCGGTGGCTCGGCAGGTCCTGGGTAAAGACAACGCGCCGGCGGTGATCGGGGATTCGCCCTCGCTGCCACGATATGAGCTGGAGGCCGCCCGGCAGTTGGCTGTGGAACTGGACTTGGAACTGATCGAGGTCAAGCCCGGCGAGCAGGACGATGAGGGCTACCGGGCGAACGCCGGGGACCGTTGCTACTTCTGCAAGACACACCTGTACGAGTCTCTCAAGCGGCTGACCGAAGAGATGGGCATCCGTTACATCGCCAACGGGACGAACATCGATGACCTGGGCGACCACCGCCCGGGGCTCGTTGCGGCGGATGAGGCGCAGGTGATCTCGCCTCTGATCGAGGCCGGGCTGGGTAAGCAAGACGTCCGACAGATCGCACAAGAGCTCGGCTTATCGAACTGGGACAAGCCCGCGGCGGCGTGCCTGGCCAGCCGCGTGCCTTATGGCAGCGAGGTGACGCCCGAACTGCTTAAGCAGATCGAGGCGGCGGAAGATGTGCTGCGCGGGCTCGGGTTCAAAGGGTTCCGTGTCCGCCACCACGGCCAGGTCGCCCGGCTCGAAGTGCCGATGGACCAGTTGCCGAAATTGATGGATGATGAGCTGAGGCGTGCGGTGACCGAGGGCGTGCGCGCTGCGGGGTACCTGTATGTCTCACTTGATCTGGAAGGCTTCCGAAGCGGCAGCGGGAACCTGGCACTGACCGTCAGCGCGTCTTCTCGGGGAACGGGCGAGTAACGGAGCACGGCCTTGCGAGTGATTCAATCCACATGGAGGTGTATCGTTTTGTTGACCGCCGGGTCGGCCGGCGGGGTATTTGCGGCTGAGGGCCTGGACCCGCAGACCAACCAGATCTGGGAACGCCACTGGCGTGTCTACGCCCAGCGGTGCGCCGAGTTTGAGGGTGAATATCTTTGTGCCCCCGAATTCGATAAGAGGTATCCAAGCTCCACGGGGATCACGGTACGTCAGGCCGAGGCGGAGCTTTCCGAGAAGGTCAGGGTCGGCGGGGGGGGCGTCGTGGTGACCAAGACGGTCAAGCTGCCGGCCGCCGAGGCGCAGGCGATGGCGTTGCCTATTCCGAAGATCAAGGTCGGGGAGTACGGCTTCCTGGCGTCGGCCGAGATCGACGAGGTGCTTGGGCCGCGGTCGATGGTGGTCGAGGACCTGTACCTGATCGACCCGGCCACCTATCGACGGGACTACCGGGCGGACCGGGCTAAAGCCAGGGCGGCCGAAGACAGCGACGCGGCGGAGGTGGCGCTTGCCTACGTCTATACCCACCGGGACGCACTGGTGGAACGTCAGAAGGACAAGCGTCACAAAAATATCGTGCTCCGGCTCGAAGGGTATCCGACCGATGGTTTGAATCCCGGTGACCGATGGGCAGGCCCGAAGGGGCAAGGCTTTCCGGTGTTGATCGTCCGGGCGGAGTATTACGGCAAGCAACGCCGACAGAAACAGCGTGTGGTGGCGGTTGCCGTGGATGATATCCGCTGGGGGTTGCAGGAGGATGCGTTCATCAGGCTGCTGGAAGCACGGGGGCTGACGCCGAGTGCTTTTGTGGATCTCATTATGGAAAGGATGGCTGAGGATGACCCCAAGACTGCACAGAAACGCGTATTTGCGTCGCTGCTGCCTAAGCTTGAAGACCCCGACCAGAATGATGACAGCGATGATGACAAGGCCGACGACGACGCGGCGGGTGAAGATAAGGATGTTTAGCCACCGTGGTATAGGCTTATTAGGCGTGTGAGGGGTATTATGAATCTTGTGTATTGATGTAGCGATACAGCCGGCTTAGAATCTGTCTGAGTAGCCAGGCGTTGTCGTTGTATCCTGTCCCGATAGATGTTCTCGTGAGGCCCCGACTTGAAACGCAAGTGTGACAGATGCGCTCGGCCGGCCACTCACCACTCGGTGGAGATTAATCAGGGGCAGAAGATCGAGAAGCACCTCTGCGACCAGCACGCCTCGGAGGAGGGGCTGGCCATCAAGTCGATCAACACCCCGATCAACGAACTGTTGACCAATTTCGTCAAGATCCACAGCAGCGATGAGCCCGAACGCCGGACCACCGGCGGGGCCTGTGAGAATTGTGGGTTGACGTTTGCACAATTCCGTAAGGACTCGCTGCTGGGTTGCCCGGATTGCTACAAGGCTTTTGAGGAGCCGTTGTCGAACCTGCTTGAGCGGGCACACGAGGGCGGGACACACCACATCGGCAAGGTCCCCCGACGGGCCGGCGCCGGCGAGCAGCGGCAGGCCATGCTGATGCGGATGCGCAAGCAGCTCAACGCCGCGGTGGTGGGTGAGGATTACGAACTCGCGGCACGCCTGCGGGACGATATCAATCGGTTCGAGGAGGAGACGACTTGAACCTGACCAACTACACCGACCACGCCGGGGAATGGCTGCGTGGCTCCGGGCCGCACAGCGATATCGTGATCTCCAGCCGGGTGCGACTGGCGCGGAACATCGCGGGGTTCCCCTTCGTCAAGCGGGCCAGCAAACGCCAACGCCACGAGGTCCTGGCGACCTGCAAGGAGCGGATTGTCAGCGACAGGCTGGCACCGAATATCCTGTGGGTCGATCTGCCACAGAGCCCGGCGATGGATCGGCAACTCCTGGTCGAGCGCCACCTGATCAGCCGGCAGCACGCCAACGCCAGCGACGATGCCCCACGCGCGGTCGCGGTCGGCGCTGACGAGACGTTTGCCATCATGGTCAACGAAGAAGACCACCTGCGGATGCAGGTGCTGCGCAGCGGGCTACAACTCTCTGAGGCGTTCGACCAGATCAACCGGATCGACGACATCCTCGAAGACCAGATCGACTACGCCTATGCCAAGCGGTTCGGCTATCTCACCGCCTGCCCGACCAATGTGGGGACGGGGCTGCGCGTCAGCGTGATGCTTCACCTGCCGGCGTTGAAAATCACCGGCGAGATCGACAAGGTCCGCCGGGCGGCACGCGACATGCACCTGGCGGTCCGCGGCCTGTTCGGTGAGGGCTCCGAGGCGCACGGCGATCTTTATCAGATCTCCAACCAGACAACGCTCGGCAAGTCCGAGGAAGAGGTCCTGGCGGACTTTCAGAACACGATCGTGCCTCAGATCATCGCGTATGAACAGCAGGCCCGGCAGGCGTTGATGCGTCACCGCGAGGCCGAGTTTGATGACAAGCTCTGGCGTGCCTGGGCGATCCTGACCCACGCGCGGGTGATGGGTGGCGAGGAGGTATTGTCGCTGCTGTCACACCTGAGGCTGGCGGTGAACCTCGGCCGGGTCAACCGCACGGACATCCGGACGATCAACGAGTTATTCCTGCTGACACAGTCGGCACACCTCCAGAAGATTTCTGGCTGCGAGATGGACGCACCCACCCGGCGGGCGGCGCGGGCTAGGTTATTGCGACAACGCCTCGCCGGCGGCGATCGTTCGTGAGCATCAATGCATCACATAACCCTTTTTTAAAGTCATCAGGAACGAATTTGGCGGGTATTCTATAACCGTGCCCCCTGTAAGTGTCAGTTATTCGCTTTCTTTCCCCGGGGTTTCCACAACACCCCAGGCTCATAAATTCTCTTGCCACCGGGCTTTTATCGCGTACACTGGTGTGGACATGTCAGGCTACACGTTTCCGGGGCCGGGGGGCATTTAGATCAGGAGCACCTATGGGGTTGCGCGAAGACATCATGACGGAAACGGTCGATCAGATGCCGCTTAGGCAGGCGGTCACGGTGTCGCCGGAGATTTCGGCGGTTGAGGCGATCAGCCTGATGCGCGAAACCCAGCTTGGCTGTGTGTTTGTCGTGGATGACTTTGGACGACCGATCGGCAAGTTCACCGAACGTGAGGTGCTCAAGCTGGTTTGCGATTGTGTGCCGTTGGACGGGCCGGTTGAGAACCACATCGTGCCGATCCCTGATTGTGGCTGTGTGAAGATGACCGACCCCATCGCCAAGGTCCTTAAGGGGATGCAGGAGACCCGGCTGCGGTTCTTGTGTGTGGTCGATGACAAGGGTAAGGTCGTCGCGCTGACCGGGCAGAAGGGCTTGATGGAATACATCACCGAGCATTTCCCCAGGCAGATCAAGGTACAGGTCATGGACTCGAAACTGCACATGAATTCACGAGAGGGGGCGTAGCTATGGGACGCAAGCGTAACCCCGTCGAGCCCGGCGAATTCGAGGACCCGTTAAGCAATTACGATCCCCCGGCCTACGCCGATGAGATGGAGCGGGTGCTCTGCGAGACCGAGGTCCAGCAGATGCGTATCCAGCCCCTGGCGTGTATCGAGAAAGATGCGACCGTACAGGATGCTCTGGACATGATGAAGAAGTATGAGTGTTCAAGTGTGATCGTGAAGGATGCGGGCAAGGCGGTTGGTATCTTCTCGGCCAGAGATGTCTTGAACAAGATCGCCCACGACCCGTCGACCCGCCCCAAACCCATCACCGCGTACATGACCCAGGACCCCCAGAAGGTCTACGCCACCGACTGCCCCGCCAAAGCCATCAACCTCATGGCGGTCGGCGGCTTTAGACATATCCCCGTGCTGGACGTCGATGACAACGTCGTGGGCATCCTAGGCCCACGAAGGACGACCCAGTTCCTCGAAGAGCGTCTGATCTGATCTGCCTGATCGGATTCATTTAACGCCAGAGCGTCTTGCGTGATTACCTTCCGTCATCCCCGCGCAGACGGGAAACCAGAGGGTCTTATCTGACCTAAACTTGGACCCCCGCATGCACGGGGGTGCCGGGTTAAATTATTACACAATCTGCGCTATAAGTTATTTTATGATCGCGACTGCTTTGCGCTGTGGGTTAGGCAGCGGCAAGTCATCCAGATCGGTGACACCGCGCCAGATGCCGGTATTAGGGCGAAGCCGCCCGGCGGTGGCGGTGGATTGCCAGAGGTGGAAGCGGATCGTGCGGTGGGTCGTCTGATGGGTAAAGGTTTCAATTTTTGTTGGATCGCTGATCGTCAGGCCGGACCGGGTTTGCAGCCAGTCTTGAAGGGATGACGGGCTGGCTGCGTCGTTGAAGTCTTCCGCGGTGGGGAGTTGCCACATATTCGACCAGAGCCCGTCGGCCGGCCGCTGCTCGAAGAGGACACGGCCACGCCGGCAGACCGCGAGGATGTGGTGATCGACTCCGACCGGTGCCTTGCGTTTGGCGGAGATCGGCACCTCGGCGACGCGACCCGCTTGCAGGGCTTGGCATTGTTTCGACAGTGGACAGCTTTTGCACGACGGGTTGGCCTTGGCGCATACCAACGCACCGAGTTCCATCATGGCCTGGTTGTAGTCGCCGGGTCTGCCCGGCGGGACGAGGGCTTCGGCGAGGGACCAGAGCCGCTTGCGGGTGTCGGTCGCGTCGATGGGGGAATCGATCAGACATAGCCGGGATAGCACGCGGGCGACGTTCCCGTCGAGGATCGGGGCCCGGGTGTCGTAAGCGATCGAAGCGATGGCCCCGGCGGTATATCGGCCGACGCCCGGGAGGCTCAATAGGTCCGGCACGTTGTCAGGGACCCGGCCGGCGTGGTCGTTGACGATTGTTTGAGCCGCAGCGTGGAGGTTGCGGGCACGGCGGTAGTAGCCCAGTCCCTGCCAGAGCCGAAGCACCGTCTGCTCGTCGGCCTTGGCCAAGGCTTGGACGGTCGGGCAGGCGGTGATGAAGCGCGTGAAGTAGGGGATCACCGTCGCAACCTGGGTCTGCTGGAGCATCGCCTCGCTGACCAGGACGTGGTAAGCGTTAGGGGTTTTGCCGGGCTTGGCACGCCAGGGCAGATCCCGACGGTGCTTGTCGAACCAGGCGAGCAGACGTCGGCGGATCGTGGCCGCATTGCCGATCCGCACGGCGGGGGCGTGACCGGGTTCAGGGGGGGCTTTCGTGGGCGGCATGATGAGGAATTACAGGTCCGGGCGATGAACGTCCGATCATAACAAGGCACCGGATCGGGCACAGCCCCGTGAGGTAGCTTGTGACCCAGTGACCTACGAATCTTATGACAGGGCCGACACGCATGGTAGCCAATCGACAGACACTTTCCCCGGTCCGCGAATCCGTCACACACAAGTTCCAGATCATGGGCCACGAGGGCTACCTGACGATCGGGCTGTTTGAAACCGGGATGCCCGGCGAGGTCTTCATCAAGATGTCCAAGGAAGGCTCGACCCTGTCCGGGCTGATCCAGGCGTACTGCCGGGCGTTCTCGCTGGCGATCCAGTACGGCCTGCCGCTGGACGAAGCGGTCCGTCGGTTCAAGGGCATGCGTTTCGAGCCCATGGGCACGACCTCCAACCCCGACATCCCCGAAGCGCTGAGCATCATCGACTACGTCGCGCGTTACCTTGAACTGCATTACGTCGCAGACATATCCGACCGGATTCGCCCCGCCACACAACCCGTTTGAAGCGCCCTTCACCCAACGCACCCAACGAGCCACAGCCGTAAGGCTGTGGCGTTGCGGCGGTTGTGTAGACAGTGGACGCTGTAAAGGCTTCAGAGGGGATATGGTGCGGCGGATCGTTACCCACACTGCCGGGGCCGGGGTGCCCATTCAACGGCCCAAGGCCCAATTATCCTTAAAATAGTATAGATTCTGCTTGAGCGCCCCCGGACGCGGGGTATAGTGGGTTTAACCGGCGGGCCTCTCAGGCTAACTGACGGATGACCGGGAAACCCCCTTTTCTTTCCGGAGAAGACATCATGAAACGCTTCACTCTGCGTCGTGCGTCCCGTGGGCCGTTTTCGCCTGTCTAGTGCGGGCGGCGGCGGCTCGCCTTGGCCTTGGGGCGGAAAGTTATACATGGCCTTTAACAGTGTCAGTAAATACGACCAAGACACATTTGGTCACTTCGAGTTTCAAAACGAATCGATCAATGACGCTCCGAAGCACCGGGCGGTGAACGCGACCTGGGAGGTGAGTCGCTGTGGATGGATAGCCAGCGGTTAGATTTGTGCTGGTATAACCATTCACAGGACGACATCGGCTGGGGCCGGATCGGCCGATTCACCCTGTCGGACACGGCGGCCGGCACGTGGACGCTCGCGGTCACGCAGGCGCAGGACGACGGGCGATACCGTCTTCAGCGGGAAGATCATCAACGGCCGAATGGTCATCAACGAGTGAGGGCGAGCGATAGTACGGTAGCCTGGCACGGACGTATTCAATTCTCTAATTATCGCTTTGAGCTATGCAGCCTTGACCGGCTGCGCGGGGGTCGCTACTGTCTGGTCTACGGCCCACGAGCCAATCCTCTATGGATGACCAGACCAAACATAAGTGCGGTGTCTTCGGTATCTGGGACGACCCGGACGCTGCGCATAAGTGCTATACCGCGCTGTTCGCCCAGCAGCACCGTGGGCAGGAGTCGGCCGGGATCGCCGTCGCTGACAAGGGGGTTCTCAACTCACACACGGGGATGGGGCTGGTCGCGGAGGTCTTCGGTGACAAGACGCTGGCACGTCTCAAGGGCAACGCCGGCATCGGGCACAACCGCTACTCCACGACCGGGGCCAGCCGGTCCTGCAACGCCCAGCCGCTGCTGCGTGAATACGTCGGCGGGCAGGTGGCGTTGGGGCATAACGGCAACCTGGTCAACGCCGACCTGCTGAGGCAGGAATATGAATCACGCGGCCACATGTTCCAGACCACCACCGATACCGAGGTGATCCTGGTCCTGCTGGCGTCGCATCACCTGGCCAAGGAAGACCCGATCGCGGAGGTGTTGCCTCACCTTCAGGGGGCGTATTCGCTGGTGTTCCTGTTCAACGACCGGATCGAGGCGGCCCGCGACCCCTGGGGCTGGCGTCCGCTGGTGCTGGGCCGGACCGAAGCAGGTGCGCCCTGTGTCGCCAGCGAGACGGTGGCTTTGGACGCAATCGGCGCAACATTTGAACGCGAGGTCAAGCCCGGCGAGATCGTTACGCTATCAGACAGGGGCGTAGAGAGCCGGATGTTCGCCGAGCCCCAGCAGCCGGCCCACTGCATCTTCGAGCACGTCTACTTCGCGAACCCATCCTCGATCCTGTTCGGCGATACGGTGCAGGTGGTGCGAGAGCGTCTCGGCGAGAAGCTGGCCGAAGAGGCGCCCGTCGATGCCGACTGCGTGATCCCGATGCCAGATTCCGGGCGCAGCTCGTCGATGGGTTATGCACGTGCCAGCGGCCTGCCCTACAAAGAAGGGATCGTCCCGAACCGCTACGTCGGCCGGACGTTCATCAAGCCAAGTCAGGCGCAGCGCGAGGTCGCGGTCCGGCTTAAGCTGAACGTAGTCGGTGAGATCGTCAAAGACCATCGGCTTGTGGTGGTCGATGACTCGATCGTCCGTGGTACGACGACCCGTTATAAGATGGAGCAGCTAAGGCGGGCGGGGGCCAAAGAGATCCACCTGCGTATCAGCTGCCCCCCGATCCGACACGGCTGTTATTTTGGTGTCGACTTCCCCGACGCCAAGGACCTGATCGCCAACGACAAGAGTGTGGATGAGATCGCCGAGTTCCTCGGGGTCGACTCGCTCTACTTCCTGTCGTTAGAAGGCATGCTGTCTTGCGTGAGCCTGCCCAAAGACCAGTACTGCACCGCCTGCTGGTCTGGTCGATACCCCATCGACGTCGAACACCCCGTAAACAAGCTGGACCTGGAACGCCACCAGCTGCGGATGTTCACCGAGGGGAAGTGATCCGCAATCAGATTAACGTACACGCCTACTTGGTCGGCGACTCGAGGTCCGTCAACGCGGTGCGTAACACCAACACGTCGGACTTGCGGAGCGTGAACCAACCGGAGTGATCGGCACCCGGGTCGGGATCGACTGTCGCGGTGGCGTGGTCCGGGTCGTCGCCCGTGAGGACGCGCAGCGTGACCGTGCTGCTATCGCTGGTGTTAGCGGTGAGGGTAAAATCGATGTCTTCCGGACGCAGACTCAGCGGCGCGACATAGCGCAGCACACGTAGCCCTGCAAGGGTGTCGAAAGTATTGGCGGCAATGGCCTGATCGATCTCGCCGTGGTCGGTCTGGTACTGCTGGCCGTCGCGCGACAAGGTCACGGACACATCACCGCCTGTCAACGTGATCGACTCGATCTGGTCAACACCCGGCATATGCAGCGACCGTTCGCGGTACTCGGCCGTAAGCAGGTCAACAAACGATGGCAGCAGCACGAATCCGTTGTCGATGCCTGTCAGTGTCGCGTGGCGTGACACGGGATCGACCTTCAGCGTGGCATCACCGCCGTCTTTCAGAGTCAGCGACAGCTCAATCCAGTTGGCGGAGGGTGACACCGATCCGGTCAACCAATCGGTCGCACGCAACGGGTTCAGTCCGG
>JAJDCW010000291.1 GCA_029260635.1 Phycisphaeraceae bacterium | reverse complement strand
CCAAGCAGTTCTCCATCGATAACGGTCTCGACGGCGCGACCGATGACATCCTCGAACCCGCGTTTGACGGGACTCAGGACATTTTCCGCTACATCACCGCCATCGATATCTCGCCGGACGGCACAACGATGGCCATCCACCGTCGTGAAGGGGGAACGGTCAGTAACCCGTACCTGGGTTCGACACCGGTCATCCTGGTCCCGCTGGACGCCAACGGCTTGCCGGACCTGGACCTCTCCGACCCGATTCTGAATCCCGGTCTCGGCGTGACGGAAATTGCGATGGTCACCGACTCCAACACCTCCGCCAAGCGGTTGGATTATGACCTGGCCGGCAACCTGTACGCCAGTTCTGGTAACGATGAGAAGGTCAGCATCTTCGGCCCCGGCGGCAACTCCACCGCGGTCACCGCGTCCGACGGCACGTTCACCATCAACGGCGTGACCTACGGCGGTGGGTGCGGTAACCTCGAGGGCGACCTCAACTGTGACGGGTTCGTCGGCATCAGCGACCTGAACATCGTCCTGGGCAACTGGAACCAGAATGTCACCCCTGGTGAACTGACGTCGGGCGACCCGGACGGCGATGGCTTCGTCGGCATCTCCGACCTGAACGTGGTCCTGGGTAACTGGAACGCCGGCACCCCGCCGGTCAACGCCGTGCCCGAGCCGGCCACGCTGGCACTGCTGGGCCTCGGCGGCTTGGCGCTGACCAAGCGTCGCCGCTAATCCGACGGACTGACAACCTGATAATCATCTACGGCCGCTCACTTTACGGTGGGCGGCCGTTTTTTTACAACTTGACGGTGCGGGTCTGTGGTGTGTTGGTGTAATCCAAAATGCCTGAGTCCGGTGCCGATTTTCAGAAGCAGAATCCGCAAAAAGTCTTGTATGCATGTGCCCTGCGGTTAAGATAACGGAAAGAATTCTATCAAAACACCACTCCCGGAGCTTTGTCATGACACGGGTTGTTTGGCTTTACCGTCAGTTCGCGGTTGTAGTGGCTTTGTTACTCATCGTGTCAATTCAAGCACAGGCGATCCCGCCGATCATCCTGCACGAGTTCACGTTTGATGATGACAGCACGCTGGGCGTGACCGGCGGCTTCGCGGGGATCAACGATGTATTCGGGATCGATGGGACGTTTGGTATCGCGGTCGGTTACGAACAGGTATTTGAGCCGGGTTCTGTGCCCGCACTGGTTCCGTTCATCCGCTTCGCTTCGGTCGATGCGGTGCTCACCGGCCCGCCCGGTGCGCTGGGTGGTCCGGGTTGGCTGGCGGGTTCGGACCTTGACAGCCTGCTGAATCTCACCGGTTTGGAGGGCTCGTTTGCTGGGGGGTTCGATTCCCGTGCGTTAGTGTTCACCGGCGTGGACGGGCAGGGGCAGCCCATGGCCGTGAACGTCTTTGGTGCTGACGGGCAACTCCAACTCAAGGGACGCAACAACGCAGGCTGCTGCGACTTCTTCAATTACCAGCTCGACGCTTTGGCCGACCTGCCCATGCCCGGCGATATCACGCGGGACGGCTACGTCGGGATCGAAGACCTTAACGCCGTCCTCGGCGCATTCGGTCAGGCCAGCATGCCCCTCATGGGCCCGGACACCAACTGGGACGGCTATGTGGGTATCGAAGACCTCAATGATGTCCTCGGGCACTGGAACAGCGGCTCTGTGGGTACTGCGCCGACAGCCATTCCTGAGCCGGTCGCCTTGGTGGTCCTTGTAACAGCGTTGCTAAGCGTGAGTAGTCGTCGCCGATAGTGGCCGTTTCATCCCCCCGATCGACTCAGTTTAAGCTCCACAACCCCAAGCCTTTCCGCTACAATGGGCTGAATCCCCGGCGGGTCACTTGGCAGGGTTATCCCGTCCCCGGCCGGCCCAGGCCCTTTCATTTACGAGGTGTTAGGTATGGCGGAAGTGCTGATCGATAATGTGGTCAAGGTCTACCCCGGCGACGTTAAGGCCGTGGACGATATCACGTTGCACATCCAGGACAAGGAGTTCATCGTCCTGGTCGGGCCCTCCGGCTGCGGCAAGAGCACAACCCTGCGCATGGTCGCGGGCCTGGAAGAGATCACCGACGGCACGATCCGCATCGGCGACCGCGTTGTCAACGACGTCCCGCCTAAGGACCGCGACATCGCGATGGTCTTCCAGAACTACGCCCTGTACCCGCACATGACCGTCTACAAGAATATGGCCTTCGGCCTCAAGCTCCGTAAGGTACCCAAGGCCGAGATCGATCAGAAGGTCCGCCACGCCGCCGAGATCCTCGGCATCACCCAGCTACTGGAACGCAAGCCCAAGGCCCTGTCCGGCGGGCAACGCCAGCGTGTGGCCGTCGGTCGGGCCATCGTCCGCGACCCGGCGTGCTTCCTCTTTGACGAGCCGCTATCCAACCTCGACGCCAAGCTCCGCGTCGAGACACGCGCCGAGTTGAAACGCCTACACCACCGTTTACAGACCACGACCATCTACGTCACTCACGACCAGGAAGAGGCCATGACACTCGGCGACCGCGTCGTCGTCATGTCAGACGGCCTGATCCAGCAGTGCGACACCCCGCTGAACGTCTACAACTACCCCGTCAACCGCTTCGTCGCCAGCTTCGTCGGCACCCCGCCGATGAACTTCCTGGACGGCCAGCTCGTCGGCGCGGGCGGCGAC
>JAJDCW010000290.1 GCA_029260635.1 Phycisphaeraceae bacterium | reverse complement strand
AGCGGGCCTTGATCGAGGCGATGTCATTCTCGTGGGGCTCGGCGGTGACGTTGGACAGCACCGGGATGCTGGGCGTGTTCCAGTCGGCCTTATCCAAGGCCTCGGCCAACCGGTCCGCGGCGGGCTGCATCAGCGGGGAGTGAAACGCGCCGGCGACGGCGAGCTGGGTCGACCGAATCTCCATCTTGTCAGCTACCACCGCGGCCCGCTCGCAGGCCTTCAGTGAACCACTGATGACGATCTGTCCCGGGCAGTTGAAGTTGGCGGGCACCAGGACCTCTTCGCCCTGGTTTTCCGGATCGTTCAAGGCTTCTTCACACAGCGCAAGTGCCTGGGCCTCGTCCGCCCCGATCAGAGCAACCATACTCGATTCGCTTAAGCCCGCCGCATCCTGCATCGCCCGGCCCCGTAGCTTCACAAGTTCCAGCCCGGTCAGGAAGTCAAACGCGCCCGCCAGGTACAACGCGGTAAACTCGCCCAGGCTCAGCCCGGCGGTGAGTTGGGCGTCACCCAGCACGCCGGACGCAACCAACGCTCGATGGCTGGCAACCGAGGCGGTGTAGATCGCCACCTGCGCCATGTCAGTACGGTTTAGCGTGTCTTCCGGCCCGTCGAAGCAGAGTTTAGACAAGTCGAAACACACGGCTTGACCAGCCTGAGCGAAGACCTCGGCGGCGGCCGGGTGTGTGTCGTGCCAGGCCTTACCCATGCCGACGTGTTGAGCCCCCTGGCCGGGGCAAAGCAGGACCGTGCTGTTCTGATCGTTACTCATAATAAGAAGGTTAATAGGCGAGGTTGGCCTGTCTCGCAAGTGCTGAGATCAAAGACGCCAGAGGCTGGCGCCCCACGTCAGCCCGCCGCCCTGGGCGACGAAGATAACGTGGTCGCCTACTTCGAACCTGCCCTGCTCGGTCAATTCGTGCATACACAGACCGATCGTCGCGGCCGAGGTATTACCGAAGCGGTCGATGTTGATGTAGATCTTGTCATCGGGGAAGCCCAGCTTTTTCCAGGCCGTCTGCAGCATACGGATATTGGACTGATGGGGGATCACCATCTTGATGTCTTCATGTGTCAGACCGGTTTGCTCCAAGGCCTCGCTGACACATTCCTTCAAAGCGTTGACCGCGAATTTATAAACCTCCCGACCATTCATCTGGAGCGTGTCAAACTTGCCGTTGAATGTTTCCTTGCCGCCCTCGGGGATGTCGTCTTCGCACCGCGGGACGTAGAGGGCTTCGCCCATCCCGCCATCGGAGTTGAGCTTCTGAAAGAGGCACTGCTGGTTGGGGTTGTCCGACGCGCTGACGATCATGGCCCCGGCGGCATCACCGAAGAGCACACAGGTCTTGCGGTCTTCCCAGTTAACGATCGTGCTCAGCCGGTCGGCCCCGATGACGGCGACGTTCTTGAAGGCACCGCCATTGATAAAATTCGCCGCGATCGTGAGCCCGGCGACCATCCCGGTACAAGCGAGGTTCAGGTCCATCGCGCCGCAGGGGACCGCGCCGATCTTGTCTACGATCCGGCAGGCGGTCGCCGGGCAGATCATGTCCGGCGTCATCGTCGCACAGACCAAAAGGTCCAGGTCCGTCGGATTCAGGCCCGCGTTACCCAGCGCCTGCCGGACCGCTTCGGCGGCGAGGTCACTGGTTCGTGTGCTTTCGTCGCTGATATGGCGTGTCACGATGCCGGTGCGTGGGCGGATCCACTCATCAGACGTATCCACGATCTTGGCCAGGTCGTCATTGCTGACGATGCGGGGTGGGACCGCCATGCCTGTCCCCGTGATACGGACACCGGCGGGGCGTGCGGATGGGCTGCTCATGCCGTCGCCTCGGCGATTGCCGGGTTGGAAAGGGATGCAACGATGCCTTCGTTGACCTCGTGCTGCAGGTAGTTAATCGCGGCCTTGACCGAAGCGGTGATGGTTCGTGCCTCGCTGGAGCCGTGGCAGATCATGCACACGCCGTTGGCACCCAGCAGGGGGGCGCCGCCGAATTCGTGGTAGTCGTGACGTTTGTAGATGCTCTTGATCACCGGCTTGAACTGCTCGGCCAGCTTAGGATCGATCTCCATCACCTCGTGCATGATGGTCTGGAACAGGCCCGCGGCCAGACCCTCGGCCAGCTTGATGACCACGTTCCCCGTGAAGCCCTCGGTCGCAACGACATCGGCTTTGTTCGCAAACAGGTCTCGGCCCTCGACGTAGCCGACGTAATTCAACGAAGAATCGGCCTTCATCAGCTTGTGGGTTTCACGGGTGAGGATGTTGCCTTTGCCTTCCTCGCCGCCAATGGACATCAATGCCACGCGGGGTTTTTCAACACCCAGAACACGGTTGGCGTAGACGCCTGCCATATGGGCGTACTGATGCAGGTGAGTGGGGCGGGGTTCGGGGTTAGCGCCGACGTCGCACAGGACGATCGGGCCATAGAACGTAGGTAAAGGAACCGCGACGCCCGGGCGGTGGACGCCGGGCAACCGACGCATCGACATCTGGGCGGC
>JAJDCW010000289.1 GCA_029260635.1 Phycisphaeraceae bacterium | reverse complement strand
GAAGGCGATGGACCGATTCGATTACACGCCCCAGCACTGCCACGACTTCGCGGACGCGGTCGAGCAGGTGTGCATGCCGGTCATCGAGAAGATGGATGCCCAGCGTTGCGAATCGCTTGGGATAGATAAACTCAGGCCCTGGGACCTGTCGGTGGACGTCAAGGGGCGTGCGCCGCTGAAACCTTTCTCCGCGGACAAGCCGGAAGACCTTGTGAGTAAGTCCGCGGAGGTGTTCAGCCGTGTCGAGCCCGGGCTGGGCGTAGACTTTTCAACGATGAAGATGGGGCGGAACCTGGACCTTGAGAGCCGCAAGGGCAAGCGGGCCGGGGGATTCCAGGCCTCACTGCAGGAGAGCCGGGAGCCGTTTATTTTCATGAACGCCGCCGGGCTCGATGGCGACGTGCGGACGATGCTGCACGAGGCGGGGCACGCGTTCCACTTTATCTGGGCCGCGAAGGACGAGCCTTTGATGTTTTTGCGTCACGCGCCGATGGAGTTCTGTGAGGTGGCGAGCATGTCGATGGAGCTGATCGGGGCCGACCACTACGACGTCTTTTATCCCGATGAAGCGGACCGGGCACGCGCGACGCGCGGGCTGCTTGAGGGGATCATCACAATCCTGCCCTGGATCGCGACGATCGACCAGTACCAGCACTGGCTTTACACGAACCCCGGGCATACGGATTCGCAGCGCACGGTGGCCTGGCTGAAAATCCTGGATCGATTCAGCCGGTCCAAGGTGGACTGGTCAGGACTCGACGAGGTGAAGGCATCGATGTGGCAGAAGCAGCTACACCTCTACCACGTGCCTTTCTATTACATCGAGTACGGGATCGCGCAGCTAGGTGCGTTGCAGCTTTGGCTGGCGTACCGGCGGGACCCGGTCAAGGCGCTGTCGGCGTACCGCGAGGCGCTGCGTATCGGTGGTCGGCGGCCGCTGCCCGAGCTTTTTGAGAAGGCGGGCCTGCGGTTCGACTTCACACGCGAGACGCTCGAACCCTTGATGGCGGCGATCGGTGAGGAGTTGGAACGGCTGCCGGTGTAGCGCATTGGTTGTGTGTTTAAGTGATCCTGAATCGTTTATTGTGGCCGAATTATGGACGCTTAAACTTTGTCACGGATGGATTTTTTAATTATAGCTGTGCCTCGAGTTGGGGCGAGTATCTATTAATTGATTATAAAAAATAAGTATTGATTTGTTCTTCAACATGGAATAGATTGTGGTGGGGAGAATACTTGAGAGGAGAGAAAGATGCGCTACTGCCCGTTTGTGGCCCGTGTATGGCTTCTTGCCGTCACCATGCTGTTCTGTGCCGCCGATAGTTTACATGCGGGGTACCAATTCGAGACACTGGTTCAACAATCCACCGACCATCTCATCGGTGGTATCTCGACGGTGACAGATTCGCAAAACGTGCCGCATGTCCTTTTTACTCAGAGTTCGTTAACCCAGAACGATCAAGAGTTAGTTTACGGATATCGCGGCTCGTCCGGCTGGGTATTCGAAACGATTATGTCTGGCACGGTGGCTGTCGGGGGGCAGGCCTTGGCTTTGGATTCGACGGGTCGGCCACATATCGCGGGGATTGATTTTGTCACCAAAGAAGTGAAGTACGGCGTGCGAACAGGGACCGGATGGTCGGTTGACACGGTTGCTGCAGATGGTCATTTCTATACACCTGCGATACAGATCGGGTCGGGCGATGCCCCGAACATGGCGTTCATGTCGGCACCGGCCAATGGTATCGGGGGTCCCGTTCACGCGGTACGATCTGCAACCGGCGTATGGAACAGCACGCCCGCTTTGATCCAAAGCACCTTGCTTAATGACTCGGCTGATATGGACATGGTTCTTGGCGCCAACGATCGGCCTTATATCACATACCCCGGCCTGGCTGGGTTTGGGCAACCCTGGTATGTCGCGCTCGCTTCAATCAACGACAATTTTGGTGGAGCCCTGACATCTGAACGAGTGATTGATGAACCCGACACCGGTTCTTATAGGGCCGGGCACTTGTCGATGGACGGTAGCGGTGGGCTGCGAGTCTTCGCGGTAGAAAGCAATACCGGGCCGATCACTCACTTGATTCAATCGGGCAATTCATGGGTCGAAGATTTTTCCCGTTTTGACAGGAGGAGCTTTAATGGGCCCGGTCAAGCGGTGATAGACGATCAGGGGCGTTCGCTGCTGTTGACTGCTCGAAATAACAACAATGTCGGTATCGGGGCGGTTGATCTATGGACGCTTGATTCTGGTGTTGCTTCTCAAGAGATTATTGCATTCGGCTCATTCGCTGACGGAGAATCTGTGGGGCTAAGCCACGGCATGTCGCTTGATTCTTCGGGTGGCTTGCATGTTTTCTTTTCCCAACAGCTTAACCGGGGGCTTGTGTATGCTTATGTGCCGGAGCCGGGTGCATTAACGGTTCTTTGTGCATTTCTTGTGATGGCTTTGCCCCATCGACAACATTAGTGTCCTGTATCGTCTTCGGATTCAGTGGCGGGTGTTTCGGGTCGTAGTTCACTGAGAAGTTCAGTCAGGGCCCGCCCGCGGTGGTCGATGGCGTCGGGGTGGTCGGTGTTGATCTTGTCGATCAGCTTCTGCGCGTCGTCGTAGCTGCCCTCGGCCCATTGGTGGCAGGCGAGGTAGTAGGTGGCGTAGGCCCCGACGTTGACACCGTCGCCGTAGTAACAGTCGGCGAAGTCGGTCATGGCCCGAGTGAGGTAATCGACGCGCTCGTCGCCCTGGGTCATCTGCCCCAGGTACATCGTCGCGCAGCCGGTGCGGTTGAGATCGGGGTATTCGTTCACGAGTTTTTCGAGCGCTGCGACGGCGGCGGGGCTGCGCCAATCCTTGTTGGCCGTCTGGTACAACGCCTCGACCTCACCTAGCACCTCGGGGCTGTACTTGCCGCGGTCCTGACGCATCCGCGCGCGGGCGGCGGCCTTGGCCTTGTCCCGACGGAGCTGGTCCTGCGCCTGCTTGATCAGGGGCATCGCCAGCTCTTCCAGGTCGGCCAGGCGCTGCTCCAGATCGGCGACCCGCTGCTGGAGCGCGGTGATCTGTGCGTCATTGACGACGTCAATATCTTGTGCAATGGCCGGCGTCGCGCAAAGACTTAATAGGGCAAAGATCGTCAGGAAGACAGTCTGGATGGTGCTTGATGTACGCATAGCGACGTTCCTTGTATAGAGGGGCCGGGCTGGATCAGTATCTCTCTACACCACAGACGCGGCAAGTGGGCGTGAGTTTCAATAGATTATGTTGTAGGTAACGTTTTGTGAGATGACGGCCACCGAAGCGGCCTCCGTCGGGGTGTGGAGCGAGTAGTTATGCGAGCTGTTTTTTGAGCGATTCAACAGCCGCCATACCTTCTTCCGTAACGCGCCAGCCCGGGGCGGTTGGGTTTTCCGAGGGGACCACCCAGCCCCGTTCCTGGGCGTAGCCGGTGATCTCGGAGGCGTAGCACAGGGCCAGGCGGTGGGTGACCGCGGGGAGCTTGGACCAGTCCAGGTGATCGCGGGTCGTGCGAGCCGCTTCGCGCCAGGCGGTGAGTGATTCGGAGAAGGAGTTGATGCTCATCGGACCGTCGAGGTAGTTGATCAATGCGTCGGTCATGGCCTTGGCGTTGGCGCTCTTGATGTCGTCGGGGATCAGGTCCAGCAGGTCCTGGGGCGTCAGACAGAACCGCGCGATGTGGTCGTCGTCCATCGGGCCTTTGCGCAGCAGCGCGCTGAGGATATCGACGAGCATGGCGTCGCGTTGGCGGGTGTCGTGCCAGAAGCCATCGGTCGCGGTGGGAGATGTTTTTGCCATGGTTGTTATTGCGGGTTATTAAGATAAAAATGTAAGGATCAACGCGGATCTACGATCCGCCACTAAACGGAGATATTGACGGGCGGATTAAGCCTCGTCTTCCTCCTCCTCTTCGTCTTCGTCTTCTTCTTCCTCTTCTTCACCGTCTTCCTCATACTCATCGACCTCGTCTTCGTACTCGTCGTCACCGGCATCTTCTTCCTCGTACTCTTCATCCTCCTCGTCTTCGTCGATTTCCTCGACGTCTTCCACGTCGGTGGCGTCTTCTTCGTAAACGTCGTCTTCGAGTTCTTCTTCATCTTCGGGCGGTGCGATGCCGGCGGCGTCGGCCTCGGCCTGGGCTTTCATCGCCTGCCACTCCTCGGCGGTGATCGTCACCTCGCGGGCCTGCGATCCCTTGTATTCACCGATCAACCCGGCGGCGGCGATCTGCTCGATCAGGCGCGACGAGCGGGAGTAGCCAATCGTCAGTCGGCGCTGCAGCAGAGAAACACTGCCACGTTGGGTTTCGATCACGATATCGACCGCCTGGTTGAATAGCGGGTCGCGTTCCATCTCTTCGCCATCCTCCCCCATCGGGGAGCCGGAGGTCTTGATCTGGACCAATGAAGGCTCGAAGTTCTGCTGCGCGATGGTCTTGAGGAACTTGACGGTCTTGCGGACCTCCCCGTCATCGACGAGCGTGCCCTGCGAGCGGGTGAGCTTGCTTGAGCGTGGCGAGAGGAAGAGCATGTCACCCTGCCCCAGCAGCAGCTCGCCGCCCTTCTGGTCCAGGACGATGCGCGAATCCATGCCCGAGGCGACCTTGAAGGCGATACGGCAGGGCATGTTGGACTTGATCAGGCCGGTGACGACGTTCGCCTGCGGGCGTTGGGTTGCCAGGATCAGGTGGATGCCGACCGCACGCGCCTTCTGCGAGATGCGGACGATCGAGCTTTCGACTTCCTTGTTGGTCATCATCAGGTCGGCCAGTTCGTCGATGACGAAGACCATGTAGGGCAGCTTCTTGGGGATGCGTGCCTCTTCATCTTCGTTCTCCGGCTCCATGCGTTCCTTGAGCTCTTCCCAGCCCAAATCGTTGTAGCTGCCGATGTCGCGGACGCCCGCTTCGGCGAGCAGCTCGTAGCGCTCGTCCATCTTGGTCACGGCCCACTCAAGGATCGCCGCGGCCTTGCTCATCTCCGTGACGACCGGGCACATCAGGTGTGGGATATTCTTGAACATCGCCATCTCGACCATCTTCGGGTCGACCAGCACGAGCTTGAGCTCGTCGGGGCGTTTGGTGAACAGGAAGCTCATGATGATCGAGTTCATGCAGACACTCTTGCCCGAGCCGGTGGTACCGGCGATGAGCATGTGGGGCATGGTGGTGAGGTCCTGAACCAGCGGGTTGCCGCTGGCGTCCTTGCCAAGGAACATCGGGAGCTTCATTTTGGTGTAGCCCGCGCCGGGGTTACTCATCAGCTCCTTGAGGCGTACGCGCTCCTTCTTGAGGTTCGGGACCTCGATGCCGACGGTATCCTTGCCCGCCATGTTGGGGACGATACGGATATTTTGTGCTTTCAGTGCGCGGGCCAGGTCGGAGTCCACGGTGCTTAGCCGTGAGACCTTTGTGCCCGGCGCGAGCCGGACCTCGAAGAGCGTGATGACCGGGCCGGAATCGATGCCGACGACCTCGCCCTCGATGCGGTACTGCTGCAACGCGGATTCCAGCTGCATCGCCTGGTCGCGGACGATGCGCTCCATCTCCTCGGTGAAGTCGGTCTCGGGCTCAAGCAGGATGTCCATCCCGGGGAACTCGTAGCCGGACAGATCGACCTCGCGCGGTGGCGGGGGCTTGAGCGTGCTGGGCTTGGGTGCAAAGTTGATCGGCAACTGCTGCATCTTGGCACGCAGCTCATCGGTCGAGAAGTTCTTCTTCTGCTGCTTGAACACCCCGGGGGCACCAGGCGCGCCGGCGGCCTCGTCTTCCTCTGCTTCGTCCTCCTCTTCCTCCTCGTATTCTTCCTCTTCGGCCTCATCTTCCTCGTACTCGTCCTCTTCGTATTCGGGCTCATCTTCCAGGCCGAAGGACTCGGTCGCGCCCAAGCCGCCGGCGTCTTCATCAATGGTGGTCTCGGCGTCCTTGCGTCGCCGGCGTGCGTTGCCCGACTTACGGGCCGACTTGGATTCGGCCTCGTCGCCCGACTTGCCCCATGGCATGGAGATGCCGGGGAACCGGCCCGCGAGCTGCGGCATGTGCATGTTGGGCATCTGCACGTTCGTCAGCTTCAGGATCTGAGCACCCAGAGCTTTCGGTGCAGCAAGCACGAACTGGTCTGCGGTGAGCACCGCGCCGACCCAGAACCCCACGACCAGGATCATCATCGTGCCGGGCGTGGCGAATCGCGCGGTGAGCTGGTCGTTGATGAGTGTGGCGAGCAGTCCGCCTGCACCCTGAGGAGAAGAACTGAAGCCGTGGACCGCGGTCGGGACGGCGACGCCGATCAGAGCGCTGGCGCAGACGGTCATCACGACCAGCCCCATCACGCGGATGACCGGCTGGTTAATCGCCCGGCCGATCCCGGTGAGCACGAGCATCACGCCCGCACCCAGCAGGGCGACCCACGCCCCGGGCCCGACCATGAGGTTGATCTTGTGCGCGACCAGCGCCCCGGCCTTGCCGACCCAGTTGTGGATCGTCTCGTTGGGGACCCCGTAGGCGTGGGCCGGCGGGTCCGCCGGGTGGTAGCTGGCCATCGCGGCCGCGATCAGCAGCCACAGGCCGGCGGCCAGCGCCCAGGCGATCGCGAGGTACAGGGCTTTGGGGTCTTCTTTTTTCTTGCGGGACTTCTTAGCCATAATCGTTGTCTTGCCAAGGGTTTTGGGTCGAACTCCGTGGCGCATAATCATCGCGCCACGATGATCTGTTATCGGCATGGCGGCGGGCTTTGCGACAGAACCGGCGACGGGCTACAAAGGCCGATAAGTCTTGCCTACGCAGGCCGTAATCACAGGGAAAGGGACCGGTTGTGAAGATCGCGACGTCGTTGAATATCCGCTCCGCCACGATGGACGAGCCGACGCTCATGGCCGCGCTGGCCGGGGCCGGCTTCGATGGGATCGACCTGCCTTTCTACATGCACATCGAGGATGTGGATTGGACGGATGATGGGGCGGCCAAGACGTGGGCCCAGCAGCGCTCGGCCTGGGCGAATGACGCCGGGCTCGAATGGGTCCAGGCCCATGGCCCCTTCTTTGATATGTTCGGTCAGGACGACAAAGCTATACGATCGCGCGAGCTCTGCCGACACGCGGTTAAAACCTGCGGTCGGCTGGGTATCCCCTGGATGGTCTTGCACCCGGATATCTTTCCCGGCGCGTTCGATGCCGACCACGTCAAGGCCATGCACGATGGCAACGCCGCCTTCTTCCGCTCGATGCTGGATGTTTGTGAAGAATACAACGTCGGGATCGCGATCGAAAACATCTTCGACCACTACGCCAAGACGCGCGGATGTCAGCGATACTTCGCGGGGATCCCCGAGGAACAGTGCGCGTTGATCGACGAATTGAACCACCCCCTGATGGGCGCCTGCTGGGACACCGGCCACGCCCATATGAACCTGCAAGACCAACATCGCGGTATTGTCATGCTCGGCGACCGCCTCAAAGCCATCCACATCCAGGAGACCCGCACCGGCGAAGACCGCGACGACCACGTCCTGCCCTACGGCATCGAAAACCCGGGTGTGGATTGGGACGGCGTCTGCGCGGGACTGCGCGAGATCAGTTTCCCCGGGCCGTTCACGTTCGAGACTCACTCGGGGCTGCAACGCGTCCCGGCGGAGCTATTAGATAGCGCGCTGACATACAACATGGCGGTGGGGCGGCATTTGGTCAAGCAGATCACACAGGCCGAATAATTAATATATACGGGTCCCGGCTATGACGACTGTTCGTATTCACTTGAATCGTAATGATCGATTTCAATATTGATTCCAAGTGCTTCAGACCGTTCCTTGGTAGCGTTGGAGATGCTGGGTGGGTCCGTACTACGTCCCTCTGAAAAACAGAAAAAATCAGCTTTATACCCTGCGTTTAATAATTTTTGTATTTCCTTAGCTCGTGGCTCCAATTGATTTAGTAGCCAACAGATGTGGGTTTCGAGTTTGGGACCCTTCCCCCATTTTTTTGAGGACATGGACCAGTGACCATGGTTGAAGGGTGTAAACTCACGTACTTCTCCTGTGCGACGAAGCCGGCCCAAATGTGGTTCACCTTTACGATGCGCCCGATCATAGGGCAACAGGAGTGCTTTCGTGACATCTAGTGGGTCAAGTTGCTCACCCATAATCCGAAACGAAGCATACGCTCTAGTATAGATAGGCATTGGCATATAAATCTATCGTTAGAGAAAAGAGGATAAGTACATATATTGTGGTCTTTAAACTTACCGCCCTGTATGCCCAAACCCACCTTCGCCACGATCAGTGGACGGAAGTTCATCAACTTCCTGCCACTGTGCACGCGGCACGGGCTTGATGATCATCTGGGCGATGCGCATGCTGCGTGTGACCTCGAAGGGTTGGCTGCCGTGGTTGATCAGGGGGACCATGACCTGGCCGCGGTAGTCGGCGTCGATGGTGCCCGGTGCGTTGGGCATGGAGATGCCGAACTTGGCGGCGATGCCGGAACGTGGGCGGACCTGGGCTTCGTAGCCGATGGGGACGGCCATGGCGAAGCCGCAGGGGATCATCTTTATCTCACCGGGTGAGATAGTCACGGGCTCTTCGACGGCGGCGTGCAGGTCCATGCCGGCGGCGTGTTCGGATTGGTAGTCGGGCAGGGGGACGTCGGTGTTGCCGGGGAGGCGCATGACGGGGACGGGGATTACTTGAGTGTCTGTTTGCATGGGGGGATTGTAGGGGGAAAAGTGGAAAAGCTGGAAATCTAGAAAGCAGGAAATAAGAGGGGGATAGGGATAGGAGGGGTGTGATTGATGGGTGCTGATGTGGGAGCCGGTTGTGGGCGACCGGGCTAAACGGGGAAGAGGCTGGGGATGGGCGGGGTGGGCATCGTTGGGCTTTGCGGGTGGGCGGGGGAATGGGGGTGTTGTATGCTACGCGCGGGATCATTCAGCAACAGGGTGGACGGAGGATTAACAGCATGCGACAAGGTTCATCACGTTTGACGGGTTTGGTAGCGGGTTGGATCGCGGGTTGGTTGATTTGTATGTCGGCGTTCGCCCAGCCGGTGAAACTTGGGGTGGATGTGTTGCGTGAGGGTGGGTTCGAGGCGTTGCGAGGCAAGCGTGTGGGGCTGGTGGCGCACCCGGCGAGCCGGGACAGCCGATTTGTCAGCACGGTTGAGGTGTTGCGTGCGGCCCCCGGGGTTGAATTGGTGGCGCTGTTTGGACCGGAGCACGGGGTGTACGGGGATGAGTATGCGGGTGACAAGATCGCTGACCGCAGCGACCCGCGGACGGGGCTGCCGGCGTATTCGCTTTATGGGGCGAACCGTAAGCCGACCGAGGCGATGCTGGAGGGATTGGATGCGCTGGTGTTTGATCTGCAGGACATCGGGGCGCGCAGCTACACCTACATCAGCACGATGCGCGCGTGTCTGGAGGCGTGCGCGGAGGCGGGGATCGAGTTTGTGGTGTTGGATCGGCCTAACCCGTTGGGGGGCGAGCGGATCGAGGGCGGATTTGTGGAGGAGGGGTTCGAGTCGTTTATTTCGCATATCGCGGTGCCGTATGTGCATGGGATGACGATGGGGGAGTTGGCGGGGCTGGTCAGGGACAAGTACGCCCCGGGTTACGAGAAGCTGACGGTGATCAAGATGGCGGGTTGGCGGCGGGACATGACGTGGGAGGACGCGGGGCTGAAGTGGGTGATGACTTCGCCGCATATCCCCAATGCCAATGCGTGTGCGTACTACGTGGCGACGGGGATTGTGGGTGAGTTGAATACGATTTCGATTGGTGTGGGTTACACGCAGCCGTTTGAGTTGTTTGGGGCCCCCGGATTAGATGGGGAGAAGTTGGCGGAGGCGTTGAACAGTTACTGGAAGGACACGGGGGTCTATCAGGTTATGGATAACGCCTTGTTGATGGATCGCCCCCGGTCCAGGCCGCCTACGGGCCTGACGTTCCGCCCGGTATGGTTCAAGCCGTTCTACAGCCGGTTCAAGGGGGAGGTGTGTCAGGGCGTGCAGGTGTATCTGGACTTGGATAAAAAGGTAAACCTGGTCGAGATCAATTTCCGGCTGGCGCAGGCGCTGGGCGGCGAGTTTACTTTTGGAGACGGCGGACGAGATCGGTCTTTCGACATCGCGACGGGGACGAACAAGGCCCGGCTTCTGCTGATGGAGGGTGCGCCGCTGGACGGGCTGTTCGCGGACTGGCGTAGGCAGAGCGAGGCGTTCCGGAAGGACCGGGAAAAGTACCTGTTATATCCATCCCGGTAAGTTTTATGCGATCTGTTTATCTGGCAGCCTGGGGCGTAAAGATGTGGCCAGAAAACGCAGATGTCTGGGTTAGATCGGGGTTTAGGCATTTTAAAAGGGGTGTTCTCAAGCCCCGGAAGGTTATATAATACTCGGCTCGGTAGGCCCCGAGGGGCTTGTCTGACGAGAGTAACACCTTAAGTTGAAAAGAGGCTGCGATGCATCGGGTTTTATTGATGGGGGCTGGGAAGATCGGCGTGGCGATCGCGGATTACCTGTCCAAGACCGGCGACTTTGACGTGCGGGTGGCGGATGTGGATCAGGGGTCGCTGGATCGGCTTAGCAAGATCGCCGAGGTCGAGACACTCAAGCTCGATGCGGGCGATCCCGGCGCCCTGATGAGTGCGATGAAGGATCGTGACTCGGTGGTGTCGGCGTTGTCGTACGCACACAACCCCCCGATCGCGGAGGCGGCGCTGAAGGCGGGCTTGAGTTACTTCGACCTGACCGAAGATGTGCAGACGACCAAGAAGGTGATGACGGTGGCGAAGCAGGCCAAGCCCGGTCAGATCTTCATGCCTCAGTGCGGTCTGGCGCCGGGGTTCGTCAGCATCGTCGCGCACGACCTGGCCTCACGGATGGATACGCTCGACACGGTCACGATGCGCGTCGGTGCGCTGCCGTTGTATCCGTCGAATGCGCTGAAGTACAACCTGACGTGGAGCACGGACGGGCTGATCAACGAGTATTGCAACCCCTGTGAGGCGATCCACAACGGCGAGATGAGCAACGTCCTGCCGCTTGAGGGCCTGGAGCATTTCTCGGTCGACGGTGTGCGGTACGAGGCGTTTAACACCTCCGGCGGGTTGGGCACGCTCTGCGAAACGCTGGCCGGCAAGGTCCGCACTCTGAATTACAAGACCGTCCGTTACCAGGGGCACCGCGACCTGGCGGCGTTCCTGATCAATGAGTTGAGGCTGGGGCAGCGGCGCGAGGTGATCAAGGACATCCTTGAAAAAGCGGTCCCGATGACGGATCAGGACGTGGTGATTGTGTTCTGTGCGGTGACGGGTCAGAAGGACGGCCGGCTGCTGCAGATCACCGACGCCCGCAAGATTTATCACAACCCGATCAACGGCCGGGAGTGGAGCGCGATCCAGATCACCACGGCGATGGGGATCTGTGCTGTGCTTGATATGCACGCCCAGGGCAAGCTCACCAGCCGGGGGTTTGTGCGTCAGGAAGAGGTGTTGTTGAACGACTTCCTGGCCAACCGGTTCGGCCGTCATTATGCCGGCGACGATCACGTGTTGATCGAACCGCCCGAATACGATCCCACCGGAGTGGACGGACCGGTGTCGGCATAAATCACAAATCATAAATCATCAATCCCCCCAAGAGACACGCCATGCAACCCAGCGACTTCATGCCCAATCTCGGCCTGACCCAAGACATGTCCGGACTGTTCTATGCCGGCTCCTCCCAGAGTGCCGGGGGCGAGAGCCTGGCGATCCACAGCCCGATCGACGGGCGCAAGCTCGGGTCGGTCAGGCTGGCGACCCCGGCGGATACGGAGAAGGCGATCGGCAGCGCGGCCGAAGCATTTAAAAAATGGCGCACGGTTCCTGCGCCGGTGCGTGGCGAGCTGGTCAGGCGGTTTGGGGTGAAGCTGCGTGAGCACAAGCAGACCCTGGGCGCACTGGTCGCCTGGGAGGTCGGGAAGATCACCGCCGAGGCCGAGGGCGAGGTGCAGGAGATGATCGACATCTGCGACTTCGCGGTGGGTCTGAGCCGGCAGCTCTATGGCTTGACGATTGCCAGTGAACGGCCGGAGCATCGTTTGGCCGAGCAGTGGCACCCGATCGGTCCGATCGGCGTGATCAGCGCGTTTAATTTCCCGGTGGCGGTGTGGGCGTGGAACCTGGCGTTGGCGCTGGTCTGCGGTGACACGGTGGTGTGGAAGCCTTCGGAGAAGGCGCCGTTCTGTGCGCTGGCGTGCCAGAATTTGTTTAACGAGGTGGTCGCCGAGATGGACGAGGCCCCGGCGGGTATCAGCGCGGTGGTGATTGGTTTGCGTGACACCGGCGAGGCGATCTCGAACTCGGGGAGGCTGCCGTTGGTCTCGGCGACCGGGTCGATCCCGATGGGTAAGGCGGTCGGCAAAGCGGTGGGGGCACGTTTGGGCCGATCGCTGCTGGAACTGGGTGGGAACAATGCGATGGTGCTTACGCCTTCGGCGAATCTCGATCTGGCACTGCCTGCGATCACGTTTGCGGCCGTCGGGACCTGCGGGCAGCGCTGCACCAGCATGCGGCGACTGATCGCGCATAGCTCGGTCAAAGATACAATCGTCAAACGGCTTGTGAAGGTCTACGAACAGTTGAAGATCGGAAATCCGGTCGAAGAAGGGACGCTGATCGGCCCGCTGATTGATGAAGCCGCTGCGGACGCGATGGATGCGACGCTCAAGAAGGCGCAGGAGCAGGGGGGCAAGGTTATAACTGGGGGGGGGCGTGTGACCGAAGGCGTCCCCGAGGGTGGGGTTTACGTCCGGCCGGCGATTGTTGAGATCGCCCACGATGCCGAGTGCATCCAGACCGAGACCTTCGCCCCGATCCTCTACGTCATGACGTATGACGATTTTGACGAAGCGGTCGCGATCCACAACGATGTGCCGCAGGGGTTGTCCAGCGCGGTGTTCACGGACAACGTCCGCGAGGCGGAGCTGTTCTGCGGCCCGGCGGGGAGTGACTGCGGGATCGCCAATGTGAACATCGGGACCAGTGGCGCGGAGATCGGGGGGGCGTTCGGTGGTGAGAAAGAAACCGGCGGCGGCCGTGAGTCCGGGTCGGATGCGTGGAAGGCCTACATGCGCCGAAGCACACAGACCACCAACTACTCCACCGCGCTGCCGTTGGCGCAGGGGATTAAGTTTGATGTGTGACCTGCCAAGTGGAAGGGGAACAACATGGAACTCGACGAATTGACGAAAGAACTTGTCGCGGTTGGAGCCTCAGTTGCCGCCAACTGTCACCCGTGCGTGCAGTACCACGTGAAGAAAGCACGCGAGGTTGGGGCGGGCGGGCAGCAGATCAAGGACGCGATCGGGGTCGGCAAGGTGGTCCGCAAGGGGGCCGCGTCTAAGATGGACCAACTGGTATCGACCCTCACCGCTTTACCGGGTGATGGCGCTGCGGGCGGCTTAGAAGATGACGGTGGTTGCGGGGCCTAGGGCAGATCTGCGGTTTCCCACGCCCTTGGGTCTCAAGGCGACACCCTAGCGGGGCGGGTGGGGCCGGGCCTAATGCGGGACTTCCTTGACGGCGTTTCTGTTCCACTCCGGGATGCGGACCTCGATGGTGCCCTCGCGTTTGACGATGGCCTGACAGGCGAGTCGGCTGCTCAGCTCGACGCCGGGGGCCTCGTCTACGCGGTCCAGTTCTTCGTCTTCGGCCTCGTCGAAGCAGTCCTCGCCCTTATCTATATAGACGTGGCAGGTGGAGCAGGCGCAGACGCCGCCGCAGGCGTGCTCGATGTTGATGCCGTGGTCGAGCGCGAGTTCGAGGATGGATTCGCCGATCGCGGCTTTGAGGTTGATCACCTTCTCGTCCTTGCCGGTCAGGGGCTCGGGGTCTTCGAGGATGAACTTGACGGGCACGATCTCGGGCCCAAGGTCCTTGTCACTGGTTTTCATGTGCATGAGCGGTCGGCTCCGGGTCTGCTGGATTCTGCTTCAATGGGGCATTGTAGGCGCTGTGAGACAAGGGGGTAAGGGCTCCTTTGAGGGGTGGTGGGATGGCGGGGGCGGGGGCTGAAGTCTGGTAGGGCGGAGCGTGGGGCGATAAGCTGAGCGCATGGCCAAACCCAGATCTGACGGGCCTCACGGCGACATCGACGAAACCATGACCAAAGCCAAGGCGACGGCGCTTTGGCGGCTGTTTCATCCAAGCCGGACGGCGCTTGGGGTCACGGTGGCGGCGCTGGTCGCGGCGGTGATGGTCGGGCTGTATGTCACGCCGACCTGGAGCGTCCAGCGCACGGCGTTGGATGTGTACACCAACGCCAATGGGGAGCTTGTCTATACGGTCCGGGAGAAGGAAACGAATCTCGGCGAAGTGACCCCGGCTGAGGATGCGCTTCTCACGACGGACTACCTCGCCACGCTTGGCGCGGGTGATGAGCCTGTGGTAAAGCAGGAGGTGGTTGCCAGCGAGCGGATTGTCGAAGGTGAATCGGTGATGATCTATGAGCGCATCACCGTGGCGAAACATTGGGGCCTCTGGTCGCTTTTGCCGGCGGCGGTGGCGATTGCTTTGTGTTTGTTGACCAAGGAGCCGTTGACCGCGCTGTTCGGCGGGATCGTGGTCGGGGCGCTGATGCTCAAGCATTACGACCTGACCGGGGCGGTTCTGGTGCCGAGCCTGGCGACGGAGAGTGCGGCGGGTGTGTTGATTCTGTACCTCTGGCTGCTGGGCGGGTTGATGGGTGTCTGGTCGCGCTCCGGGGCTGCGCAGGCGTTTGCCGAATGGATGACCAAGCACTTTGTGCGTGGTCCGCGCTCGGCGAAGCTGGTCGCTTGGGGGCTTGGGGTGATCTTCTTCCAGGGCGGAACGGTCAGCACGGTGTTGGTCGGCACGACCGTCAAGCCGATCGCGGACCAGCAGAAGGTCAGCCACGAGGAGCTTTCGTATATCGTGGATTCGACAGCCAGCCCGATCGCATCGGTGATCGCGTTCAACGCCTGGCCGGCGTATGTGCAGGCGTTGATCTATGTGCCGGGCGTAGCGTTCCTGGCGACGGAATCGGACCGGCTGAAGTTCTTTTTCATGAGTGTGCCGTTTAGTTTCTACGGGATCTTCGCGGTGATTGGGACGCTGCTGCTGGCTATTGACAAGGCCCCGCTGTTGGGCGGGCGGTTCCGCGCGGCGATCCGGCGGGCGCGTGAGACCGGCGAATTGGATGCGCCTGACGCCACGCCGCTAAGCGCTAAGGAATTGCAGGCCAGCCACGTCCCCGAGGGTTACCTGCCACGGGTCAGCGAGTTTTTCCTGCCGCTGGGGGTGTTGATCGCGATCGCGGTGGGCACGTTCATTATGACTGGCTCGCCGAATGTTCACTGGGCGTTTGGTGTGGCGCTGTTGTTGTCGGCAGTGATCGCGCTTTGGCGTGGGATGAAGCTGGTGGACCTGGTCGAGGGGCTGGGCGAGGGGCTCAAAGGGGTGGTGGTCGCGTCGGTGATATTGATGCTGGCGATCACGCTGGGGTCGGTCAGCAAGCAGGCCGGCGGGGGGCTGTACCTGGTCGATCAGCTCGGGGAATCGTTGCCGTACTGGGCGCTGCCGGTGACGTTGCAGGTGTTGACGATGGTGATCGCGTTCTCGACCGGGACAAGCTGGGGGACGTACGCGGTGGCGTTCCCGCTTGGGATGCCGTTGGCCTGGGCGGTCGCGCAGTCACAGGGCCTGGACAACCCGATGTTGTTCATGATGGTCTGCTTCGCGACGATCCTCAACGGCAGTGTCTACGGCGATCAGTGCTCGCCGATCTCCGACACGACTGTCTTGAGCGCCATGACCACCGGGTCGGACCTGATGGACCACGTGCGCACACAGCTGATCCCGGCGACGGCGGCGGCTACATTGGCGGGGGTTGGCTGGACGTTGACGGTGGTGGTGTTCGCGTGATCAGGGCTTGAAGCTGTCCAAATATGCTTTTGCGGGCCATGCGGGGTGTTGTGAATGGGATATGATTTGGCTTTATAATGAGCTGGTCGTTTCTGTGCCCGCGTTCAAGCGGGCGGCGTGGGATTCATGGGGCTCGTTACACATTCGACGGTGAAGGTACATTTCTATCGGTTCGCCGTCACATGAAAGGGGTTGACGATGGCAGTCAAAGCGCTTGTGTGGGTGATGATCCTGGGTTCGCTGGGCTTGAGCGTGTTGTACATGATCCAGGTGATGAACGAGGACCCCGGGTATCTTGTCGGGACCGCGTTTGGTCGGGCGGATGGTACAACGATCGAGATACACATCGTCGTCCCGCTGGCTGCGCCGATGATCGATGCCCCGCCGTTGAACGCTGACTACAAGCCCGATTGGCCGACGTGGATCGCCGACCACTACGACGTCCAGGACGCCTCGGGCAACGCGGTCAGCTTCCGGCGTAACATCAACAGCACCGTGATCAAAGAGAGCGATGTCAAGGGCGGGCTGCCCGATTCGTACCTGATCGGTAAGCTGCAGCAAGGCACGAGCTACACTTTCAAATACATCCCGATCCTGGGTGAACCCGAGAAGTATCTCTACGAGTTCGTCGCCCCCAGTGCGAATGAATCGTTTAGCCGGAAGCGCTTTGATACGGATTATTAAACCGGTCCGGTGTGCTTGATGACCGTGGCCGGGTCCTTGTGGACCGGTGGGGTGGATTACGGCTCTGTTCGGTCGTAACCGTCGGCTGCGCCGTTAGACGCGCGGGGGTCGTGCACGCCGATCAGGTTTCCGTTATCGGTCATGCCGATCGCCTGGGTGACGCCCATAGACGAGCGGGGGTGGATCTCGTGACCGCGTTGTTTAAGTGCATCGATTAACTCAGGATCCACGGTGCTTTCCACAGACACACGATCCGGGCGCCACTGGTGGTGGATGCGTGGCTCGCCCACCGCGCCGGGCAGGGGCATACCCAGATCGATCGTGTTGATGATCGCCTGGACGACTTGCGTGATGATCGTGGGTCCGCCGGCGGCGCCGAGGGTGAGTACCGGTTTGCCGTCTTTGAGGACGATGGTCGGGCTCATGCTTGAGAGCGGTCGTTTGCCGGGCTCAACGCTGTTGGCTTCTGCGCCGAGCAGGCCGAAGTAGTTAGGCACGCCGGGTTGTGCGGAGAAGTCATCCATCTGGTTATTCATGAAGACGCCTGTGCCGGGGATCAACACCTTGGAGCCGTAGGACGTGTTGAGTGTGGCGGTGATGGCGACCCAGTTGCCTTCGCTGTCGGCGGCGGCGATGTGGGTGGTGTGTCGGCTGAAGAGATTGACGTCGGCGCCCGGCGGCGTGCTGTGCGAGTCGACGGGGGCGGTTATATTCAGGTCGATGAGCGTGGCAAGCTGCTCGGCGTAGGCGGGATCGGCCAAACCTCGTGGAACCTTTGCGAAGTCCGGGTCGCCCAGCCAGTGGGCCCGGTCGGCGAACGCCAGCTTCATCGCCTCGGCGGTTACATGCGCTCTTGTGGGTGCGTCCATCTGACCGAGATCGAAGTGTTCGAGGATGTTGAGTATCTGCGCAACGTGGACCCCGCCGGAGCTGGGCGGGCTGAACCCGATTACCTGGTAACCGCGGTAGGTGCTGGTGACCGGTTCGCGTTGTTTGACGGTGTAGTTGGCGAAGTCTTCGGCGGTGATCAGCCCGCCGTTGGCCGACATCCATTTATCGACGGCTTTCGCGAACGGGCCGTTGTAGTAGTAGCCGATCCCTTCGCGCGCGATTTCGCGGTAGGTTCTGGCGAGGTCGGGCTGTTTGTGGATATGGCCGACGGGGTGGGGTTTGCCATCTTGATCCAGCATCAGCGCCGCGGAATCGGGGAACTGTCCGAGCGTCTCGGCAACGCCTTCGAGACGTGATGCGAATGCGGGGTCGATGATGAAGCCCTGCTCGGCGATGTCGGCGGCGGGGGTGATCAGGTTATCGAGCGAGAGCCTGCCGCCGTGTTTTAGCGCGAAGTCGTATACCGCCAGTGATCCGGGGACGCCGATCGCCAGTGCGCCGGTCTGGCTGAGCTTGGGGTCTGCCTTGCCGTCACGGATGAACATGTCGCGGGTTGCTTTGGCGGGCGCCATCTCTCGGCCGTCCAGCGCGAGGATCGTGCCGTCCGCCAGATGGATCAGCGCGAAGCATCCTCCACCGATGCCGGAGTTGTGTGTGTCGACGACGCCGAGTGTCAGGGCCGCGGCCACGGCGGCGTCGATCGCGTTGCCGCCGCGCTCAAGCGCGTCGACCCCTGCCTGTGTCGCCAGTGGGTGGACCGTTGCCACCATGCCGTCGCGGGCTGTCGCTGGCTCTGCATGTGTAGTGCTGATGCTGCACAACGCCGTGAGGGTTACGACCGCCAACGCACGGATACCGATAGATTTCATGGCTCGCCTTCCCGTCCCCGGTGGGTGATCTAAGTCAATGTCCACGCATTCTACATCCTACCGCTGTCGGGTACGACACGTCCGGCGTCATCATGCGTATGATGGGGCACAAATGCTGTTCGACACTCTGAAAAACTTTAGCCCTTCAAGCCAGCCCCTGATGGCACGGCAGAGCTACGCGCATGAGTTGGTGACCGCCTCGACGTTCCCGATGGCGGTCGCGATGCTCGAATCCGGGGTGATCGGGGTGCTGGCGAAGAAGACGTTTCACGTCAGCGAGTTCGAGTTGGCGACGATCATGGCTGCGCCGATCTTCGCTAACCTGACCAGCTTCCTTTGGGCGAACTTGGCACGCGGCCGC
>JAJDCW010000288.1 GCA_029260635.1 Phycisphaeraceae bacterium | reverse complement strand
GGGCGGCCTGGCGATGCTGCGTCGCCGCTGAAGGTGATCTAATAAGGAGGTATTTCACCTCCTGCAACATCTAAATAACTCAAAGACCGGCCTTCGGGCCGGTCTTTTTTATATGGCCCCCCCGGGGGGGGGTATTTTGCGTAAAACCGGATGGCCAGCCCCTCCATTTGACACCGCAGGGGCCTATCCGCAGGACTGCTGGCGGCGTGTCTAGGAGAATTGCTCGACTAGGCTTCACCCCCTTCTAAAGTCAGCGATAAGGGAGGCGGATCGCGATAAATCGGGTCTCATACACGTCATATACCCGATGATTTTATTGTAATATTATAGAAAAACAGACCCATATTTGTAAATTTTCTGAAAATTTATTGTAAATTTCACTCTATTTAAACATATCTCTTGACATTGGTTAGGCGATCGGTCATATTATAGATGAGTTCATTACTTGGATATTCCGTTACATTGAATGTCCTTTTACAACACCTTTGGAGGGAATCATGAGAAAGTTTAGTTTCAACAAGCCTGTTCTGTTTACTGGTGCCGCTGTGCTTGCGGCCGCTCTGGCCGTGCCTACTCAGGCATCGACCGTCATCATCGATGACAGCTTCGCCGACGGCGACCTGACCAAGACCGGCGCGCTCGACACCAACTGGTGGACCTCGAGTTCCAGCAGCGGCATCGACATCACGCCAGGCACACTTCATCACGTTACCGGCACGTCCGGTCGCGGTATCCACACCGTCTTCCCAACCCAGTCGCTGACCAACATCGGTGACAAACTCGTCGCGTCTTACACCTTCGTGACGCCCGCTACCGTGAATGCTTCGGGTGGCACGAGCGCGGCCTTCCGCGTCGGTCTATTCGACACACTCGGACGAGCCGGCCTCGACGCCAACGTCAGCGCTTCCTCCGGCAGCCCCAACGATCTCTACGGCTGGGGCCTCGCCACCGGCGGCCCAGGCAACCAGGCGCTCCCCGGCTTCTTTATGGATATGGACGTCAACAATGGTGCGGATGCCGACCTGAACTTCCGTACGCACGACCAGAGCAACATCACCGCCACCGGTCGGCTCATGGCGACAAGCACCAGCTTCACCAGCCTCAGCAGCGGCCCCGATGAAGGCTATGCCTTTGCTCCTAGCACGCAGTACAGCGGTTCGGTCATGGTCCAACGCGTCAGTGCCACCGAAATCGAAGTGTCCGGTACACTCGACGGTATTTCACACGCCCAAACCACCACCTTCGATTCAATCGACTTCGGCTTCTTGGGCTTCCACGCGAACTCCAACAAGTTTGGTTCAAGCAACAGCGCGGGCGATCCCGACAACGGTCTTGATTTCTCGAACATCAAGGTCGAGTTCCTCCCCGTCCCCGAGCCCGCCTCGCTGGCTCTGGTAGGCCTGGGCGGCCTCGCGATGCTTCGTCGTCGCTGAAGCTGACTTTAGAAGCGGGTTTACCCCCCTTCTACGACATCTTAATAACACAAAGACCGGCCTTCGGGCCGGTCTTTTTTTTTTTTTATTGATTGGATGTGCCAAGCAAAACGCCTGCCTCTCCACTTTCCGTCACAAGCCCCTATCGGGGAGCGTCAGACCTGCCTCCGCTATCAAAAATACCCACGACAGGATTCGAACCTGTGACCTGCGGATTAGAAGTCCGCTGCTCTATCCAACTGAGCTACGTGGGCGTGGCTGGCATTTTACACGAAGTGTATTGGACGTTCCGGGCCGGGTCCTAGGCCTGATCCACGGCTTCGGCCGGCACCGCTGGGCCGTTTGTGTCGTGGGCATTCAGTCATACAATAACACCCGCAAATACAGACCTGCCCTCGTAGCTCAGTTGGATAGAGCAATGCTTTCCTAAAGCATAGGTCATAGGTTCGAATCCTATCGAGGGCGTTCGCCTCCCGTGCCGGGAGGTTATTGATGGGTTGGCCCGCTTATTGAGCCACGATTGAATACCACGGATCGCGATTTGAAAGGCTTGTCACAGCAGGCCGTAGACCAGCCCCAGCGCCACCAGTGCCAGCAGGACGGATGAGATCGCCCCGGCGATGACCGCCCTGCCACCGACCCCGACCATCAGACGCAGGTTCACGCCCAGGCCGATCGCCGCCATTGCGAAGGTCAGCAGCAGCTTTCCGGCAAACTTGATCACGTCCGCTGAGGCGATCGGCTCGCCACCCTCGCCGAAGCTCAAATGCGGCAGCCATCCCTTGGTGGCCAGGGCGGCCATGATGATGAACCCCCAGATGAACCAGGGCACGAGCTGGTGATAGCGCACGGTCACGCTGCCGCCCGACCCCGTCGATGCACGCTTGCGGGCGTGGAACACCGCTAACACGAAGACCAGTGGCGCGAGCAACGCCACCCGTCCCAGCTTGACCAGTGTCGCCCACTCCGCAGACAGGGCCGCATCCGCCCCGCCGATGTAATACGCGTCCCCCGCCGCCAGCACCTGGGGCACCGCATGGATCGATGCCCCGCACCAGACCCCAAAGCGCTCCGCGCTGATCCCGATCAACGGTGCAAACATCGGAAGCAGAAGCATCATCACCAGGCCCAGCAGGTTCACCGCCCCGATCGACAGCACCAGATCTTCATCCTCGGCATCGATCAGCGGAGCCGCCGCGACGATCGCGCTGGACCCGCAGATACCCGTGCCGACGCCCAGCAGCGTCGCGGTCTTGTGCGGCAGACCAAGCAGTCGGCCGACGAGGTACGCCGCAGCATACGCAAAGACCACCGCCGCAAGCATGATGGATAAGGCAGACCACCCCGCCTGACCGATCGCCACCAGATTCAGACCCGCGCCAACACAGACAATCGCGTAGGGGATCACAGATCGCACGATCACCTTCGCGCCGGCGACCACCTGTTTCGGCAGCTTGATGAGGTTGGCGATCAATACGCCCAGGATGATCGCGATGATTGCCGCCCCAATCGGGTGTCGTGCCCCGCCCGAAGCGGTCTCCAATGTAAAGGGTGCAACCGGCAGGTAGTGAAGGCCGTATGCCGCCCCCGCTGCCGCCGCCGCGATCAGGTATCCAACCCAGCGGCCGGGGATGGCCGGGACCTGCTTGACTGGCGCGTCGTACACCCCCTCCATTGATCCCAGCGATAGCGCGGCTTCCGGGCTGAGCGAGACGATCCCGCCATACAACGTCGCCAACCCGTCGTGGTCCAGCCCGGCCAGTCTTGATGATTGATCCGCCATAGAAAAGTGGTTCGCGATGACGGTTGTTCAGATAATCACACTCACAGTTTCCGGGAAACGCCTCGATACGCCCGGGTGTGGCTGTGATTATATCCCGCTGCCGTCCGCGTGTTCAAAGATCATCGGCTGATAACGCTCGACCGGGCCACCCGTGATCGAGTACTGATCCATCACGCGCAGCGGCGGCGAGTAGATGTGCAGCGTGACCAGGTCCTGCCCGGGGGCCTGTAGGTTCGACACCTGGTGGATATCCGAATCCTGTGCCGCGCAGATGTAGCCTTCTTTCATCACGGTTGATTGAGAGGCCACGACCTGCCCGCAGGGGGTCATATCAAACACCGTCTCGACGCCCGTGCCGCGCAGGACCTTGAACCCGCAGGTCGATCCCGCGTGGTTATGGATCGGGCTGCGCTGCCCGCTGCGCCAATAGATCAGCAGGAAGTCGGCCATCTCACATTCGTAGACCAGGTTACGCCGGTAGCCGTTCTCATCGGAGATGGCATACTCGGCCAGGTCTCCTACGGTGATATCCAACGCCTCCAAACGGGTGCGCAGGTCAGCCACCGAAAAACGTTCGGTCAGACCGTTGGCGTACTCGGTCAGTTCCCGCAGGCACTGGGGAATGGTCGTGGGGATCTGCATGATCGATTCAACTCCAAACATTCGGCCATTTGCTCTATCGTCAATAACCTCCCCCTCAATCGCTACATATGCTCAAAATCAGCGGGATTCCCGGCCCACCCAATACATTTTTCCGATTGGATCAACAATGTTGTGCGGTGCGTCCAGCAACAATCCGGGCGAAAGTGCAGAGGTCGCGCTGTAGTGCAGTTGGTTTGTTGAACCGGGCACTTCCTCAAAAGGTGTTGAAGAAGCGCTCCCGTCAAATTTGGCGATATTCCAGCCCTTGCCCCCGTGTCGATTGATCACGGCAAGCATGCCGTTACCCGCACCCAGCAGGCCGAGCTGTAGGTGGTTCGTGTATCCTCTGTGCCAGTACTCGACCAGATATGACAAGTCATCGGTCAAGAGCAGCGTAGAGGAAGGGGAAACAACCAGGTCGGCCCGTTTGTATTCCAGTTCCCGATCAATCTTGCTCGAATATAACCCGGTCTTGGATGTAAAATCCCCAACACCCAGACTGCCAAGCGGGCTGATGTTCAGCCCGTAGCCGTTCTGCGTGTGGTCGCCGGTGCTGTAACCGCCGAGTTGATCATCGGCACTGGGGCATTCAAAGGCTGTGCCTGCGAGGTATTCGTAAGGCGCATCGATATCGTCCAAGTCGATGCCATCGGACGTGATATAGCTCCAGATCGAGACCTGCCAGAGGATACGCCGGTTCAGAGACGACGCGTTGGCGGGTGCTTTGGCGGCGGGAAGATAGCCCTTGTTGCTGTCGGAATACGAAACCAGACCGATGGTCATCTGCCTGATGTTTGACATACAGACCGCATTACGGGCTGAACGACGCGCTGCGCCCAGCGCAGGCAATAGAATGCCCACCAGCAAAGCGATAATGGAAATCACAACCAGCAACTCGATCAATGTAAAAGCACATCTCTTCCGGATTGATTGTCGCGTTGCCGGTTTTACAACAATCCCATTCATATTCGGGCCTGTCGATGTCATAAACAAACCTCTATGCTTTCGGTATGGAAGAAGTTAGATCCCGACCCTTACTAACTACTCCATATCATACGCGATGCAACAGCCTTTTCAATCGGGAAATAGGCCAGCATTAGAATTTATTATAAAGATTGTCGTGTCTGTTGATATGGTGGCTCTTAAGGGATAATTCGTGATTCCAATACCGCGTAGAACACTTTTTTCGAGCGAGAGGCGGGTTTTGCTTGGCGCGACTTAGGCTCATGGCGTATGATCTAGGTGTTGCGGCGGGACACATAAGCATTATTGATAAGATGGATTACTCGAAGCGTGACGATTCCAGGCATTCATCTTAGGTGCATGCCCCATACTGTGTTACAAGTTTGTGTTTCTAGGTTGTATGGGCTACCGCTCGGTGCCCTTCAGGAGAACTGAATGATGCGGACAAATCACGTAGCAGCTATGGCCCTCCTTACGGCCGGCATCGCGGCCACACCCGCTTCGGCGCTCATCCAGGGGGAAATCGTCGCATTCGATCCCTTGAGCGATCCCGTCAACGCAAACCTCATTGTTGATCTGAATAACACCCAGACGTGGTCGGGCACCCACCAACGAGATGGCGGTGGCACCCCGGCACCCTACGTACACTGGTTCAAATACACCGCCGACGGCAGCAGCGCCGTTACGTTTGACACTTACGGTACGAATATCTCCAGCGAGGGGCCCGACCCGGACCGCTCACAGGGTACGTTTGTCAACAGCGTTAATCAGACGCAACTGGTGTTGTTCGATGCGTCCGGCAACCTGGTGGCTCAGTCGGGCGCGGTGAAGGACATCGACGGCGAACTCGTGCCTGAGTTTCCCGGGGCCGGCTGGGACCCGCTCGATCCGGATCACTACCGAGCGAACACCGCGCTTGGTTTGTCCGAGCTATTCTTCATGCAGAACGCGCCGGACAACCCGCACTGGGACACCAGCCCGGGGGGGATCTCGGACCCGCTGTCCACGACCCCCTACGAGGGCCTACACATCAATGACTGCCCGTCAACCGTCTGCTCCGGGCAGAAATATGGACCAGACGCGAACGGTATCTGGAATGAGTACCGAGTCTGGAACGAATCACTTCAAGGTGTGATCGACGATGAACTGGCGGGCTGGCGGGCGTCGGACCATTACAACGTCGGCCCTAACGCGGACTGGAACCGATTCAACATTCTGGCCGCGGGCGAATACTACGTGGCGGTAGCCGGGGCGGGGATCACTTTCTCCGGCGATACCGCCAAAGAAGAGTACTTGATGGCGCCGATCCATTATCTGGTCGATAACTCAGACCCATTCAATCCGATTGAATACCCAGACTCCCCGCGAATCAATGGATTTATGGGCGCGTTTGAGCACTACAAAGCAGAAGAAAACGCGTTGTTTCCCAGCGCCTGGGGCACGATCCAACTAAATGTCACACACTTCCCTCTGGCTCTTGAGGGGGACCTGGACGGCGACGGGTTCGTCGGCATCAACGACCTGAATATCGTATTGGGCAACTGGAACCAGAACGTGCCACCCGCCGACCCGCTGGCGGACCCCTCGGGCGACGGGTTTGTCGGGATCGATGACCTCAACGCCGTACTCGGCAACTGGAACGCGGGCACGCCACCGACATCGAACGCGGCGATCCCCGAACCCGCGAGCCTGGCACTACTAGGGCTTAGCGGACTGGCAGCGCTACGACGCAAGCGATAAACCATTCCAGGCACCACCACAATCAATAAAAAAACGCCCCATTACTGGGGCGTTTTTTTATTGAACTAGTTCTTTGTAAATTTAAACCATTCCATCGTCTAACTCATTGTGAATCCGCACTGGCGGCGGCTTCTTCTTCCGGCTCGACGGCGGGCGGTTCGGGGACGGGCAGGCCGGCCTCGGCCAACAATTCATCGATCTTGGCGGTCTTGGCCTCCATCGGCATCGCCGGGTGCAGGGCGCGGAAGCGGACGACGCCTTGCGGGTCGATGATGGCGACGTGTGGGATACCCCTGACGCCGTAGTCGTGGTTGTAGACGGGCTCTTCGGCGAAGGCGATGCTCCAGGTCACATCCTTGGCCTGCATGAATTCCGACATCAGTTCCATTTCTTTGGCGGGGTCGTCTGTGCAGTCGATCTTGCCCCGATCATCGCCGCTGTAGTGATTGCCTTGGATCGCGGTGACGCCGACGATCACGACGTCGTAGCCCTCGTAATGCGCCTGCAATTCTTTGACGTTGGGGAAGCTACCGATGCAGGGGCCGCACCAGGTCGCCCAGA
>JAJDCW010000287.1 GCA_029260635.1 Phycisphaeraceae bacterium | reverse complement strand
TTGAACCTGACCACCAACACGACCACTACCACCCCCGGCACCCCCGGTCGGCGGGCCGTTGTTTGCTAGGGTGTTCACCAACCACGCAGACCCACACGGCCGCCCCTCACCGGGCGGCTTTTTTTATTGAAAGCGATTAGCTGTTAGCCTGTATCAATTAGCCATTAGCCCTTAGCTATTAGCTGTTAGCTGTTAGCCCTAAGACCAGGACCGACCCGTTATGAAGATCACCCTGCCCGACGGCAGCGAAAAATCGTTTGACACACAAGTCTCCGCCGCCGCCGTCGCCGCCGATATCGGTGCGGGCCTCGCCAAGGCCGCCATCGGCGCTAAAGTCGATGGCGAACTCTACGACCTGAACCGCCCGCTGCCCGGCGATTGCAGCCTCGCCATCATCACCCGGCCACGCGAAGATAAGAAGGGCAAGAGCAAGTGGCCCAACGGCAAACCGGACGCCGATGCCCTCTACCTGCTGCGCCACTCCTGCGCCCACGTCATGGCCGAGGCGATCTGCAAGCTCTGGCCGGACACTAAGCTGGCCTACGGCCCACCCCTGGACAACGGGTTCTACTACGACATCTCGCTGGACACCCCGATCAGTAGCGACGACTTCGAGAAGATCGAGGCGGAGATGAAGAAGATCGTTCAGGAGGATCGGCCGTTTACGCGCTACGACCTGGACCCCGATACCGGCTTCCCCAAGCTCGAAAAAGAAGGCAACAAGTACAAGATCGACAACGCCAAGCGCGCCTTCGAGCAGGGTGCGAGCGACCTGTCGTGGTATGTCACCGGCCCGATCGAGAGCATTAAATCCAACGGCCTGGACCCGCTGGCCAAGCCGCCGAAGGTAAGCCACTTCGAGGACCTCTGCCAGGGCCCACATGCCCCAAACACCGGCACGATCGGCGCGTTCAAGGTGATGAGCATCGCCAGCTCGAACTGGCACGGGGACGTCACCTCCGACCGGTTCCAGCGCGTGTATGGCACGGCCTTCTTCACACAAGCGGACCTGGATGAACATCTTGAAAACCTCGAACAGGCCAGGCAGCGCGACCACCGGGTCATCGGACCTCGGCTTGGACTTTATACGATCGACGAGCAGGTCGGGCAGGGGCTGGTGCTCTGGAAACCCAACGGCGCGGTGGTCCGGCAGGAGCTGCAGAACTTCATCGCGGAACACCTGACCCGTCAGGGGTACAAGCAGGTATTCACGCCGCACATCGGGAAGTTGGGGCTATATAAGACGAGCGGACACTACCCGTACTACCAGGAAAGCCAGTACCCCGCGCTGGTCAGCCGGGAGCAGGTGCAGTCGCTGGCGGACGAGGGGTGCAGCTGCGCCCAGCTATCCAGCCAGATGGAAGCCGGCGAGATCGATGGTTACTTATTGAAGCCGATGAACTGCCCGCACCACATACGGATCTTCGCCAGCGACAAGCACAGCTACCGCGACCTGCCCATCCGGCTGGCGGAGTTCGGGACGGTGTACCGCTGGGAGCAGTCAGGCGAACTCAACGGGATGATGCGCGTCCGCGGGATGACCCAGGACGACGCGCACCTGTTCTGCACCGAAGACCAGGTCGCCGACGAATTACAGGGCTGCCTTGAGCTGGTCAAGATCGTGTTCAACACGCTTGGCATGAACGACTACCGCGTGCGCGTCGGCCTGCGCGACCCAGATAGTGACAAATACGTCGGCGAACCCGAGCAGTGGGACAAGGCCGAGTCGGCCTGTATCACGGCGGCGAAGAGCCTGGGCGTGCCTTTCTCCAGCGAAGCCGGTGAAGGCGCCTTCTACGGCCCGAAGATCGACTTCGTGGTCAAGGACGTGATCGGCCGAGAGTGGCAGCTTGGGACGGTGCAGGTGGATTACCAGCTGCCGATCCGTTTTGATCTGAGCTACACCGGCGCGGACAACCAGCCGCACCGGCCGGTGATGATCCACCGCGCGCCGTTCGGGTCGATGGAGCGGTTCATCGGCGTCCTGATCGAGCACTTCAACGGCGCGTTCCCGCTGTGGCTGTCCCCGCAGCAGATGCGCGTGCTCCCGATCAGCGACAAGTTCACCGACTACGCACAAGAAGTCACCGACAAGCTCAAGGCCGCCGGCTTCCGCGTCGAAGTCGATGCGAACAACGAACGGCTGAACGCCAAGATCAAGCTCGCGCAGGAGGCGAAGGTGCCCTACATGCTCGTCGTCGGCGGCAAGGATAAGGACGCCGGCACGGTCAGCGTCCGCCACCGGTCCGAGGGCGACAGGGGCGCGGTCCCGGTGGAGGCGTTCATTGAAGCGGCGATGAAAGAGCGGGACGGGCGGGAACTCATGGAAAGCTGATCCGCTGACCCGGGGGGGTATTGATGGCCCGCAGGCACCTGTGCCGAATTGACGATAATCTATAGGCACATGTCTTGGTTATTTATAAAACACGGTGGTTTCGGCATGTTCAGGGCAAGAAGTCACTTCAACACGACGGCAGCTAACAGCGACGACACCGTCCGCCCGTGCTGGCGCGTGGTAGCTTGTGCAATGCTGATCGGGCTGATGGTCGGCGAGGAGGCCCGCGCCCAGTTCGGGTTCGGCGAGCTGATCGCGGTTCAGTCGCCGGGGAACACGACGTATTACCTGGACGCGGAGTCGGGGGACGATGAGAGCCCGGGGACGCGGGCGGACCGTGCGTGGCGGACGCTGGCGCAGGTGAATTCGACGCGGTTCGCGCCGGGCGACAAGCTTCTGATCAAGGCGGGGACGGTGTATGAGGGCAGGCTCTGGCCCAAGGGGTCGGGGAGGCCGGGGATCCCGATCACGATCGACAGTTACGGGGAGGGTGAGCGTCCCGCGATCCACGCCGGCGGCGAGACCGGCGAGGCGTTGCTGCTTGAGAACACGCAGGGGTGGCATATCAATAACCTTGAGCTGACCAACACGGGTAACGAACCCGAGGCGTTCCGTTTTGGCTTGAGCATCACGGTCGACGACATGGGAGCCGCTGGCGACTTTAAGCTGTCGAATCTTTACATCCACGGCGTGAACGGCGCGGTCGAGCCGGGCCTGGGCGAGGGCGCGGGGATCATATGGCGCAGCCGCGGCGCGAACGTGCCGACGCGCTTCGAGGGGTTGTTGGTCGAGAACTGCAAGGTTACAGACTGCGGGCGCAACGGGATCATGAGCCAGAGCGACTCGGTCAACCGCCGGCGTTGGCTGCCGAACACCGATGTTGTGTTACGCGAGAACGAGGTCATAAACGTGATGGGTGACGGCATCCGTCTGGAAGGGTGCGTCAACGCGATCGTGGAATACAACCGTATCCAGCAGGCCGGGGCCGCCGAAGACGGGCGGGCAGGCGGGGTCGTGCTGACCGGGTGCGACAACTCGCTGGTGCAGTACAACGAGGTCTGGCAGACGCGCGGCGAGGGCAGCGCGGCGCTGGTGAGTCATACGAATAATCGCGAGAACACGTTCCAGTTCAACTACACGCACGACAACGAGGGACCGATGGCGGCCGTGCGAAGCGGCCATGAATCGATTGCGGCTACACAGCAGGGCTCCGACGCGGGCAACCTCCAGACCGCGGTGCGCTACAACATCAGCCAGAACGACGGCGCGGCGTTAAGGCTTGTGGGGCCGGTTAAAGGCGCACGCTTCCACAACAACACCGTCTTTACGGGGGCCGAGGAGCAGACGCCCGTGCTGGAGGTGGTGGACCAGCCAGCCCCCCCCGCCGGTCTGGTCCTGGCGAATAATCTTTTCTACACCTTGGGTACCATGACGCTGGACCCGGGCAAAGTGACTGATCCACAGGTGATGCACAACGCCTACTTCGGGACGATTACCCGGCCTGACAGCGAAACAGGGGCGATCGACGCGGACCCACTGCTGGCTGAACCGGGGACGGGCTTGAACCTTCTCGAGGGCCTGGATGGCTATCAAATCCTGTCAGATTCACCACTTAGGTCCGCTGGAATCAGGCTCAACGACCATGGGAACCACGATTTCTGGAGCAACCGCGTCCCCCGGGGTGAGGTAGTGGACATCGGGGCCCACCAGGCTGAGTCCGATAAAGCAGACCAGCCGCCCCAGCCGGTCCAGACCCCCTGATTTGTGGCGATTTTCCTTGCCCGACCCCCCTTCCTCGGATACACTTGAAGGGCCTTTGTGGTACCCAAATTGAACGATTTTTTTCTGCCTTTATCGGGCGTGGGAAGGAGCTTCCGAGGTGGTTGTTATCCGTAACTCAATGATCAGTAAGTTGTCGTGTGTGTTGGCGGTCGCGGTCATGGCCTCGGTCGACGTGGCACCCGTGCAGGCGCAGCAGTACGCCGGGACACGCAACAGCCGACAAGGCTCGATCGGCGACATCGACGCCAAGAAACTCAACGCCCAGATCGAGAAGATACCCGGGCTTAACTTCCGGCCGATCGGCCTGTTCGGCGACGCGGGCTTCGATGATCCCTTCAGGCCCTTTGAGGCACCCGGTTTCTTCACCTACCCCCTGCCGAACTTCGCGGGCGCGGGGCATGACTTCAACGGGATGACATTCGATGAGTACCTGACGCTCGTCGCCAACAGCTACACGCATTTGGACTCGTCCGAGTACCTGTTCCGATTCCAGGTGCAGAACGAGATCTCGGCCGCGAACCCCGGCTTCATCCCAACTTTTGACCAGGTCGTTGGGGTGCATCAACAGGACTTCCTGGACGGTGGCGGGTTCTTCCCGCTGACCGGCGGCCCCGCCACCCCGGTGTTGCCGCCCGATCCGACAGACCCGGTCGACCCCCCTGTGTTTACGCCCTTCCCGACGGGCGACACCACGGACCCAACGGACGGCGACTCCTCCGCGTCAACGCTGCTTGAAAACTCGGGCATCCTGACGGATGCGGAGCTTGCCGATGCGATCAACCTGATCGAAGCCGCCGGTGCCAGCGAATCAGCCCCACCACCCGCGGCCCTGGTTTCAAACGTGCCCGAGCCGGCCACACTGGGCCTGCTGGTGGCGACGGGTACGGCGCTGATCGGTCGACGCCGACGCTGATGAGCCCCGTCATACTCAGTTACTTAAACCACCACCGGCGCGTGGTGGTTTTTTTATGCCGCGTGAGCCCCCGGACAGCGAAATGAATCGAGATGCATCCCCGTGGTAAGATGTGCGGGCACCTGAGACGCCGAATCGCGAGGGCCGACTTGAGTAACACGTCACGCCAACACCACGACCGGATCAACCCCAGCCATCACCGCGCGATCGTCGCGGGCTTCGGCGTGGTCGGGCGGATGGTCGCGCTGGAGCTTGAACGCAGCGGCCTGGAAGTCACCATCATCGAGCTGAACCTCAAGACGATCGAGAAGCAGTTGGGCCTTGACAAGAAGGTGGTCTACGGGGACGTGCTGGACCCCGAGACGCTGCGCAAGGCCGGGATCGATCAGGCGGACGTGTTCGTACTGGCGGTCCCCAACGAAGACGACGCGATCAAGGCCTGCGCGGTCGTGCGTGAACTTAACCCGGATATCTTTATCGCCGCGCGGACTAATTTCGTGAGTCGAGGGATGCTCTGCACTCAGGCGGGCGCAGACTGCGTCATCGTCGAAGAGGTCGTCACCGCGCAGGCGATGCAGCAGGCGATCATCAGCAAATTCAACGGCAAGAAACACGCAGACGAACTCACCAACGCTGAATCGGCTGCGGAACCGCAAGCGGGCTAACACTTTTTCAAGAGGACTCACGATGAAACGCACCACAAGCCTGACGTCAATCACAACGATGATTGGCTGCGCCCTATTCATCATCACCGTGAACAGCGGAGCCCGCGCCGCGGTCTCGGTGGGCGACCAACCCACCATCGACTTTGTCGCCACGGACGGGACACGGGTGACCAGCGAAGCGTTGAAAGGCCGGATCGTTATCGTGGACTTCTGGGCGACCTGGTGCGGCCCCTGCGTGAAGGCCGTGCCACACATGATCGAGCTGAACAACAAGTACGCGTCCAAGGGCGTGCAGATCCTCGGGGTCAGCCGGGACCGGGACAAGCGATCGCTGATGCGTTTCGTCAGCCGCAGCGGCATGAACTGGCCTCAGTTCTTTGGCTACGCAGAGACGGGGGCCATGTCCAGCACCTGGGGCGTCAGCGGGATCCCGCGCATCTTCATCCTCTCCCCCGAAGGGGAGGTGCTGTGGATCGGGCACCCGGTGAATATGGATAAACCGCTGGCGGAGGCGATGGAGAAACACCCGCCGAGCCTGACCGCCTCGGGGGGTGACAACTCGCCCTCGGCGACACAGATGCGCAACGACGCGGTCGAGGCGATCCAGCAGGCGCGCGGGCTGGTCAGCAGCGGTGCGTTTGCCGACGTGTTGGCCCTGATCGCCACCGTGCCAGACGAGGTGTTGACCGATCGACGTGTTCTGAGTAACGCACGTGTGTTGCTGGCAGGGATCCAGATGAACGCCGAGGCCGGGAACGCTCTGGCGGCGGCGAAAGAAGCGGACCCCGAATCCGCGACGCGTTTCGAGGCGTTCGCCGAAGCGGTGAACAACGCCGCGCCCGCAACGGAGACAGCCGACGGGCCACGATCAGCCGTCCACCCGAAACTCGTTGAGTCCAAGCTCAAGCAGGCCGAGGCCGCGCACGAAGGGCAGAACCACTACCGGGCATACACGCTCTACGAATGGCTTCTGGACAAGGCCGGCGAGACCGAGGCCGGCCACACCGCGGCGCAACGCCTCGCCGAATACGAAGCGGACGAAGAGGCGATGGCGGTCATCCAGGCCGGCAAGGCCGAACAGGCCGCCAAGTCGTTGCTCTCACTGGCAAAGAGCTACGAGGCCGCCGGGAAACCCGACGAGGCCAAGGCGACCTACGAGAAGGTCCTTGAACAGTACGAAATTGCCGCCGAGTGCTGCGCGTTGGCGCGGGATGCGCTGGCGAAGCTGGAATAATGTCAGTTCATCAAGACAAAAAATAGTAACAGGGATAAACGCGGATGCACGCGGATATGATTTTATTCTTGTCTTGAATCATCCGCGTCTATCAGTATTCACCCCTGCACCAAGCCACTGCGCTTCGTGCTCTTCGCATCTTCGCGGTTGACTTTTCCTGGCTCACCCCGCGCTGGACATCTGGCCGGTCTCCATGCGTGGGGCGGGGAGATCGGAGCTGCCGGTGAGGTAGATGTCGATGCAGCGTGCGGCGCCGCGTCCTTCGGCGATGGCCCAGACGATCAGGGACTGACCGCGTCGGCAGTCGCCGGCGGCGAAGACGCCCTCGCTTGAAGTCGCGAACCGGCCGAAGTCGGCCTTGAAGTTGCTGCGTGCGTCGCGCTCGATGCCCAGCTTGTCGGCGATCACTTCCTCGGGGCCCAGGAAGCCCATCGCCAGCGTGACCAAGTCGGCGGGGAACTCGCGTTCGCTGCCGGGTACTTCCTGCATCTGGAACCGGCCGTGCTCGTCCTTCTGCCATTCGACCTGGATGGTCTTGATGGCCTTGACGTTGCCCTTGCCGTCGCCGACGAATTCCTTGGTGAGGATACAGAACTCGCGGGGGTCTTTGCCGAATTTAGTGGCGGCCTCTTCGTGGCCGTAGTCCACGCGGAAGATGCGGGGCCACTGGGGCCAGGGGTTGTCGTCGGCGCGGCTGACCGGCGGGACGGGCAGCAGCTCGAAGTTGACCAGTGACTTGCAGCCGTGCCGCATGGAGGTGCCCAGGCAGTCGGTGCCGGTGTCGCCGCCGCCGATGACGACGACGTGTTTATCTTTGGCGGAGATGTATTGCCCGTCGTCGAGGTTGGAATCCAGCAGGCTCTTGGTGTTCTTGTGGAGGAACTCCATGGCGAAGTGGATGCCGTTGAACTCCCGGCCGGGGACGGGCAGGTCGCGCGGGACGGTCGCGCCACATGCCAGCAGCAGCGCGTCGTGTTCCTTGCGGAGGTCGTTGATATCGGTGTTGACGCCGACGTGCGCGTTGGTGACGAACTTGACGCCGGACTGTTCGAGCAGATCGACGCGGCGTTGGACGATGCCCTTGTCGAGTTTCATGTTGGGGATGCCGTACATCAGCAGGCCGCCGATGCGGTCGTCGCGTTCGTAGACGGTGACGGTGTGGCCGGCCTTGTTTAGCTGGTCGGCGGCGGCGAGCCCGGCGGGGCCGGAGCCGATGACGGCGACGGTCTTGCCGGTGCGCGTGGTCGGGATGGTGGGCTTGACCCAGCCCTCCTCAAAACCGCGGTCAATGATGTTGCACTCGATGCTCTTGATCGTCACGGGCGGGTCGGTGATGCCAAGGCAGCAGGCGCCTTCGCAGGGCGCGGGGCAGACCCGACCGGTGAACTCCGGGAAGTTGTTGGTCTTGGCCAGGCGGTGGTAGGCCTTCTCCCAGTCGCCGTGGAAGACGATGTCGTTCCACTCGGGGATGAGGTTGTCGATCGGGCAGCCGGTCTCGGACTGACAGAACGGGACCCCGCAATCCATACAGCGAGCCCCCTGCTCGCGGAGCATCTGCGTGTCGGCGCGCTCGATGATCTCGTAGAAGTCGTTAATACGCACATCGGGCGCACGCGACGACATCGGCTGACGCTCGTACTCAAGAAATCCTGTTGGCTTACCCAAAACTAAAACTCCAAGCTCTGACAGACGCCCCGCCGATTCGCGGGGGATATTGATTCATTACTATCACGATCGCAAGACGAGCGTTAAGTCGTCACCCCCGGGGGGATGGCGGCCTGAGTCTGCGCCTTGCGTTGAGCGAGCACGCGGCGGTAATCCACGGGCATGACCTTGACGAACTGCGGAGCGACGCGGTCCCACTCGGCGAGGACACGGGCGGCGACGCCGGACCCGGTGTACTCCATGTGATTGGTGATCAGCCGCTTGACCTCGGAAACGTCATCTTCATCGTTGAGGCCTTCGAGCTCGACCATGCCGAGGTTACAGTTCTGGAGGAACTCGCCCTCCTTGTCCCAGACGTAGGCGATGCCGCCGGACATCCCGGCCGCGAAGTTGCGCCCGGTCTTGCCGAGGATGACGACCCGGCCGCCGGTCATGTACTCGCAGGCGTGGTCGCCGACGGCCTCGATGACGGCGTTCGCGCCGGAGTTACGGACGCAGAAGCGTTCGGCCGCGACCCCGCGGAAGTAGGCCTCCCCGCTGGTCGCGCCGTAGAGCGCGACATTGCCGATGATAATGTTTTCCTGCGCCTCGAAGGTGGCGGCGTGCGGCGGGTAGACGATGATCTTGCCCCCGGAGAGGCCCTTGCCGACGTAGTCGTTGGCGTCGCCCTCGAGTTTGATGGTGACACCACGAGCGAGCCAGGCGCCGAGCGACTGCCCGGCGGAGCCGTGGAAGTGAAGCTCGATGGTGTCGTCTGGCAGGCCGTTCTCGCCCCATTTCTTAGAGACGAAATGGCTGAGCATGGTCCCGACGGTGCGGTCGAGGTTGGTGATCGGCAGATCGACACGGACCTTCTCGCCGTGCTCAATCGCCGGCGTGGCGTGCTCGATCAGTCGGCGGTCGAGGATGTCGTCGATGCCGTGATCCTGCGGAATAAGCTTGCGGACGCCCGTCTCTTCGCGCGGCTTCTTCGCCGGCTTCAGGATCGGTGTGAGGTCCAGGCCGTCGGCCTTCCAGTGTTCGATGGCGTCGCGGGGCTCCAGAAGATCGACCCGGCCGATCAGGTCGTCGATCTTCCGGATGCCGACCTTGGCCATATAGGACCGCGCTTCATCGGCAACCATGAAGAAGAAGTTGATGACGTGCTCGGGTTGGCCGGAGAACTTCTTACGCAGCACTTCGTCCTGTGTGCAGATGCCGACCGGGCAGGTATTCAGGTGGCACTTTCGCATCATGATGCAGCCCAGCGCGACCAGCGGGATCGTGGCGTAGCCGTACTCCTCGGCACCCAGGCAGGCGGCGATGAAGAGGTCGCGGCCGGTCTTGAGCCCGCCGTCGGTTTCGAGCCGGACACGTGAACGCAGGTCGTTAAGCACGAGCGTCTGATGCGTCTCGGCCAGACCGAGTTCCCACGGCAAGCCGGCGTGCTTGATGCTGGTCAGGGGCGAAGCGCCGGTGCCGCCGTCGTATCCGCTGATGAGGATGTGGTCGGCGTGCGCTTTGGAGACGCCGGACGCGATCGTTCCGACACCCACTTCGGAGACGAGTTTGACGCTGATGGGTACGTCCGGGTTGGCGTTCTTCAGGTCGAAGATCAGCTGCGCCAGGTCTTCGATGGAATAGATGTCGTGGTGCGGCGGCGGGCTGATGAGGCCGACACCGGGCGTGGAGTAGCGGATATTCGCGATGTAATCATCGACCTTGTGCGCGGGGAGCTGGCCACCCTCGCCGGGCTTGGCGCCCTGGGCGATCTTGATCTGGAGCAGGTCGGCGTTGGCGAGGTAGAAGCTGGTGACCCCAAACCGCCCGGAGGCGACCTGCTTGATAGCGGATCGCTTGGAGTCGCCGTTGGCAAGCGGCGTGAAGCGTTCGATGTCTTCACCACCCTCGCCTGAGTTACTCATCCCGCCGATGCGGTTCATGGCGATGGCGAGCGTTTCGTGCGCTTCTTTAGAGAGAGCACCCAGTGACATCGCGCCGGTACGGAATCGCTTAACGATCTCGGACGCCGGTTCGACCTCGTCCAGCGGGATCGCCTTGGATTCGTCGCCGGTCTTCACCTTCAAGAGCCCGCGGAGTGTGCAACGGGTTCGTGCGTCGTCGTTGCACTGATTGGCGTAATTATCATAGGCGGGGAAGCACTTGGACTTGACCGCGAGCAGGACGTCGGCGATGGCGGTCGGGCTGAAGGCGTGTATGACGCCGCCGGCGCGCCAGTGGTATTCACCGGGGTTGGGTAGCTGGTCCAGCCGCAGGTCTTTGCGATCGGGGAAGCCCAGCAGGTGACGCCGAAGCGCTTCCTCGGCGAGGACGCCGAAGCCCGCGCCGCGGAGCCGGCTGGAGGTGCCCGAGAAGCAGCGGTCGATCACCGTGTGGTCCAGGCCCAGGGCCTCGAAAATCTGAGCACCCTTGTAGCTGGCGAGCGTGGAGATACCCATCTTGGACATCACCTTTAGGACGCCCTTGTTGATCGACTTGGTGTAGTTGCGGACGATCTTCTCGATGGAGATCGACCTGCTGAGCGTGCCGCGTTTACGCAGCCAGCCCAGCGCGTCGAAGGCGAGGTAGGGGTTGACCGCGTCCGCGCCGTAGCCGAAAAGGACGCAGAAGTGATGGACCTCGCGGGCCTCGCCGGACTCGACGACAAGCCCGATGCGTGTGCGTTCGTGTGTGCGGACCAGGTGGTGGTGGACCGCACCGGTCGCCAGCAACGAGCTGACGGTCAGCCGCTTTGGCCCGACGTTGCGGTCCGAGAGGATGACCAGTTGATAACCCGCCTGAATCGCCTGAGAGGATTCCTGACAGATGCGGTCGAGTGCCTCAGCCAGCGCAACCTCACCGGCGGCGGTGTCGGCCTTGGCCGGGCGGTCGTAGGTAATGTCGATGACCATTGACTTCCAGCCGCGGTGTTTGAGCTGCTTAAGCGAGCCGAGCTGTTTGTTGGTGAGCACGGGCTGTGGCAGTTGCAGGCGGTGGCACTGCTGCTCGGTGGTGTCCAGGAGGTTGCCCTCCGGGCCGATGAACGTCTGCAACGACATGATGATCTCTTCGCGCAGCGGGTCGATCGGCGGGTTGGTCACCTGCGCGAACATCTGCTTGAAGTAGTCATAGAGCAGGCGTGGCTTGTCCGAGAGGATGGCCGGGGCCTGGTCGTTGCCCATCGAGCCCATCGCCTCCTTGGCCTGACGGACCATCGGCAGCATCAGCAGGTGCAGGTGCTCGATGGTGTAACCGAAAGATTGCAGCAGGGGCATCAGCTTGTCGTCATCGATTTTCTCCAACTCGTTTGGCGCGGGGGCCGGGAGGTCGGCGATGTCGATGCGCTGGGTCTGGAGCCACCGGCCGTAGGGCCGGGCGGACGCCAGCGTGCTTTTGAGTTCATCGTCGGCAACGATGCGTCCCTCGTCGAAGTTGACCAGGAACATCCGGCCGGGCTGGAGGCGTCCCTTGAACTTGACGCTGGCGGGATCGATGTCCAGGACACCGACCTCGGACGCCATCACGACGCGGTCATCATGGGTGACGTAGTACCGGCTGGGGCGCAGGCCGTTGCGGTCAAGCGTCGCGCCGATGTACTTGCCGTCCGTGAAAGTCACCGACGCCGGGCCGTCCCAAGGCTCCATGAGCGCGGCGTGGTATTCGTAAAACGCACGCTTGGCCATAGGCATGGACTCGTGGTTCTCCCAGGCCTCGGGGATCATCATCATCACGGCTTCGGGCAGCGATCGGCCGGCCATCAGCAGCAGCTCCAACGCGTTGTCGAAGTTGCCGGAGTCCGAACAGTCGGGCTCGCAGATGGGGAAGAGCTTTTCGAGGTCTTCCCCGAAGTGTTCGCTCTTCATCAGGCCTTCGCGGGCGGCGACCCAGTTGACGTTGCCCTTGAGCGTGTTGATCTCCCCGTTGTGGCTCATAAACCGGCACGGCTGCGCGCGGTCCCAGCTGGGGAACGTGTTGGTGCTGAAACGAGAGTGGACCATGGCCAGGTGGCTGATGTAGCGCTCGTCCCGCAGGTCGGGGTAGTAAGGCATCACCTGGCCGCTGGTGAGCTGGCCCTTGTAGACGATCACCTTGGTCGAGAGGCTGCAGACGTAGAAGTAGTTAGCTTCGCTGAGCGATGCGTCTCTACGGATCAGCCGCGTGGCGTGCTTGCGGATGATGTAGAGCTGGCGTTCCAGCGCGTCGTCGTAGACCCCCTCGGCGCCGGCGATGAAGACCTGCTCCATGAACGGTTCGGTGCTGCGCGCGGTCGGGCCGACGTCAGCACCGTCGGGGTCAACCGGGAGCGTGCGCCAGCCCAGCAGGACCTGTCCCTGCGCTTCGACGATCTTGGCGAATGTCTGCTTGGCCGTTTCGCGTTGAGCCGGATCGCGCGGCAGGAAGACGTTGCCCGCGCCGAACATGCCGGCGTCGGGGAGCTCGATGTCGGCGTCACGCTCGGCGACGCTGCGCAGGAAACCGTGCGGCAGCGCGGTGAGGATGCCGGCCCCGTCACCGGTGTTGGCCTCGCAGCCGCAGGCGCCGCGGTGGTCCATCCGGCCGAGCATCGTGATGGCGTCTTCGACGATGCCGTGGCTCTTGTGGCCCTTGATGTGCGCGACGATGCCGACACCGCAGGCGTCTTTCTCGTTGGCCGGGTCGTACAGGCCTTGGGATTTAGGAAAACCGAGCGTGCCGAGAGCCCCGGGGGTGTCCGGTAAAACGGACAAACCGGGAGCCCCGGGGACTTGTTGTGGCGTAACTTCTTGCATATTTAAATCCCGGCCCCCATCAGCGCGTTGCCCTCGCGTTCGATAAATCCTTCGCAGTCAACCTCGGGCCCGGCGTGGGCGACCAGGAAGTCGACGAACTCCTGCGCGGCGGGGGCAAAGGCGGCCCCGTTGCGTGAACGGCGACGGAAGATCACGCCCAGCGGACGTGTCAGCTCAGGCGACATCTCGACCATCGCCAGGGAGCCCGCGGTCACTTCGCGGATCACGGTCCGGCGCGGCAGGATCGAGACCTGCTCGGTCACGGCGAGCGCGCCCTTGATGGTGTCGATGTTGTCGAACACGTTGCTGATCTTCGGCTTCACGCCATGGTTCTTAAAGTATTCACGGATCCGCCGACCGACCGGCAGGTCCGAATCAAACGTCACCATCTCATAAGCCTCTAACTCTTTTACGTTGATTGTCTGCTTCTGTGCCACCTTGTGACGGGGGTTGCAGACGACGACCATCGCCTCTTCACGCAGCGGGATCGAGTCGACCTTCCGCCATCGCTCGGGGTAGGAAACGATGCCCATGTCACACTCGTTATCCCGGACGGCATTGTAGACCTGCTCCGGGCGTTCGTAGCGGATCTCAACGGAGACCTTCTCGTGCTGGGCCTCAAACTTCTCACGGATACGGCTTAGCAAGTCGATCCCCGAGGAGTAGATCGCGATCACCCGGACGAAGCCCTCGGGGTGCTTGCGTAACCCCGCAACACGGGCCTCCAGCTGGTCATACCGGGCGACCATATCTTCACAACCCTCGGCGAAGAGCTTGCCGGCCTGGGTCAGGATCAGGGGCCTGACCGAGCGGTCCAGCAGCGTGACGCCGAGCTTCTTCTCCAGCTGCCCGATCCGCTGGCTGGCTGCGGACTGACTGATCCCATGCAGCTCGGCGGCTTGGGAGAAGCTGTGGCAGCGAGCCACATCGGCAAATAGGCGTAGCGTCTGCATGTTTCCGTTACACACACTTATATAATTAGTAAAGCTAATGCCAGAGAATCGGTTTATCAATATAGCTAATTCACCCTTAAAAGGCAAGATGATTGATGACTTAACCGAGGCCGATTTACACAGACTGCAGTTGCACGATATCTAAAGAAATATCATAGACTTGGCCGATTTTATAGCTGCCGGCACCCGGCCTGATTACCCCCTAATCGCTGTTTATAGCTATGAATGAGGACCGCTTTACCGTCGGGCATGTCTTGCACCGCCTGGACCGGGCCGGCACCGAGGTGCTGGCGGCCGATCTGGCGCGGAAACTGGGGGATCGGTACCGTTTCGTGTTCCTGTGCCTGGATGGGATCGGGTCCTTGGGGGAGGAACTGGCCGCGGAGGGGTTCCCCGTGGTAGACCTTGGGCGTCGGTCGGGGCTGGACCGGACAGCGGCTCGGCGGATCAGGGGTGAGGTCAAGAAACACGGGATCGGGTTGCTGCACGCCCATCAGTACACGCCGTTCTTCTACGCCGCCCTGTCCCGGGGGCTGGGCTCCGCACCCCCGATCCTGTTCACGGAGCACGGCCGACACTACCCGGATGAACGCAAATTCAAACGTGTCCTGGCGAACCGCTGGCTGCTGAAACCCGGCGATCGGGTGACCGCGGTGGGCCGGTTCGTGGCCGAGGCATTGACCAAGAACGAGGGGATCCAGGCCGGGCGCGTGCGCGTGATACGCAACGGGATCGATCCGGACGACTTCCCCCCTGCTGATGCCAAGTCGCGGGCCGCGGCTCGGGGCTCGCTCGGCGTGGATGTGGACACGCCTGTGGTGATGCAGGTCGCCCGGTTTCACAAGGTAAAAGACCACCGGACGGCGGTCCACGCGTTCGCCAAGGTGGTTGAGCAGTTTTTTGGGGCTCGGCTCTGCCTGATCGGTGAGGGTCCCGAACGGACCGCGATTGAAGCATTATCAAGGGAACTTGGCCTGCTGGAACACGTCCAATTCCTGGGCGTGCGTGACGACATCGCGGAGCTGCTGCCGGGCGCGGATGTGTTTATGTTGTCCAGCGTCAGTGAAGGGGTTTCGGTCACGCTTTTAGAGGCTATGTCCACGGGACTGGCGATCGCGGCAACGGACGTGGGCGGCAACGGGGAGGTGGTCGAACACGAGGAGACCGGCCTGCTGTCGCCGCGGGGAGACGCCCAGGCCCTGGGTCACAACATCATCACGCTGTTAACCGATGATGATAAACGCCGGGCGATGGGTGTGGCCGGGCGGGCGAGGCTGCTGGAGGCGTTTACGCAGGAGCGGATGCATGGGGCGTATGCCGAGGTTTACGAGAAATTATCATAATTAAAATACGCTGGAGAATCGACATCATGCCTGCGTATAATCTGACTATGAAAACCATCTTGACGATCGTGTGCCTGACACTGATCACGTTGTCCTGCTCGATCGCCGCGGAGCCCGTGGCCGATCCGTTTGCGGGCTTCACACGCGTGTGGCGGGACGACCCGGTGTGGCACGACGGGAAAGCGGAGTGCGCGGTCTACGACGCGACCCGCACGATCTACGGCACGCAACGCGGCTACACCGCACGCATCTTCACGAATAAAGAAGTCGCAAGCCCACAGACATTTACCAAGAGCGCGGATGGCACGGGACGCGCGGTCTTCAAGCATCACGTCCGTGAGGATATCCCGACCAAAAACTACACGTACCACTTCTCGACGATGGCCTACGTCGGGACCGACGACCTCAAGAGCCTGAAGCTGGATATGGGATCGCAGGAAGACTGCGGGGCCACCTTCAAGCAGTACGTGAATCACGCGGACACGCTGCGATGGCGGCAGCAGAGTTATTTCCCGGATGAGGGCGAACGCTCGGGTGAGCTGGAACCCGGAAAACACTTCGCTTTTCAGGACGCGCTGACACTGATCCTGCGCGGGTACCCGTTTGATGATCCGCCCAAGACGCTAGAGTTGCAGATGCTGCGCGACCAGACGGACACCCACCTGACGCCGCCGGACGAACTGGCGACGGGGGTGGCGATCGTGCAGTACCGGGGCGAAGAAACGCTTGACCTGCCGATCGGAGAGGTAAGAGCGCATCACCTGGTGCTGTGGGTGGCGCCCGACTGGGATGAGCATTACTGGTTCGCGGCAGATGAGACGATGTTACATGTCATGGTTCAGCACGAAGGTCGCTGGGGTGTGACGTACAGGCTCAAGGGGTTGGAGCGTCGGGCGTATTGGGAATAGCCAGGTGTGGTGAGGCCCCCGCACAGACGTTAACATGACGGTTCGATCATATGAGAGGGTGTTAGTTTGATGCAGATATTCAGAACGATCAGGGTGTGTGCGGTGTTGGCCGGCGTGTTAATGACTGGGCAGGCGCTGGCGGGTCCGATGGACGGCGCGCTGGAGCAGCTGTTGGGCGGCCGGGACCTGCGCAGCACGCGGTACTCGATCTGCGTGATCGATGCGGACACCGGCGAGACGCTGGCCGAGATCAACGCCGACGAGCCGATGATCCCCGCGAGCAACATGAAGCTGCTGACGACCGCGGCGTCGCTGGACGTGCTGGGCCAGGATTTTGTGTTCCGCACCGACCTATGCCTGACCGAACCAAACGAGGCCGTGGGGGGCAAGCCAGACTTATTAATCGAGGGGGACGGCGACCCGTCGCTGGGCGACCCGGTCCTATTAAAAGAAGCCGGGCTGACCGCGGAAGAGTTGATCGACGGCTGGGTGAGCGCAGTCGAACAGACGGGGGTGCGTTCGTTCGGGCGGATCATCGTCGACGACCGCGTGTTCGACCAGCAGCTGGTCCACCCCAGCTGGCCAACCGGGCAGCTGCACAAGTGGTACTGTGCCCAGGTCGCGGGGTTGAATTTTCACAACAACTGCCTGCACGCGCTGCCCGCCCCGGCGAGCCGCGTGGGTGCCGGGCCGGTCGTGACGTTCTACCCGCAGTCGCCCTTCATCAAGACGGTCAACAGCGCGACCACCGGCGGGGCCAACGAGTTCTGGGTCGACCGCAAGCCCGGCACAAACAAGATGACCTTCCGCGGGCGGGTCAAGAGCAAGTTCTATCAGCCGGTACGTGTGACGCTGCACGACCCGCCGATCTACCTGGCGGAGCTGTTGAAGTACCGGCTGTCCCTGAAGGGGATCGAGGTCGGCGAGGTGACGCGGCTCGGCCCGGGCGAACGAAAGCCTGAAGCGCAGCCGATCCACCGTGTCGAGACGCTGCTGTCCGCGGTGCTGCGTCGGACGAATCAGGAATCTGAGAATCTTTACGCCGAGGCGTTGCTCAAGCGGATGGGCCACGCGTTGACCGGAGCCCCGGGCGGCTGGGAGAACGGCGCCGCGGCTGTGCGTCACGCGCTGTCGAACCGCCTGGGCACCCACGCCGCCGGGGCTAAGATCGCCGACGGCAGCGGGCTGAGTCGTGACAACCACGTGACGTCCCGGCTGTTTGCCGAGCTGCTGCGGTCGATGCATCAGGACGCGGAGCGCGGTCCGGTGTTCATGTCGAGCCTAGCCTACAGCGGCAAGGCTTACGACCAGGCGCGGGCAGGGACCGGGACCCTGGATGGCCGATTCAAGAAACTGCCCGCCGGGCACTGGGTCTACGGCAAGAGCGGTTACATCAAGAGCGTATCCTGCCTGTCGGGGTACCTGGTGATTACGGAGCCCGAGGAGTTGGACGAAGCGCTGGGCGGCGCAGAAAACATAGAACAATCGGCACACACCAGGCGGACGCTCGCGTTCAGCCTGCTGTTCAACGGCTTCACCCCCCCGCTATCCAACCGCAACCTCAAAGACATCCAGGACCGCATCGTCGTGCTGGTCGACCAGCAGGCGGCCGACTGGCGGTAGGTAGAGTTAAGTATTTCCAAACCCTGGTAATACTATTAATTGATTCCCAACTCACTTGGCGTGCATTACCCCGCCCAGGCGGGCATGGCTTTCATATAATGAGTTGCGCGTTCGTTGGCCTGGTCGTCGGTGAGGCCGGGGGACCAGGACTTCAGCCAGTGGGCGATGCCCTGCCGGACCTGGTCGCGGGGTTTGAGGTTGCCCTGGTCGTCGGTGCAGTATTTGCAGTAGATGTCGGATGGGCCTTTGAACTCGGGCAGGTGCAGCGAGACGGCGCATGCGTGGCAGTGGTCGGACATGATGGGTCTCCTTGAGTGGGAATCGGTGTCGATAATATTGATTGACCGGGATTCGTTAAGCCGCAAGCGGCTTGGACACGCGGAATAAGGAACACTCTCTTTTGGCTGATCTACCAGTGGCCGTGGAGTATCTGGTCGATGGCATGGGCGACGCCGTGGGCGTGGTTGGGTTTGGTTACGTAGGCGGCGTGCTGCTTGGCGGCGTCCACCGCGTTGTCCATCGCGATGGCGCAGCCGGCGGCCTGGAGCATGGCGACATCGTTGATCTCGTCGCCGATGACGGCGACCTGTTCCGGGCCGATGTTCATCTGGTCGGCGACCCAGGACAGGCCGTGCCATTTATCGACACCGGGCGCGAAGACTTCCAGGATGTACACCGCCTCCTCGGGGTCCGGCGATTGGATCGCGGCGAAGGCGTGAGCCTCGACACGGCCGGCAAATTGTCCGTTGACCCGGTCAAGCACGCCGGGGATGCGTGAACCCGGGGCGACCATGCCGATCCGCAGCGTGTGTTGCAGATCATCGACCGCGGGGGAGCGGTTCTCGCTGACAATTGCGCCGGTGAATTCGAACCACCACCGGCTGTTGACGGTGAGTTCGCCGTTGCCCGTGACGAGGTATTCGTGACCGACTCGGTTGTGCTCGCGGTAGGCGAGCACGGCTTGCGGTTCATCCTTTAGAAAATCGATCAGGTCGAAAACGGTCTGAGGGTCGATGGCGGAGTGGTGCTTCGTCGCGCCGGTACTTACCTCGGTGATGGCGGCGCCGGTGACGAAGATCCCCAGGTCCAGGCCCGGCACCTGATGCAGAACCTGATGGGCCTCGCGCCACCCGCGGCCGGTGCAAGGCACCACCGTCAGGCCCGCGGCCTTCGCTTCGGCGATAGCGTGGAGGTTCTCAGGGCTGACCTTGCCCTCGGGACACAGCAGCGTGCCGTCGAGGTCGATCGCGAGCAGGCGGTAGTTCATGCCCCTACTTTAACATGGCGGGGTTATAGACGTGTGAACAAACGGTAAATCACAGCAGCGGCGAGAACAGCGAGGCGACGCCCTCAGCGTACTGTTTTATCAGCGGGCGTTTACGCCAGGCGCTGAGGATGATGGGGTCGCACTGGTTCAGGTAGTTCTGCTGGGCGAATCGCAGATGCTGGGTGATCTGCTGGCCGTAGAGCAGGACGTTGACCTCGAAGTTCAGGTAGAAGGATCGGATGTCGAGGTTGGCCGAGCCGAGCAGCGAGAAAGAGTCGTCTACCGTGATCGTCTTGGCGTGGAGCATGCCGGCGTTGTAGGTGTGGATATGGACGCCGGCCTCAAGCAGCGTCTGGTAGTAGTACCGGCCGGCGGCGGCGACGATCGGGTGGTCGGACGTCTTGGGCACAATCAGGTCCACCTTCACGCACCGGTCGGCGGCCATCGCCAGCGCGAGCAACGTCGGCTCGTCGGGGACCAGGTACGGGGTGGTCATGATGATGTGGCGTTGGGCGGCGGCGAGCGCGGCGACGAGGACGCGGCGGAAGCTCTCGCCCTCGTGGTTGGGGCCGGTCGGGACGAGCTGGGCCGCCATCTCGCCGGTGGGTTCGAGCCTGGGGAACAGGTAGCCGTGGTCATGGAGCGTCTGGTCGGTCTCGAAGGCCCAGTCCTCGCAGAAGAGCTGTTGGAACTGCGCGACAACGGGCCCGGTGAATCGCCCGGACAGATCGACCCATTTGCCGGCGTGCTTGTGGCCGTAGTCCTCGCTCACGGCGTTGTGGCTGCCGGCGTAGGCGATGCGGCCGTCGATTACGGCGACCTTGCGGTGGTTACGCAGGTCGATGCGAGCCAGTTTCTTGCGCCACAACGACGCGGGGAGCATGTCGTGGACCTCGACGCCGTGACTTAATAGATCGCGGTAGAGCCTGCTGCGGAACAGGGCGCGAGACCCCGCGGCGTCGGCGAGGAGTCGGCAGGCGACGCCGCGCTTGCGGGCGCGGATCAGGGCCTCGCCGATGCGTTGACCGATCTCGTCGGGCCGGAATATGTAGTAGAGCAGGTGCGCGTGGTGCTCGGCGGCGTCGATGTCGGCGGTGAGTTTTTCGCAGAGAATGTCAGCGGCGGGTAACAATTCGACATCATTCCCCGCGACGATCGGGTTGCCGCTGATGCGTTCGGCCTGGATGATCATGTTGTGCTGCTGCGGGTCGATCTCGGGCCGGGTGGCGTAACGTGACAGGCTGTCGGGCGTGTGCTTGGAACGGGTCTCGGATACGGCTAGCCGGTGCGAGTGCGCCCGGCGTCGGCCCAGGTGGTTCACCCCAAGCAATAGATAAACAATCAGTCCAAGCTCCGGCAGGAACATCACCAGCACAAGCCAGGCCAGCGCCGTGCTGGGCGCGAACCGCCGACGCAGGATCACCGCGACCATCACGATGCGGATGATCCACTCGGCGGCGGCGATCGCGAAGAGAAAGAGCCAGTACCAGGACATGAGGCGGAGCCTTTACGTTGTCTTATGCTGTGGCACGGGGCGGGCGGGTCAGTAGGCGGCGGCGAGGCGGCGGGTCAGCGCGACCGCCAGGTGGTCGCAGGTGATCGACAGATTGACGTTGGAGCCTAGAAACCGTTGCGCCTGCTCCGTGGCATCGATGACGGCCAGCCAGGGCGCGAGGGCCTGCTCGTTGGCGATGGGGTCGTCGGGCGTGCAGTTGGCGGATAAATCCGCGAGGCGTACACGGGCACGGGTGGCGATCAGCGACCACATCATGTCGGCGCCGAGCTTGTTGGCGGCCTCCTTGGACCCGTTGGCGTGGGCCTTGACGAAGTCCACGGCGAACGTATCGATGAAATTGAAAACCTGCTGGCCCAGGTCAGGGGTGGACTTGCCCCGCGCGGCGCGGTCCAGCGCGGGGAGGACGGCGTCCGCCCAGGCGAGCAGGCCGTAGCGCGTGATCAGTTGGGCGCGGCCGAGGCTGCCCGAGGCGAACTCGACCAGGGTGTTCTGCTGATCGGCCGACTGGTCGGGTGCGTGTTTGGCGCACCAGTCCCGCACCGCCTGATCCGGCAGCGGCGAGAAGGCGATACGCATGCACCGGCTTTGTATCGTAGGAAGGAGCCGGTCTTCTTGACTGGTCACGAGGATCAACGTCGTCCCGACCGGGGGTTCTTCGAGTGTTTTCAGCAGCGCGTTCTGGCCCGCGGGGTTTAACAGCTCCGCCTCGTCGACGATAAAGACTTTGTTCTTGCCAAGCCTGGGCGCAAGGTTGGCCGGCTCGATCAGCGCGCTGCGCAGGACCTCGACGGGGATGCGTGTGAGCTTGCGGTTGCGGGTGCTGGTGTCTTCGCTGAAGCGCGCGAGTTCTTTTCGGATGACGTGCAGGTCGGGGTGCGCGGTGGTCAGGCCCTGGGTGTCGTCGTCTTGTGTGGGTGTCGTGCCGGGAGTCAGATTGGTTAATAACCCGCATGACGGGCAGGCGCCACATGCGGTAACACGGCCGGCAAGGTCGGCCCCGCGGTCGTGACAGAGCAGGACCCGGGCGTAGGCCAGCGCGGTGGTGAATTTCCCGACCCCGACCGGGCCGTGGAAGATGTAGGCGTGGTGCTGCCGGCCCGTGGAGAGCTGAAGGTTCAGCAGATCGACCGCCTGATTTTGCCCAAGGACACGATCCATAGGAGCATGGTATCACAGCCGGGGGGTAGTAGGACATACGGGAGGGCCTAAATTCACCCGCAGGCGGGGGATTAAGGCTCGGCAATGGTTTGCCGCTGTGATACAATCCTGTCTCTTAATCACCCTGATATTGAGGTGTGCATGTCCATGAGTAACGTCCCGTTTGACCAACCTGTCTCATCGGCTGACCCCGGGATGGGCAAACCGATCGCTATCTTGGCCCTGGTGTTTGTCCTGGGGCTGCTGACCGTTGGCCTGATCTATTCGATGGGCACGCCGGCGCAGCCGGACGGCAACACCGCAGACACCACGAACCAGGTCGATGCCACGCAACCGGCCGAACCGGATGAGGACGAATCGGTCGAGGAGGCTTCCCCGCCGGGCGAGCCTTACGTCGCGGCGAACGGCGAGAGCCCGTTGCCTAAGCACGGCGAAGGCATCGCAGAGCCGATCCCGCCTAAGCAGCTAATCACCCAAGAAGAATACAACGCCGAACCGCCGCAGGACTCGACCCTGCCGACACCCGATGGCCCGGTCGCTTGGACCGAGGCTCACAAATACCTCGGGCAGACGATCACCGTCAAGGGCACAATCGTTGACACCAACAACATCGGCGGGATCTGCTTCCTGAACTACGACCCGGACTGGCAGGGCAAGTTCTACATCGCGATCTTCAAGGAAGCGTTCGACCTGCTGCCCGACCCGCCTGAGGTCCACTACCTCAACCGCACACTGCTGGTGACCGGAAAGATTACGCTGCACCGTGATCGGCCGCAGATCGAGGTGCGAGACATGTCACAGATCGAGGCCGTCGAGTAGCCTAACTTCCGGAATCAATATAAGTTCGAGACCCGCCTATGCCCCCAGGAAGCTCAGATACCCCGCCAGGCGGAGACCGATCAGGCGCAAGCCTACCCTTCCGGGTAGCCGTCATCGGTGCGGGGCCGGCCGGGTTCTACGCCGCCGACCGCCTGCTTAAACAAGATGACCTGGACATCGAGGTCGATATGTTCGACCGCCTGCCCACGCCCTTCGGGCTGGTCCGCCACGGCGTGGCTCCCGACCACCCCAAGATCAAGAACGTCACCAGGGTCTTCGACCGCACGGCGGAGAATCCAAAGTTCCGCTTCTTCGGCAACGTCGCATGCGGCCAACACCTGACCCCCGCCGACTTCCGCAAACTCTACCACCAGATCATCTACACCGTCGGCGCACAGACCGACCGGGCGCTGGGCATCCCCGGCGAAGACCTGAAGGGCTCACACTCGGCCACCGAGTTCGTCGCCTGGTACAACGGCCACCCGGACTACCGCGGGCTTGAATTCGACCTGTCTCAACCCAGCGTCGCGATCGTCGGGGTGGGGAACGTCGCGGTGGATGTCGCGCGCATCCTCTGCCGGACGGTCGATGAACTAAAGCAGACCGACATCGCCGACTACGCGCTGGAGGCGCTGGCCGGGAGCAAGGTCAAGCGGGTCGTGATGCTCGGCCGACGCGGCCCGGCCCAGGCGGCGTTCAGCTACCCCGAACTCAAGGAGCTGGGCCACATGGACGACGCCCAGACCCGTGCCTTGCCCGAAGAGGCCGAGCTGGACGACCTGACGAAGAAGCACCTGACCGAGCACCCCGACTCGACGGCGCAGAAGAAGGTGGACATGCTTCAGCTATACGCCGCCGCGCCGGACGCCGGCAAGTCGCGCGGCCTGACGATCCGCTTCCTGGTTTCGCCGACGAAGATCACCGAGCAAGACGGCCGGGTCGCCGGCATGGACATCGTCCACAACGAACTCTATGAAACCGACGACGGCGGCATGCGGCCCCGCGCTACGGAGAAGACCGAACATCTGGCATGTGGCCTGGTCTTCCGCAGCGTCGGCTACCTGGGCGTGCCCCTTGAAGGTGTGCCCTTCCACGCCAAGTGGGGCGTGATCCCCAACCAGAAGGGCCGGATCACCGAAGAGGGGCAGACAGATCCGATCGTCGGCGAATACTGCGCCGGGTGGATCAAGCGCGGCCCGACCGGGCTGATCGGCACCAACAAGGGCGACGCCATCGAGACCGTCGAGTGCATGATCCACGACATTAAGGCCGGCACGACACACCGGCCCGACCACCCCACCGCCGACGCCGCGGAGAAATTCATCGCCGATCGTCAGCCCGCCTACTTCAGCTACGACCACTGGCGTTCACTCGATCAGCACGAGCTGAACCTCGGGGTCGAGACCGGCCGACCACGCGTCAAGCTCACGACCGTCGCGTCGATGCTCGAAGCGCTGGGCAGGTAACCCTTCCACATACCTCCCGCGCGGATATCCCTCCGCCCCCGATTCCGCCGCGGGATCGTGCGATCCCAATCTAAAACCCCGCCCCGCAGCCCCAACAGTCCAACCACCAACCACCAACCACCAACAATACGCACATGCCTGTTAAAAGGCTGCTACAAAAAATGATTATAAGCTAAATACCATATTTAATTTAGCTTATAATCAATCTTTATTCGCCGTTGTCCTTTGTTGTATAGGGGTTTGTTGTCGCGGTTGTCGTGACTGGGGTGGGCGGCGGAGGTGATTTGAGAAAACGGGCCGCAGCGGGTTTGGAAGAATGATCTTGGTACGCTGTGCGGCGATATGACCCACAGCTCACCTTACAACGCAACACTGATCGAGCGGCAGGACATCCACGAGACCCTGGCGGTCTTTAAGGTGCGCTACGACGCCGGTGACGTACCGGGCTTCATCCCCGGGCAGTTCACGACGCTGGGGCTGGTTGATCCCGACGCTCCGCCGCCGAACCCGAACTCCCCTGCCGCAAGAAGACGCAGAGGCCACAAACTGATCCGCCGGGCCTACTCGATCGCTTCTTCAACCGAAATCAAAACGCACCTGGAGTTCTACATCGTCCGCGGCCCCGAGGGGAAGTTGACGCCGCTTTTATGGAAACTCAAGCCGGGCGATCCGGTCTTCATGGACGAGAAGATCAAAGGCAACTTCACACTTGAAGGCATCCCCGACGGCAAGGACCTGGTCATGGTCTGCACGGGGACCGGGCTGGGCCCGTTCATGTCGATGCTGGAGACCTGCCGCGGTACCGGCCGATGGCGCAGGCTCGTCCTGATCGAAGGCTGCCGCTACGCGCGGGACCTTGGCTATTACGACAAACTCACGGAGATCGCCGCCGAGGATGATTCGGTGATCTACCTGCCGACCGTGACACGCGAGCCGGGCGACTCACCGTGGGATGGGTTACGCGGCCGGGTCCACGAGGTGCTTGAGCCCGACGCGTTCCAAAAAAATACCGGCCAACCCCTCGACCCCGCGCACTGCCACGCCCTGCTCTGCGGCGGCCCGCAGATGATCGACCAGGCCGCTGAGTATCTTTGCAAGCTCGGCTTCGTCATCGAAAGCCGTGAACACCCCGAAGGCAACCTGCACTTCGAGCGGTACTGGTAGATTGTCGCCATGGTATTTGCCGCGGCGGCGTAAAGAACGCGAAGAATAGATATTGAGATAAATCTTGAACCAGGCCGGGATTTTCATGTCTTTGCTGTGTAAACTCTCGGGATGGAACTTCTATCTATCAATATCGGGACGCCCCAGCCGGTCGAACTGGGCGGTGAGCTGATCACGACGGGGATCTGCAAGAAACCGGTGGACGGGCCGATGATGCTCAGCGCCGACGGGCTTGAGGGCGACGGGGTCGGGAACGTTAAACATCACGGCGGGCCGGACCAGGCGGTGCTGGCGTATGCGGCCGAGCACTACGACGACTGGGGCCGGGAGCTTGGGCGCGACGACCTTACCTATGGGCTGATGGGTGAGAACCTGACGGTGCGCGGGTGGGTGGATAAGGACGTGTGCGTCGGTGACACGTACAGGGTCGGCGAGGCGCTGGTGCGGGTGGCCAGCCAGCGGACCCCCTGCGGGAAGCTGGAGCACCGTGTGGGTGCCAAGGGGTTTGCCAAGCGGTACGCGGAGACGGGGCGTTACGGTTTGTACCTGCGTGTGCTTGAGGCCGGCCAGATCAAGGCGGGTGATGAGGTCGTATTGGTTGAGAAAAGCCCGTCGGGATTCGGGGTGGTCGAGCTGGGCGAATTATTTATGAATCGACCGAGGGACGTAGACGGGATGCGTCGGGCGTTGACGGTCGAGGGTCTGGGTGTACGGATGCGCGAGGCGTTTGAGAAGCGGATCGCGGCGGCGGTAGCCGATTAATCCGCCCCTTTGCCGGTGTCGTCGCTGGGTACGTATGACCTGACGTGATAAGACAACTCAGGAAGCACCTGGGGGCCGCGGTATAAGC
>JAJDCW010000286.1 GCA_029260635.1 Phycisphaeraceae bacterium | reverse complement strand
CGATCCCTTATCCGTCCGAGCACTCCCGACCCTTTTCCGGTCTGCCAGGGAGCGTGTTACATAAGCCGTTGCAAGTAAGAATAATGCCAGCAACGACATATCACTTACACGGATATGGACCTTTTTCAGCGCCACGAGAATCTTGGCTTCGTACTCTAATCTGTCCAGGGCTGTATTCAACTCAAATTGCTGCAACTCGTCCAACTCGCCGGATAGTTCGAATCTCTCTCTATCGATTGCCCCGTCTTGGTGGATGATGCGGCCTTCAAAGGGGCGGTGGTCGCCGAGAGCAAAAAAGATAGACATGAGGAAGGCTATGACAGACAGTGCAACGAAGATTCTTGATATGACAGTCAGCCAGGTATTCATGGCTTTGTTGTCCTCTTGAATCGACATATTCATGCTGGACAATTGATTTAGGTGAGAGGTCACCCCTCCCCCAACTCCCCGATCTTCCTTAGCCGTTCGTACCGTTTGTTCACCAGGTTCTCGACCTTGAAGCGTTTGAGTTCGCGGAGGGTTTGGATGAGGTATTTTTCGAGGTAGTCGGCGGCGGCGGCGGGGTTTCGGTGTGCGCCGCCGAGGGGTTCGTCGATCATGGCGTCGATGGTGCCGAGCTTGAGGTTGTCGTTGGCGGTGAGTTTGAGGTTTTCGGCGGCGGAGGCGTTGGTCTCAGGATTCGCGGTCTTCCAGAGGATGGCGGCGCAGCCCTCGGGGGAGATGACGGAGAACCAGGCGTACTGGAGCATGGCGAGCCGGTCGGCGACGCCGATGCCCAGCGCGCCGCCCGAGCCGCCCTCGCCGATGACGACGGAGACGATGGGGGTCTTGAGTCGGGACATCTCGCGTAGGTTGACGGCGATGGCCTCGGCCTGGCCGCGCTCCTCGGCGGCGATGCCGGGGTAGGCCCCCGGCGTATCGATCAGGGTGACGACGGGGAGCTTGTACTTCTCGGCGATCTTCATAGTGCGCATGGCTTTGCGGTAGCCTTCGGGGTGAGCGCAGCCGAAGTTCGCGGCGATCTTTTCCTTGGTGTCTTTGCCCGTGTGGTGGCCGACGACCAGGCACTTGTGGGGGCCGATGCGGCCGAAGCCGGTGATGATGGCTTTGTCGTCGCCCTGATGGCGGTCGCCGTGCAGCTCGGTGAAGTCTTTGACGAAGGCGTTGATGTAGTCGATGGTCTGGGGTCGGCCCGGGTGTCGGCCGACCTGGACGGTGTTCCAGGGGGTGAGGTTGGCGTAGACCTTTTTGAGCATCGCGGTGTGCGACTGGCGGAGGCCACGGATGTCCGAGCGGAAGTCGACATCGGACGAGCCGCCGGTGTCGTGCTGGTGTTCCAGGTCGGCGATCTGGCGTTCCAGGGCGGTGAGGGGGCGCTCGAATTCCAGTTCGTAGTTACCGGCGTAGGCGTTCAGGGCGGTCATGGCGGTTTCTCCGGGGGCTCCGGGGTGACTCCGGGGTGTTGTTGACTGCTTCGCGTTCCCACCCGCCGGGGCGGACGGGCCTGGTGGCGTGCGGCGTGGGGCCGGTGCCATATTGTTGCTTAACCTGCTATCTTACCCGGGGTTGAACGCGAGGAAAACCGGCGATGCTTGAATTGAAGCAGGTGACGATCATCGGGACGGGGTTGCTGGGCGCGAGCCTGGCGCTGGCGCTGCGTGAACGGGGGTTTGGCGGGCGGATCGTGGGGGTCGGCCGACGGGAGAAGACGCTCGAAGAGGCTAGGGGACTGGGCTGTTTCGACGGACTGACGACGAGCACGGCGGAGGCTCTGGAAGAAGCCCGGGGCCTGCCCGGCGGGGAGAGGCATCTGGCAGTGCTGGCGGCGCCGCTGGGACACTTCAAGGAGATCTTCGGCAAGGTCGCTGTGTGTGACGACCCGGGTCTGATTATTACGGATGTGGGGTCGACCAAAGCGTCGGTTTGCGCATTGGCGGATGAGCTGTTGCCGGACGCGACGCGGTTTGTCGGCTCGCACCCAATGGCGGGCAGCGAGCAGCAGGGGCCGACCGCGGCGGATGCTAAGTTGTTTGAGGGCAAGCCCTGCGTGGTGACGCCGACGGGCAAGACGAACGATCAGGCTATCCAGCTGGTGGAGGCGTTGTGGGAAGCCGTCGGGATGAACGTGATCGAGATGGAGCCGAACAAGCACGACCGGTGTGTGGCGCTGGTGAGCCACCTGCCGCACGCGGTGGCGTCCATGCTGGTGAAGGTCGTGACGGAAGACGGGGGGGACGCGTTGGCGGTTGCCTCGACGGGGTTTGCCAGCACGACCCGGATCGCAGCGGGCGACCCGGCGTTATGGGTCGATATCTTTCAGACAAACAAGGACGCGGTCATCGATTCGGTGGACAAGATGATGGATGAACTGACCCGATTTAAGAAGGTGATGGCCCGGGGCGACAGCGGGGCGTTGAAGCGGTTGTTAGATGGTGCGAAGCAGGAGCGTGACGACTGGGGCACACGCCGGGGCGAGCAGGGATAAGGGACACGCGATGGCGGATGGGTACACGCTGGGATTTGTCGGCGCGGGGAACATGGCCGAGGCGATCGCGCGCGGGGCGATCGCGAAGGGTGTGCTGTCGGCGGAAGCGATGATCGCGTCGGACCCATCCGATGCCCGGAAGCAGGTGTTTGAATCACTGGGCATCAAGGTGGTTGATACCAACGCCGAGGTAATCGCAAACAGCGGGCAGGTGTTGCTGGCCATCAAGCCGCAGGTGTTGCCCGCGTTGGCGGGTGAGTTGGCGGAACACGGCCGTGACGATCAGGTGTTAATCTCGATCATGGCGGGGATCGGTTCGAAGAAGCTGTGCGACGCGGTGGGTAAACCGGTTCGGGTGGTCCGTGTGATGCCCAACACGCCGATGATGGTGGGGCTGGGGATGTCGGGGCTGGCGGTGGGCGAACACGCCAAACCGGGCGACGAGGCGTTGGCGATGAAGCTGTTCGGCGCGGCGGGTGAGGTGGTGCGTGTCGAAGAACAACTGATGAACGCGGTGACGGCGGTATCCGGGTCCGGGCCGGCGTATGTGTATTACCTGGCCGAGGCGATGCAGCAGGCGGCGGAAGATATGGGGCTGGGCGAGCACGCTCGATTGTTCGTATCACAGACGCTTGTGGGCGCGGCGCGGATGCTGATGGATTCGCCCGACTCGGCGGCCGAGCTTCGGCGCAAAGTCACCAGCCCCGGCGGGACCACGGCGGCGGCGATCGGGCACATGGAATCGAATCAAATCAAGAAGATCGTCAGTGATGCGGTGAAGGCGGCCGAGGCACGCGGCAAAGAGTTAGGGGCTTAGTCACTTACGGGATCTCACACAGGGGCTTGCGATGGCGAACAAACTTACACGACGGGATGTCATCAAGTGTTCTTTAGGGGCGGGTGTCGGCGCGGGGATCGGTGCCGGTCTGTTTCAGAACGCGAGCCAGGCGGTAGCCAGCGAGTCGGAAGACACGGTAGTTCCACGCAAGCGGGTATTACGGTTCGCGCACCTGACCGATATCCATGTGAAGCCCGAACGCGGCGCGGGGCAGGGGATGGCGGCGGCGTTGCGGCATGCGCAGGCGCTGGACGATCCGCCGGAGATGATATTCACCGGCGGCGACGGGATCATGGACGCGCTGGCGGCGACACATTCGCGCACCAAGCAGCAGTGGCAGTTGTGGAACAGCATCCTTAAGGATGAATGCTCGCTGCCGTTGCAGCACTGCATCGGCAACCACGACATCTGGGGGTGGAGCAAGAGCAAGAGCGAAACGACCGGGGACGAGGCGTTGTGGGGCAAGCAGTGGGCGCTTCAGGCGTACGGCCTGGCGAAGTCGTACCGCAGCTTCGATCAGGCGGGGTGGCATTTCATCGTGCTCGACAGCGTGCAGCCGAGGCCGCAGGGCGGGTACATGGCGGTGCTGGATGATGAACAGTTCGACTGGCTGGCGAATGACCTCGCGGGTGTCGATCCCGCAACGCCGATCATCGTCATCTCGCACATCCCGATCGTGTCGGTGACGCCGGCATTCTTTAAAGACTATTTCAAGGACTCGAAAACCCAGGTGCCCGGCTCGCTGTTGCACAACGACATGCACCGGATCAAGGACCTGTTCTACAATCACAAGAATGTTAGGCTGTGCGTTTCAGGGCATATCCACCTGGTGGACCGGGTGGAGTACCTGGGGGTGACATACATCTGCGACGGCGCGGTCAGCGGCGCGTGGTGGGGCGGGGACTGGCACGAGACCCCCCCGGGGTACGGTGTGTTTGATCTGTATGATGACGCCAGCTTTGACCACGTGTATGTGCCGTATGGCTGGGAAGCACGTGAGTAGATGAGTTAATTACCAACTTGAACTTGTGACTGGATCAACCTTTGTCTTACAGCAACCTTCAAGACTACATCGACGCGCTGGACAAGGCCGGTGAACTGCACCGTGTTTCGGCGCAGGTTTCGCCGGTACTCGAGGTGACAGAGATCGCCGACCGTGTCAGCAAGTCGGCCGCGGCGCGTGAGAGCGAGTACGCCAAGGAATTTGATCCACATCACCACGGGCTTGGCGGCAAGGCCTTGCTGTTCGAGAACATCGAAGGTTCAGAATTCCCGCTGTTAATCAACGGGTTCGGCAGCTACCGGCGGATGGAGATGGCGCTTCAATGTGAAGCCGGCGGGTTCGAGGCGCTGGCCGCGCGGGTTGAGTCGCTTGTGAAGCCCGAGCCGCCGACGGGGATCATTGAGAAGGTGAAGAAGGGGCTGGAGCTTGCGAAGATCGCGTCGTTTGCGCCGAAGGTGGTGAAGACCGGGGCGTGTCAGGAGGTCGTGAAGACCGGGGACCAGATCGACCTGTTTGAGCTGCCGATCATCAAGTGCTGGCCAAGCGACGGCGACCCGCGTGAGTGTGGCTACGACATCACGCCGGAGCAGTCGGGCACGGCGGCCGGGGAGGGGCGGTTCATCACGCTGGCGGGGATGTACACGATCCACCCGGACGACGCGGGCAAGCCCGAGGGCACGCCCCGGCCCAGTCGAAATATCGGGATGTACCGGGCGCAGCTGATCGACAAGAACCACACCGCGATGCACTGGCACATGCACCACGACGGGGCGAGGCATTGGCGGGCTTGGAAAGAAAAGGCAAAGCAGGAAATTGGGGGAGCAGGACGGCCTCAACAGCGCGAAGCGCTAAACCAGGAAATAACAAAAGAAGAAGGGATGCCTTGCGCGATTGTGTTGGGGGGGGAGGCGGTGCTGCCTTACGCAGCAACTTCGCCGCTGCCGCCGGGGATCAGTGAGCTGCTCTTCGCGGGTTTCTTGAATAACGCGGCGATCCCGCTGGTGAAGTGCAAGACGATCGACATGCACGTACCGGCGAATGCGGAGATCGTGATCGAGGGTTATGTCAGCACCGAGGCGGGCGGGCCGGGGATTTCAATGGGGGATGGTGGATTACGGATGGGGGATGGTTCCGATCTATCGGCTATCCGAAATCCGCTATCCGACATGGGCCCGGGGGCGGTTTTTGAGGGCCCGTTCGGGGACCACACCGGGTTCTACTCGCTGCCCGACCGTTACCCCGTGTTTACCGTGACCGCGATCACGCACCGCACGAACCCGGTCTATCCGACCACCGTCGTTGGCCAGCCGCCGCAGGAAGATTACTACCTGGGCAAGGCGACCGAGCGTCTGTTCCTGCCGCTACTCAAGACGCTGATCCCGGACATCATCGACTACGATCTGCCGATGTTCGGGGCGTTTCACAACTGCGTCTTCATCAAGATCAGGAAGGAGTACCCGTTGCAGGCCCGGCGGGTGATGCACGCGGTCTGGGGGGCGGGGCAGATGGCGTGGACGAAGATGATCTATGTGGTCGACTATGATGTGGATGTCCACGACCACGAGCAGGTGCTGTTCCACCTCTGCGCGAACTGCGACCCCGGCCGAGATATCGAGGTCGTCAATGGGCCTTTGGATATCCTGGACCACGCCGCGCCACGGCTGGGTGCGGGACACAAGATCGGCTTCGACGCGACCCGCAAGATCAAGGGCGAAGAGGTCAACGGTCACGCCGTCCGTGACTTCCCCGACATCCTGAAGATGGACCCGGCGATCAAAGAACTGGTCGAAAAGCGGTGGGGCGAATACGGGCTTTAAGGCATTGCTGATTTTTGATTGCTGATTGCTGAAGTGGTCGGTATCAGGACATCAGCGATCATCATTCTGACATCAGCGATCAGGAGAGCCACTTCAATAACTGCGGCGCAAAGTACGTCACGATCAGGTCGGCACCCGCTCGGCGGATGGCGTAGGTCGATTCCAACGCCGTTTCTTTCAGGTCCAGCCAGCCCTTCTCGGCGGCGGCGTGGAGCATCGCGTACTCCCCGCTGACATGATACGCCGCGACCGGGACCTCGCAGTTGTCGCGCACGCCCCGGATGATGTCCAGGTACGCCATCGCCGGTTTGACCATGACCATGTCCGCGCCTTGTTCCAGGTCGGCCCGCAGTTCGGTGCGCCACTCCCGGCTGCGGCGGAAGTCCATCTGGTAGCCCCTGCGGTCGCCGAAGGCCATGCCGCCTTCCCCGGCGTCTCGGAATGGGCCGTAGAAGCTCGAGGCGTACTTGATGGCGTAGCTCAGGATCGCGGCCTTCGGATGCCCCGCGTTGTCCAGTGCGCCACGGATCGCTCCGACCATCCCGTCGATCATGCCCGAGGGCGCGATGACATCCGCGCCGAACGAGGCCTGCGCTGCCGCGGTCTTGCCGAGGTTTATCAGCGTCGCGTCGTTATCAACAACGGCACCGCCTTGCTTCGCGTCATCGTGCAGAACGCCGCAGTGCCCGTGGTCCGTGTACTCGCAGAAGCACAGGTCCGCGTGCATGACCACGTCGAGCCCGGCGTCGCGCACGGCTTGCAGAACGCGGTTGGCCGGGGCGTCAGGGTCGGCGGCGTAGCTGCCCTGCGCATCTTTTTTAGACCCGGGGGTGACGCCGAAAAGAATGAACTGCTTTAGGCCGTCCCTTGAGAGGTCTTTAATCGTCTGGATCGCGGTATCGACGGGCAACTGACTCACGCCGGGCATCGAAGCCACGGGTTTGGGTTGCCCCAGATCAGCCACGAAAAGCGGGTAGACCAGCCCACCGACGGGGATCAAGGTGTCCTGTACAGCCTGCCGGATAGCTGGGCTGCGCCGCAGCCGCCTGGGGCGATGGATCGGGGATGGATTTGTTGGCTCGGTCATGGGGGCATGATATCAGCGGGTTGATCGAGCCGCCTGTGGCGAGGGGCAACCCTTTATGCTGTATAAGTCTATAAATAGTATATTATTATGATATATTCCACAATTAATGCCACCCGCGCCAGGCGTCTGGGCTTTGATTCTGCTACAATATAATGTGTTGGTCAGGGCTCCGGGGGTGCTCCGGGGGGATTCCAGGGGCGCACGAAACCCTGCCAACCGAGATAAAATAAGGTATGCTTTTAACAGGGATGAACGTTTCATCCCGCCAGAACGCGTCGGTGTCGATTGCTTGAACATCGGGAAGGCCTAACACGCCATTATCCGTCTATCCATTACCGTGTGCGTATTGTTCACGGGACAGAAGCGGCCCTTCCGAACTCAACATCACCGAAGCCGAAACGTTCTATAGGTTTCGACAGTGATTTTGTCACTACAATTTAGAATTAGGAGCGAATGAAATGAAACGTAGCAAAGGTTTTACACTGATCGAGCTGCTGGTTGTGATCTCGATCATCGCGCTGCTGATCGGCATCCTGCTGCCCGCGCTGGGCGCAGCTCGCCGTGCGGCACGTCAGATGAAGAGCACCACGCAGGTCCGCGGCATCGTCCAAGGCATGTTCACCTACGCCGGCGGCAACAAGGAACGGATGCCCGGCACCGACAGCAAGGGCTTCCTGATCGTCGATGACGGCACCGTGGATTCCGACACCGGGCAGTCCGGTGACGGCGGCACCGTTGAAGGCCGGTTCTGGATCATGCTGGACGAGAACGCCTTTACCGGCGAATACGCCATCAGCCCCTCGGAAACCAAGACCAACTGGACGACCGGTGATGTCACCACAGACAACTACTCGTTTGCCCTGCTGAATATCCACGACGGCGCGACACAGGCCACCACGGTCGGAGCTAAGGTCCGCCCGAGCGAGTCCGGCCGTAACCGTGAATGGAAGCAGTCGGTCAACACCCAGGCGGTCATGATCTCCGACCGTGCACGTCACTCCTCCGGCAACGTCTCCACCTACGACGAGCTCTACAGCATCCACACCACCGAGGACGACGAGAAGTGGGCCGGCAGCGTCGGCCGTGGTGACGGCAGCGCCTCGTTCGAGAACGAGTCCGCCCTGGATACCAAGTATGGCTCGTTCGAGAGCATCGAGGCGGACCGGCTGTTCACTAAACTGAAAGACGGCGGCAACGAACTCGACGTGACCAGCGCCGGGGTGACCTGGAACGAGAATTCTAACGCGTTGCTCGGTTATCAAGAATACGGCTTCAATGAGTCCGACGAAGTCGCCAGCAAGTAATCAGGCCCCTTCGCCCGGGCCTCGGTGGCCTGACCGACAAGTGATACTAAACACCGGCCGTCCCTCGGGGCGGCCGGTTTTCTTTTTGCGTGCATTGAGCTTTTACTGGATCGGGTGGCGTGATGATATACCCCCGAATCCCGTCAACCTCCAGAATCCCGTTACCCCCGCGCAGGCGGGGGTCCATGTCTTTGTAAAGTGGAACACGTGGATTCCCGCCTGCGCGGGAATGACGGGTCATCGTCATGCAAGGAACTCTAGACCCGCTAACTAGATGTCCAAGTCAGGTCTTCTTGACGGCGGCCCGCCGTGGCGGTATCAGTGGTCTATGGAACACAAAATCCTTTGTGACGGCATCACCTTCGACGACGTCCTGCTGACCCCGGCTCGCAGCGAGGTCGTCCCCGCCCTGGCGGATACGGCGACCCGGCTGACCGCGAACGTCAGGCTCAACATCCCGCTTCTCTCCGCCCCGATGGACACGGTCACCGAGTCCTCGCTGGCGATCGCGCTGGCGCAGGAGGGCGGGCTGGGCTTCATCCACAAGAACCTGTCGATCGATCAGCAGGTCCGCGAGGTCACCAAGGTCAAACGGTCGGCCAACGGGGTGATCACCGACCCGGTGACGCTGCCGCCGGACGCGCCGGCTAGCGTCGCGCGGGACCTGATGGCCGAACAGAATATCTCCGGCGTGCCGATCACGGTGGATGGCAAGACCAATGGGAAGGTCGTCGGGATCATCACCCGCCGGGACATGATGTTCCTGCCGGATGACGACAAGGCCGTCCACGAGATTATGACCGCCCAGCCGCTGGTGACCGGGGAGCCGACCACAAAGCTCGAGCAGGCGCTGGCGATCCTGAATAAAAACAAGGTTGAGAAGCTGCTGCTGGTGGATCAGGACATGTGCCTGACCGGGCTGATCACGATGCGCGATATCGAGAAGCTCTCGCAGTTCCCTTTAGCCTGTCGCGACGAGCGTGGTCGGCTGCGTGTCGGGGCGGCGGTGGGGGTGCATCAGCTGGACCGTGTGGATGCCTTAATCAAAGCCGAGGTCGATGTGCTGGTGGTGGACTCGGCCCACGGGCACACGTCGAACGTGATCGACACGGTCAAGGCGGTGAAGGCCCGTTACAACATTGATGTGGTTGCCGGCAACGTCGCGACCGAGCAGGGGGCGCGCGACCTGATCGAAGCTGGGGCGGACGCCGTGAAGGTCGGGATCGGGCCGGGGTCCATCTGCACGACGCGGGTGGTGACCGGCGTGGGGGTGCCGCAGCTGACGGCGATCGCCAACGCCTGCCGGGCAGCCGACCCGCTTGATATACCCATCATCGCCGACGGCGGGATCCGTCACTCCGGTGATATCACCAAGGCGTTGGCGGCCGGGGCGTCCTGCGTGATGCTCGGCTCGTTGTTTGCCGGGCTAGACGAATCGCCCGGCGAGATGGTGATTCACCATGGCCGACGCTACAAAACCTACCGCGGCATGGGTTCGCAGGGCGCGATGATGAAAGGCTCGGCCGACCGCTACAGCCAGAAGGGGATCAAACGCGACAAGATGGTGCCTGAGGGGGTCGAGGGCCGTGTGTCCTACCGCGGGCCGCTGTCGGACTTCGTATACCAGATGGTCGGCGGGCTCAAGGCCGGGATGGGCTACTGCGGGACACAGACCGTTGAGCTGCTGCGAAACGAAGGGCGTTTCGTCCGCGTCAGCGGGGCGTCTCTGATCGAATCCCACCCCCACGACATCAGCATCACCAAGGAAAGCCCTAACTACACCGCCGAGGTGCGCGAGGAGTGATCGGAAATCGGGCCCGGGATGGGGTTGCTATTAATATAATATAAGATACATTTAGGTTTAGTTTGCAGGATAGGCGGTAACTAGGCCGATGAGTTCAAGGCGATATGAGGCCGGGTGACTGGGTTTGTCGGGTAGATAGAAAGGCGGAACCGTCTTGATCCGATGGTTGAACATCAGCGCCTGGGGGTTGGCATTGAGCATCATGCTCGGTGTGATGTTCGGGGCGGGGGGATACACCTTCTACTACGCGGACGGCACGTCCTACCTCTCGAACAACCCCGCGGCCTGTGCCAACTGCCACATTATGAATGACCAGTACGACAGCTGGCAGAAGGCCAGTCACCACGCGGTCGCGACCTGTAACGACTGCCACGTCCCGCACGACCTGATCGGCAAGTACCTGGCCAAGGCCGAAAACGGCTATCAGCACTCCAAAGCCTTCACGCTCGAGAACTTCCACGAGCCGATCCAGATCCGTCAGGTCAACAAGGACGCGCTGCAGCAGAACTGCATCGACTGCCACCGGGAATTCGTCTCACAGATCAAGAGCTACGCGGCGACTCACGGCGAGGAAGCCAATTGCGTACACTGCCACCGGTCGGTCGGGCACGGCCCGACAAAATAACCCGGGGGCCGTCTAACCCGGGGGAGTGAATCAGGAGAACATCATGCCCAAAGCCCCACGCGTTGATAGTTCCGGCTCATCTGAATCGACTTATACTAAGCCATCGAAGCTGCCCTACCTGGTGGTGATCGTGCTGGCGGCGGTGGTGACAGGGTTGGTGTTCATGCTGATGGGCAACATCGCCAAGCACAAGGCCGAGGCTGAGCAGGTGGTCTTCAAGATCGCCGACGTCGATGAGACGACGACCGACCCCGCCGAATGGGGGAAGAACTTTCCCAGGCAGTACGACGGGTATAAACGCACCGTCGACACCGAAAGAACACGCTGGGGCGGCAGCGAGGCGTATCAGCACGTCGAGGAAGACCCGGACTGGCAGACGCTGTTTGCCGGGTACGCCTTCAGTTTTGATTACCGTGAGGACCGCGGGCACGCCTACATGCTCTCCGATCAGCGCGAGACCGAGCGTGTCCACAAGGTCAAGCAGCCCGGTGCCTGCCTGCACTGCCACGCGTCGAACACCGCGGCCTACCGCCAGGTCGGGCTCGAACACGGCGCGCCCGGCGAGGCCACCGACCCGTTCAACAGCCCCGATGCACGCGAACAACTGCACAAGGGGTTTGAGGTCGTCTGCGCCATCCCTTACGAAGAGGCAACCAAACTCGTCGAGCACCCCGTGTCGTGTATCGACTGCCACGACCCCGAGTCGATGCACCTGCGTGTGACCAAGCCGGGGTTCATCAACGGGATCCGCGCGTTGGCCGAGTCGGACGACCCGCTGCCGCACCTGCCGAGCATCGAG
>JAJDCW010000285.1 GCA_029260635.1 Phycisphaeraceae bacterium | reverse complement strand
GCTGTTCCTGAGCCTGGCCGAGGCGAGATACGTATTGGACGAATGGCGGCTGTACTACAATCATCGCCGACCACATTCGTCGTTGAACTGGCAGACCCCCGCGGCCTACGCCGCAACGTTAGATGAACCCGCGGCTGGGGCTTTCCCGGCCGCACCGCTAGCTTGATCCTCCGGTCGGGGCTGCGCGCCCCTCCCTACGGCTCAGCTAGCGACTACACCACCCCCGATTCTCTCGTAACAACTGGACCAAAGAACCCGAGGGGGTCAACCGACTCATCCACATCCACCCGTCTAGGCCTCTCGCTCTGGACGCGACTATTGTATTGTAAACGAGGTCTTATTCCAGTTTACCCCAGTCACCAAGCGAATAGTTGTATCATCATCCGACAGAGTAATAACCTATAGTTGTGGCGCTTTACAATCCGTCTGAATCTGATACATGCCAGCGATAAGAGACCTACACGATGACATTCATTGATGACGACTTCCTACTTTCCAGTGAAGCGGCCAGGAAGCTGTACCACAACCACGCCGCTGATCAGCCGATCTATGATTACCACTGCCACCTGCCCCCGCAGGACCTTGTCGAGAACCGTTGCTTTGCAAACCTGACCGAGATCTGGCTGGACGGCGATCATTACAAATGGCGCGCGATGCGTGCCAACGGCGTAGACGAAGCTTACATTACAGGCGAAGCCGACCCTTACGATAAGTTCCTCGCCTGGGCCCGCTCCGTCCCTTTCACCCTACGCAATCCGCTTTATCACTGGACGCACCTGGAACTGAAGCGGTATTTCGGGATCGACAGCCTGCTTAATGGCGACACCGCCAAGGACATCTGGGATGAGACCGAAAGACAACTCAAAGAGATGCCGGTATCGACGATACTTGACCGGTTTAACGTCGCCCTGATATGCACGACCGATGATCCGGCCGACGACCTGGCCCCGCATAAAACAATCGGGGCGCAGGACCTGTTTCCTGATACCGCCGTGTACCCCGCGTTCAGGCCGGACCATGTGTACAAGTCCACTGAACCCGTCGCCTGGTTTACCTATATCGATCAAATCCAACAGGCTTCCGGCACCACTTGCGACAGCCTCGAAGGCCTGCTTGAGGCACTCAAACTACGCCACCAATTCTTCCACGACGCCGGCGGCAGGCTTTCAGATCACGGCCTCACCCACCTGCCCGTGGTGGACTGTTCTGTCGCAGACGCAAGTAAACTCTTCGATCAGCTAAGGCGTGGACAATCGATCGACCAGAACAGCGCCGACCGCTTCCTCGTTTTCATGATGCTGCACCTCGCCGGTCTTGATGCGGAGCGGGGATGGGTGCGACAACTCCACCTCGGCGCGATGCGTCACAACAACCCCCGCGCTATAGAACGGATCGGGCCGGATTCAGGCTACGACTCGATCGGCGACTACCCGCAAGCAGAAGGGCTTTCGCGGTATATGGGCACCCTCGCTGAACGCGGGCACTTGCCCAAGACGATCCTCTACAACCTCAACCCGTCCGACAACTACCTCTTTGCCGCCATGATCGGTAATTTTCAGGGCGGACGCGCCGGCCAGGCCTGTGAGCCCGGCCGCATACAACTCGGCTCCGGCTGGTGGTTCCTCGATCAGGAAGAGGCGATGCGCTGGCAGCTCAATGCCCTATCCAACCTCGGCCTGCTCAGCCGATTCGTCGGCATGCTCACCGATTCGCGATCGTTCATGTCATACCCCCGGCACGAGTACTTCCGGCGCATCCTGTGTGACCTGCTCGGGGCCGACATTAAAACCGGGCGTCTGCCTGACGATGACAACCTCGTCGGCGGCCTCGTCGAAGACATCTGCTTCAACAACGCAAAACGCTATTTCGGCATGAGACTCAAGGGAAAACATGAGGATGGAACGTTGTTGAAAGGCTAATTGTGGCGGTAGTGGTTCAGTCTGATTTGACTCTATAAGATGACCAGGGCGGAGTCAGTCCGCCCAATTGATCGGCCGTGCCAATACCAGCGTAGTGCGACGGATTACAAACGCTGCAAAGTGACCTGCGTTAAGCTTGTTTCCGTGCCAGTACTAAGACCCCAACCAAACGGCCAGTGACGATACCTCCGGAATCAGGCTGTAGGCTTGCACAGAAACCGTTGTAGAAATCAGCAACGAGCGTCCGTCGACGGCCAGATTTCCGCCAGCAGGAATCCGCCAGCCCTGTTGTGCCTGAACCGGCCACGCCTGTGCCCCTCAAGAATGGATACATTGTATGTCATTAACGAACTATCCTGCCGAAACCGGGCAGCCGTAATGGGTGTACGGTTTATACTTTTTTCCCCCCAATCGAGCGTGAGTAAGACACCGCTCTAGAATAAAGTTTCAAGTGTACCTGCCGACGTACACGGCGGTACAAGACCGCTACCAAATCGTATGCATAGCGTCCCAAAGAGGCTGCGGGCGATTCATGTATTTTAGTTCGAGGTCAAGTGTTCGAGAACGAGGGGTGGGTACGTCGTTCAAAGGCTGGGAGGTGCTATCGCAAAATATAATACGGAAACCTCACCCGTGAGTGGCTTGCTTATCTATATTCAGCGCGGATGACATCAAATCGTATCGTAGTTGACACTCACAACCTGCGTCTTTGAGTGAGATTCCAGCGCCGCGGTAAAAACAGCGTGTGACTGTGCCGCCTCGGTGGGTGTTGCGCAGGTGAAGGGCTGGCTCATGTTGTCGGGGCGGCAGAGTTCGTCGCAGAACGCGGCCCACATCTGGAGGATGGCGTCGGAGAAGCCGAATTCAAAAATATGGCCGGTGATCGACGGGTATGCGGAAACGTGGGGGGTATCCAGGACATGCCAGGCCTGGTCGCCGCCGGGCTCGTATGGGAGGTAGCGCAGGGTGGAGGATTCTTTGGTGCTGAAGTGGGCGGAGAGTTTGGTCCCGTTGATGCGGATAAACCATGTGTTGGCGTTGCCCGGTGCGATACGCTTGGTGGACAGCGTCATCGGGACGCGCGTGGCTTCGTGGTCGAACTCGGTCGCGAGGATGGCATTGTCCCAGGTCTCGCAGTCGGCAGGTTGCCCATCGGACCCGGGGCGTTTCGGCATCACGTTCGATAGCAACGCACGGACATTCAGCGGCTGCCATCCGAAACGCAAGGGCAGGTGCAGGACGTGCATACCCAGGTCGCCCATGCAGCCGTACTCGCCGTTGGTTTTGATCTGGCGTTTCCAGTTGATTGGTTTACGCGGGTCCAGGTCGCTGCTGTGCCAGAAGCCGGCCTCGACGTCGATCAGTTGGCCGAAGCGGCCCTCATTGACCCATTTGACGATCTGGAATGCGCCGGGGAAGAAGGGGAACTCCGACGAGCAACGCACCAGGACATCCGGGTTGGCTTTAATGGCTTCGAGTATGCGTCGGTTGGCTTCAAGGTCGATCCCAAAGGGCTTCTCGCCGAGCAGGTGCTTGCCGGATTGGATGATATCGACATAGAGGCTGGCGTGCAGGTGGTGAGGCACCGCGCAGTAGATCGCATCGACGTCGTCGGACTTAAGTAGGTCTTGATAATCTGCGGTGACCTGTTTGACCGTGCCGACGTTGTCGGCGAACCAGTCGGCGGCGGCTTTGTTAGGATCGCAGACCGCGGTAATCCTTGGCTCAAAATCCAAACCACCAAGATGGCACCAACGCCCGACCGCGCTGGCGAACTCTTTACCCATCAGACCGCAGCCGATGATCCCGAAACGAATAATGCGTTTATTTGACACGAGTGTTTCGCCTGTTCTTACTTAAGGTGTGAGAGGGCTTGCGATGCGGATTCGCCGTCGTGGACGACCGCCATCAGCGCCTTGGTGATCGCCGCCGGTTTGTCGTGCTGGATCACGTTTCGGCCGTAGACGATGCCGGCGACGCCCTGATTCATCAGTGCTTCGGTGCGTTTAAGGATTTCATCGTCGCTGACTCTGCCGCCACCTCGGACAAGCACGGGGATGCCGCAGGCGTTGGTGACGACCTCGGGGTAGTCGGCGGGGTCGTCGGTCGGGTCGGCCTTGATCACGTCGGCACCGAGTTCGACGGCCTGACGCACCAGCGGTGAGATCTTCTTGACGTCGCCGTCGACCATGTACCCGCCGGCCTTCTCGTTGGGCTGGAAGACCAGCGGCTCGATCATCACGGGCATGCCGTAGCGGTCGCTGGTGGATTTGATCTTGATGATGTTGCGGATGCACTGTTCGTGGATCTCGGGTTCGCCGGGCATACGAAACAAATTAACGCACAGGCAGGCGGCGTCCAGACGCAACGCGTGTTCGACGACCTCATCGACCGCGAGGCTGAAGATCGACCGGGGCAGTTCCTTGCCGTAAACGTTGGCCACGTCGGTACGCAGCACCAGTGACGGCTTGTCGCCTGGAACCGATTGCACGTGCCGGGCCTGGCCCAGTGTGAGTTGGATCGCGTCGGGCCCGGCATCGACCACAGTCTTGACCGCCGCTCCGAGGTCTTCGATCCCGCTGAGGAAGCCGTACTCATTGAAAAATCCGTGGTCGATCGCAACATCGAAGCACTTGCCGTCGCTGCCGAACATACGATTGAGTCGAGGCGTTACACATGACATAGATGAAAATCCCTAAGTTCTAAAGTAAAAGTTATCAGGCGTATCCGAGTTCACGTTCTGTTTCGCCGATCGCTTCATCGATCATGTCCATGCCCTTGAGCAGGGTGGCATCGTCCATCACGATCGGCGGGCTCATGCGGAGGATGTGGCCGGCGGGGATCCACGCCAGGCCCTTGGCGAAGGCCTTCTGGTAGACCTTGACGCCGGCTTCATTAAGGGGTTCCTTGGTGGTCCGATCCTTGACCAGTTCGATGCCCATCAGGCAGCCCTTGGCGCGGACATCGCCGATGATGGGGTGTTCTTTCTTCATCTCCTCCATGCGTTTCAGCGCGATCTCGCCGAGGTGGGTCGCACGTTCCAGGAGGTTTTCCTCTTCGATGACTTGCGTCGAAGCCAAGGCCGCGGCACAGGCCATCGGGTTGCCGCCGTAGCTACTCGAGGCGGAGATCGACTCGAAGCTTTCTTTGTAGGGTTCACGCACGGCGACGCAGGTGACGGGGAAGCCGTTGCCGAAGCCCTTGCCGATCGTGACGATGTCGGGGACGACGCCCCAGTGCTCCATGCACAGCCACTTGCCGGTCCGGCCCCAACTGGCGAGGACCTCGTCGATCATCATCAGCAGGCCGTTGTCGTCGCAGTATTTCCGCAGCTTGGGGAAGAAATCATCGGGCGGCATGATCGATCCGCCCCAGCCCTGGATCGGTTCGAGGACGAAGCCAGCGACGTTGCCGACCGTGCCCTTGTCGATGTACTGGTCGTAGAACTCAATGTACTTGTCGGTGTCGATCGTGCCATCGTCCTTGGTCCAGATCGGGCGGTACTCGTCGGGACGGGGGACCATATGAGCACCGGGGGCACGGACGGCGCCATATACAGGTGAACGAATATGCCCCAATGAAACACCGCCGTAGGTCTTGCCGTGGTAGTCGTAGAAGCAGCTGAGCATCTCGTTCTTGCCACTGGCGGCACGCATCACACGCAGACCCGCTGCGACCGCGGTCGATCCGGAGTCATAGAACTGGAACCCGTTCAGATCACCCGGCAACACCTCGGCCAGCTTCTCGACCAATTCGGTCTTGATCGGCGTGGTGAAGTCGTGACAATTCATCATCTTCTTGGCGTGCTTGGCGACCGCCTCGCTGATCTTCGGGTGGCAGTGTCCCAGCGTCGTGACGTAAATACCCGACGAAAAGTCGATGTACTGGTTGCCATCGACGTCGGTCAGCACACACCCTTCGCCTGACTCGAACGTGACCGGGAAGAGCTTGACCTGGCCGGAGAGCCCCTTGAAGAACTTAGTGCATCGGTCGTGATAGGCCTTGCTCTTAGGCCCGGGTGCTTCGGTCACCATGTTTGGGACCTTGTTCAGGTCGACACTGCCCCAGATGCTTGTCGTTGCGGTTGTCATACGGTTCTCCTGTTAAGCCGATGATACGGTTGTGTTTTGGATATGTTGTGGCTGAATGACTTTGACCCCGGCACGCTTGAACTTCTGGTTCCATTTGGGATCGAGCCCGGCATCGGTGATCAGGCCTTCCCATTCCTTGATGTCACCAAACCGTTTCAGGGCCGCCTGCCCGATCTTCGAGTGATCGGCGACGGCGTATACTTTTTTTGCTGATGCAGCCATCTTCTCAAGCATCCGGCCGAGCGTGACGGACTCGTTGTAGATCATCCCCTGGTCATCGATCCCGTCGGCGCCGATGAACGCGATCTGGGCGTGGAGCGTTTCGAGGTTGGCTTCGGTGATCGGGCCCGCGAGGTCGGGAGAGTCGTCTCTAAGTGACCCGCCCAGCAGGATCAGGTCGATGCCGGTACAGCCGTATAACTCCGATGCGATCGGGAGCGACGTGGTGATGACCGTTAAGGACCTGCCGCGAAGCCGACGGGCGATCGCGAGGGTCGTGGTGCTTGAGTCCAGCAGAACCGAATCGCCGTCGGCGATGTATCGGACCGCCAGCCCCGCGATCTGGTCTTTCTCCTGAGCGTTGTCTTGTGCATCTTTTAAGAAGCGGAACTCGAAGCTGACCCGCGCCGTGGGGACCGCTCCGCCATGCGTCCTCAGCACGTGGCCAGCATCCGCCAACTCCTGCAGATCTCGCCGGATCGTCATGGCGCTGACGCCCAGACTCAGTGCTAAATCGTCCACCGCACAGCCGCCTTCGCGATGGATCATCTGGAGGATTTGGCTGTGTCGTGGGGAGTGGCCGGGGTTGGGGTTGTGTGAATTAATGTTCATTTATGTTCATATTAAACATTTTAGGGCGAGATGCAACCCCCCGTTACTGGTTAAAAACGGGTTAAAATGGATTTTGGCCGGTCAGTAGCCCTTGTCCCAGTCCATCTCAATGTCTTGGGCGATGTTTTCGGTGATATAGCAGTCGGTCCGAAGCTCTTGGAGGATGGAAGAGGGCAGCTTGGGAGTCACCGGGCCGTGGTAGCACAGCCGGGCGGTCAGGCGTTGCCAACTGGTGGCGGTGCCGTGCACCCCGATACCCGCCATCTCCCAGCGGTGTCTGGCCGAGATGATTTCCTTGGGACCGACGGTCGCGCCCTTGGGGGGGACCGCGGCGAGGTCCCCGCTGTAACCGAAGCACCCGTGCAAGGAGTTCTGAGCGATACTGAACGGGCTGAGTGTGCAGACACGCGCTCCCATCTGCTTGAACTCTTCGAGCGTGCCGGCGAACTCCGGCGCGTCCGGCTCGACAAACGCCAGGTGCCCCGTCCAGCCCGGGCCGGTGTAGCTGATATCCAGCCCGCCAGCCTCTTGCATCAGGTCGTAGTAATGGTTGATCGTTTGCTCGTTGATCCCGGTGACCTGGGAGCGTGGAGGACGCAGGTCTTCATCGATATCGCTCCACAGGAAACGCAGGAACGAATACATAAAACCCAGATCCCAGCCTTCCGGCGCGATGTTGCCATCCTGGTCGGCGTACTCGTCCAACATAAACCACCAGACGTGCTTGCAATCCAGCCGTGTCTGGTTGATCAGCCGCGCCAGGTGCTTGTAACCCGGCCAAGGGTTGGGCATGAGCATGACGCAGCGTTTGCCCTCGTCGGCCGCCAGCTTGATACGCGAATACATGTCCGCGATCCACATGAATACCAGGTCGTCATCTTTCACCACGTGGATGCGAAAATCGGGGTTCGGGTGCTTCTCGATATCGACCCGCTTGATCTTCCGGGCGCGTTCGATCGCCTGCTTATCCTTGAACGGGACGCAGGCGGAGGGGTCGTAGCTGAATGTTGTCTGGTCCATGTCGTCTCACTTTCTTTGTCCGAATCAGCGGGTAAACACACAACGCCCACCGGTCCACGTCCGGTTGGCGACGAGCCTGCCGTCGGGCTGTTCGTCCCAAAGCACAAGGTCGGCGTCTGCGCCGGTATGCAGATCGCCTTTATTTTTCAGGCCCAATAGCCGTGCGGGGTTGAGCGTGCCCATCGCCCAGACCTGCTCGTCGGGCAGGTTAAGCCAGCGGCGCAGGTTCCCGATGCCGCTGTCCATCGTCAGTGAGCTGCCCGCGAGTGTGCCGTACATCGGGCTGCCCGGGTCGTCGTTCCGTGCAGGCCCGTCGTCGCTTGTCCTTACCGGGAAGCCCCAGGGCGTCTCGAAACGTCCCGCGGGCAGACCCGCGCCGATATTGGAGTCGGTGATCAGGACCACGCCCCGCCAGCCCTTTGCCGCAACCGCCGCGCGGATCGCCATCGGGTGGACGTGGACGCCGTCACAGATGAAGTCAACCGAGCAACCGCTGTCCGCGAGGATCGTTTCCACCGCGCCGACCGGGCGAGCGCCGGGCTCGGTTTCATCAGGCACGGGGAAGACGTCGTAGAAATGCGTGGCGTGTCGGGCCCCGGCTTCGAGCGCGGCGACGGTCTGCTCAACCGAGGCGTGGGTGTGGGTGATGAACGGAACGATTTTCGATTCGCAGAGGTGTTCGATGACCGGCAGGATATTTGGCGTGTCCGGGCTGATGGACATGGCCTTGACTCTGCCCGCCGCGGCCAGGACTTCTTTTAATAAACCTACATCCCCGGGCACCGTCTCCGCGCCCGCCCCGGCCAGAGCCAGGAAAGGCCCCTCCAGGTGGAAACCCGGCACGCATACGTGATCCACCGAATCCAGCGCCCCCGAAAGCGATTCCAGATACTTCAACGACTTGCGGTTCATCACGGTGTATAGCGTCGGCAGCACGTTCGTAGTCCCGTATCTCGGCAAGACCTCGGTGCAACGGACAAGCTGCTCAGGTGATTCTTCGTAGAGGAAGGTGTGAAGGCCGTGGGTGTGGATGTCAATTAGACCGGGTGTGAGCAGCCGACCGCCGCCGTCGATGACATCGGCTTGGCCGATCGGGTCTTGTGAATCGCTAATATAGGCGATTTTCCCGGCAGAAACAGTTAAACACGTGCCGATCACGCCTTCACCCGGCTGTAGCGCAAGGATGTTTGTGATGACCAGGTCAGCCATGGGCGGCCTCGCTTTGCAGTGCGACGGGTTCGCCGGGCCTGATGCTGATCGTTGCATCGAAGCGGAAGTAGTCGTGCCTGTAGTAGCTGACGATGGCGGCCGCCCTTTGGCCGGAGGTCAGGTAGAGGATATTGGTTTCGCGCAGCAGCGGGTCGCCCGACCTCACGTTAAGCAGGCCGGTCCAGGGCGCGCGGGCTCGGGCGGCCTCGATGGTCTGCGTGCCGTACTCAAGTGTGATGTTCTGGATCGCCTGCCAGTGATCCAGGAAATCCAGGCCGGCGAGATGATCTTCGGTGACGAGTGAGGCAAAGCGTTCGGGCAGCCACAGCTCATCCCCGGCGACCGGCTCGCCCCGCAGCTCATCCACGCGCATGGTGTGCAGTAGTTGATCCCCGGGGAGAACGTCCAGCTGCTCTGCGAAGTTGTCGTCGGCCTGCACCCAGTCGGATTTCTCTATCCTTCGTTGCAGGTCCGGCGCGTGTCTGACAATACTGCCGAAGTAGTCGGTGTTGAGGATCGGGATCTTCCGGGTCGGCGTGGGGCTGACGAAGGTGCCGGAGCCCTGCCTTCGGCGGACGAGCAGTTCCTCTTCCAATATCTGTAGGGCTCGCCTGACCGTGATCCGCGATGCGCTGAATGTTTCGCACAGCGCCTGCTCGGTGGGGAGCTGCTGCCCGGCCTGCCACTGCCCGCCGAGGATGCGGTGGCGGAGCGTGTCGGCCAGGCGGTTGTAGGCGGTGGTTCGTGCGGTCATTTGGGGCTATCCCTTGGGAAGGGCCTTGACAATATTTGTTATAACAATATGATCTTTGAGTCAGATGTCAATACCGGCCCGGTAAATCGTGTCATTTTGCGATGCGGTTGGATCGCCCGGGCCCGTCACTACAAGGGTCGTCATGCCCCGAACTGGTCAACTCGTATCCGGGGCCGCTGCGGTGGATATCACACCCAAGCGGTCATGTTTTCTGTATGGGTACCCGCATATCGAGCGTCAGAGCACCTCGGCCCATGACCCTCTGCTGGCCTCCGCGTTGTATCTCAGCGATGGTGAAACCTCCACACTGTTCATCGCGAATGATGTCATCTTTGTCCCCAAGCGGCTGGCGGATCGGGCGCGGAGGCGCATCGAGGAGGCGACCGGCGTGCCCGTAGCGCACGTGATGGTCACCGCGACGCACACGCATTCCGGCCCTGTGACCGTCAAGATGGTCAGCAACGAGGCGGACCCGGTGGTGCCCGATCCGGACCCGGATTACCTGCAACAATTAGAAGACGGCATCGTGGCCGCCGCCGAGTGCGCCTGCGCCGAGGCTCGGCCGGCGAAAGTCGGGCTGGGTGTTGCGGACGGTTCGGGGCTTGGTGGGAACCGCCACGACCCTAAGGGTGTGAGTATCCCGGAAGTGCCGGTGCTCGCCGTTCAATCAATCAAAGATGATTCGTACATCGGTGTCATGGTGGTCTGCTCGATGCACCCGACCGTATTACACGAAGACTCAACGGTGATCAGCGGGGACTTCCCCGGCCTGACTCGGCAGTACCTGCAAGAAAAAGTGATCGGTGAAAAATGCCCGGTGGTCTATCACATGGGCGCCGCAGGGAATCAGAGTCCCCGGCACGTCACGATATCAAACACGCTGGAAGAAACCCACCGGCTGGGTTCGATGCTGGGTGGATCGGTTGCCGAGGCTCTATCTACGATCATTTACGAAGCGGGTTTGCCGATCAGGTGTGCGGCGCGGTCGTTGTCATTGCCGCTACGTGAGCTGCCGGCGATAGCCGACGCAGAAGCGGAACTTCGGCAGGCTAAACAACGTTTCGAGCAACTCAAAGAAAGCGGTGCTCCCCGGACGCAGGTCCGCAGCGCCGAGTGCGACTGGTTTGGTGCCGGGGAGACCGCGACGCTTGCGCGTGCTGCGGAGTCGGGGCGTATGGTCGATGCCGCCGAGGCCTGTATGCCCGCGGTGGTACAGGTGATAAGTGTTGGTGGTTGGTCGTTCGTCGGCTGGCCCGGCGAGGTGTTCGTTGAGTTCGCGTTATCGATCAAAGAGCAATTTTCAGATTGTCACGTGGTCACGCTCGCCAACGGCGACCTGGAAGGCTACCTCGTCACGGAGCAGGCGGTTAAGGCCGGTACTTATGAGTCGGGCAACGCCGTATTCCGAAGCCCCGACAGCGGGTTGTTGTTGGTGGAGGCGACGGCTGAGTTGTTGGCACATGATCAGACGGCACACGGCGTTAGAACATGATGGGAGTTCGGGCTTGAAGCAGATACTCACAATCGATCTGGGCACGACTTACTACAAGCTCTGCCTCTTTGATGGCAACGGGCAGGTGCTGGCAGTTCGTCGGGCTGCGCCACCGATCCAAGTGATTGATGGCATCAAGTACGAACTGGATGCGGGTGAGTTCTATCAAGCGTTGACCACGGCGATACAAGAACTCGGCGGCGAATTACCCGGCGGTCTGTCGGACGTATCAGCAATATGTTTTGCGACGCAGGCAAACAGTTTTCTGCTGCTTGATAAACAGGATGAACCCCTGACACCGATTATCCTCTGGCCGGATGACCGGGCGTGTCCCGCGGAGCCTGCGATCCAGCAGCTTGCACAAGAAAAAGATTTCTACCGAGAGACCGGCATCGCCGAGATGAGTGGGCAGTTTTTATGTGCAAAATTGCTCTGGCTTAAGGATCATCAACCTGATATCTGGGCACGGGCCCGGCGGGTCTGCATGATCAGTGACTATTTAACCCTATGGATGACCGGTGAGCACGTCACCGAGGCGGGGATGGCGGCGCTGAGCGGACTCGTTGATATCCAGGCCTTGGGTTGGCGTGCCGATGCGTGCAAAGCCGTGGGCGTGCCGACGGACTGGCTGCCGCGTGTGGTTCGCGCGGGTTCTGACATGGGTGTGATTAAACCGGAGATTGCAACGCTTCTGGGCTTGCCGGGAGATTGCCGGTACACCGTCGGATGTTTAGACCAGTACGCCGGCGCGATCGGCGCGGGCAACGTCCACACCGGCGGTGTCTCCGAGACGACTGGGACGGTATTGGCGAGCGTCCGGTGTGCCGATCGTTTCAGCCCCGAGATGCCAGCCGGTGTGTTTCAGGGGCCGGGGCATGATGAGAACACCTGGTATCAGATGGTGTTCGGGAACACGTCTGCGAACCTGTTGGAGGCCTACCGCCACAACCTGCCCGACAAGCCGGAATACGACCGTATGTGTGCACCGGCCGCCGACCTGTCTCCCGGTGCGGACGGGTTAAGACTCAATCGCGATGATTTTTCGGGGACCGATCAGATGTTTTTGCATCTGACAGATCAGCACACCCCCGCGCACCGGGTCCGGGCGATCCTTGAGGGGGTGGCCCGCGCGTTAGAAGAACAACTCACGGCGTTGACCGGCAACGAGCCCCCGACGTATATTCGTTCGGCGGGCGGCGCGGCACGCAGCCCGCTGTGGTTGCAGATCAAATCCGACATGACAGGGCTAACGGTACAAGCCACGGCGTGTCCCGAGCCCACGAGTCTTGGGGCCGCGATCCTGGCGGCAAGTCGTTTGCAGCAGGTATCGCCTGCCGAGATAGCAGATCGTTGGGTGCGTGTCCGTGCAGAGTATCAGCCCCAGACTCATAACCAACGGGCCTACCGACAGGCGTGGGCCGCAGCGACCTAGATTATGACCGTCTCGCCGGATGGTGTGCACGGATTCATCGAGAGGACACAAGATGTCGGCCCCAGATTTTTATTTTGCTGTCAACGCGATCGCCCGGCATATCCATGACGAGTACGGCAAGGACGTGCTGATCGATTACTGGCAGAACCTCGGTATGGAATATTACCGCGAACGCTCTGCCCGCTGGGCGGAAGGTGGTGCGCCTTTGCTGGCGGAGGATTGGCAGACCTATTTCCTTAATGAGCCGAACGCGCAGGTGGCCGTTGCTGTCGAAGGTAAATCGGTCGTGCTTGATATCAGTGTGTGCCCGGCGATCAAGCACCTGCGCGACAGCAAGCGTGAGATCCTCGACTGTTTCTGCGAACACTGCGACCACACCTGCGGGGCGATGGCGTCCGCGGCCGGGTACCGCTTCGAACGCGAAGGCGGTATGGGTTCCTGCGTGCAGCGGTTTATCCCGATCACACACGAAGCGAAAGGGGTGGGGTGATGCTTGGATGTCAGGATTTTTGCGGGTACTACGATTGGACGTTCCACTACATACGCAGGCGTTTTGGGCAGGACGCCGTGGCGAAGCTTTGGGCGGAGGCGATCGCCGAGGATTCACAGAGTCATTACATCAAGGCGGGGGGCGAGCGTGGTCTGCGTGGGCTCTATGACACCTGGGTCAAGACCGGTGAAGAGGAGCAATGCGACTGGACGTTCACGCTGGATGAGCAGAAGAATGTTTTACGCATGGATATGCGCGTGTGTCCAAGCAAAGGGTTTCTGCTGGATAACGACCGGAATGCGGACGAGGACTACTGCGACCACTGTATGGGCTGGATCGGCCCGGCCCTGGAATCGATCGGTGCCGAGGTCGTTTCGCACGAGCACAACCATTGCGGGCAGTGCTGGTGGGAGATGGGGATGAAAGACACGCCCCATCAGCCTCTGGACCTGGATATCGATATCCGTAAAGATCACCGTTGGGGAAGCGGCTATGTCGAAAGCTGGCGCCATAACACCAAGCTTCCACTACTTGAAAAGAGTGGTTCGTCGGATCCCTGTCAGGTGTTGATTGACTGGTTCGCGCAGTATGACCGGTTATTGGTGCTGGGACGGGGCCCCAGCACGGCGGATAAATGGTCGGCTGATCAGGCACACGACGGGGTGGTTGTGACCGACCCGACGTATGCGACACGAGATGTCTTTGAAGGCGACCCCGTGGGCGTGATGATTGGTGACAAGCCGGTGTCGTTGGATCGCTTCGCCGAGAGGTTCAACGCGACACCGCCTGAGCAGCGCCCGTTGCTGATGCACATGTTCCTGCCGGGCAATCCAATGATCGACTTTGTCGGTGCGGGCTTGCCACGACCCGTACCGATCCTGCCGCTTCTCATACGGGCGGGCTTGTATAGGCACCGCCCCGGGCAGCCGTACCCCACGACCGGCGTGTTCTTGTTGTTGCTCGCCGTCGCGTTGCAGAAAGAAGCGGCCGTTGCGGGGATCGATCTCTACCGCCACCCAAGCGGCAGTCCTTATCTAGGGCAGGCCCCCGGATCAGAAGACTTCCGCTGGCCGGATTGGCATTCACAAGCTTGTGATACATCGCATATACGCGCCGCGGTCGGTAGTGCGGAGAAGCCGGTAGCGCTTCACCCGATTCTGGCCGATCTGCTCGCATAAAACTGATATTCATCTAAGTAGAAGCTTTGATCCGCTTGGGCCCGGAGAGGATTACGCTGGAGATACGCCATGAAGACGTGTTCGAAATGCCATAAAATCAGTTTAAATAAGTACTTGTGTATATTTTAAAGATCTGTGTCATCGTCGATTTAATAAGAAAACTGCGGTATTCCACATCTTTGACTTGAAGTTTGTTTATGAGTCGAATAAAATGGAATTTCAGATGTATTCACGCACCGTAAGTGATAGCCTAGGCCGGAATAAGGTGAAAGATTCAATGCCCGAAGGAGG
>JAJDCW010000284.1 GCA_029260635.1 Phycisphaeraceae bacterium | reverse complement strand
TCCGCCCAGGCCGGCGGCAAAGACCCCGCAAAAATCCCCCAGGCGCTGGAGACCGCGAAGTCTTTTGCATTAGATAAACTGAATTAACCACAGAGACACAGAGGCGTAGAGAAGAGACATACAAAGAAACAGGGATGAACGCGGATGCACGCAGATAGAGCCGTGCATACTGTATCAGGCCCGACTTCTTATCCGCGTTTATCTGCGTTCATCCCTGTTACAACGGATTGAACTATGCCCACGATTAATAACAACTTCCTGAAACTCAAAGCCGGCTACCTCTTCCCCGAGATCGGGCGGCGTGTAGCGGAGTTCATCAAGGCGAACCCCGACGCGGCGGAGAAGATCATCAAGCTTGGGATCGGCGACGTGACCGAGCCGCTACCCGAGGCCTGTATCGTCGCGATGCACAAGGCGGTCGATGAGCAATCCCAGCACGAATCGTTCCACGGCTACGGCCCGGAGCAGGGCTACCCCTTCCTGTGTGAAGCGATCGCCGAGCACGACTACCTGTCGCGCGGCTGCGATATCAGCGCCGATGAGATATTCATCTCCGACGGCTCGAAGTGTGATTGTGCCGGCATCCTCGATATCCTCGGCCACGACAACACCATCGCTGTGACCGACCCGGTCTACCCGGTCTACGTCGATACCAACGTGATGATCGGCAACACCGGTGAGGCCGACGACGCCGGCCGCTACGGGAAACTCATCTATATCCCGGTCACCGCTGAGAACAACTTCACCCCCGAAATCCCCGCGACAAAGGTCGATGTCATCTACCTCTGTTACCCGAACAACCCCACCGGCTCGGTTGCCAGCAAGGAAACGCTGACCAAGTGGGTCGCCTACGCCAAGCAGCACGGCTCGCTGATCCTTTATGACGCGGCCTACGAAGCGTTCATCGCCGATCCGGACATCCCGCACTCGATCTACGAGATCGAAGACGCCCGGGAGGTCGCGATCGAGTTCCGCAGCTTCTCCAAGAACGCGGGCTTCACCGGGACCCGGTGTGCGTTTACGGTGATCCCCAAGGGTCTCAGTGGCACGGCGGCCGACGGCTCGATGGTTGAGTTGCACGGGCTGTGGGGGCGTCGTCAATCGACCAAGTTTAACGGCGTGTCTTACATCATCCAACGCGGGGCCGAGGCGGTCTACACCGAGGCCGGCCAGCAGCAGACCGCCGGGCTGGTCAGCTTCTACATGGAGAACGCACGGATCATCCGCGAGGGTCTGACGCGCGCCGGCATGGCCGTCTACGGCGGGACCAACGCCCCCTACGTCTGGATCAAGACCCCCGACAACCAGACCAGCTGGGAGTTCTTCGACACCCTCCTGAACGACACCCACATCGTCGGCACCCCAGGCAGCGGCTTCGGCGCGTCCGGTGAGGGCTACTTCCGATTGAGTGCGTTTAACAGTCGGGAGAACGTCGAAGACGCGATGCAGCGGATCGGGTCGGTGTTGGCGGTGTGAGGCCGAATCTTGAGTCGATTGATTGGGTGACAAGATGACTGATGAGTCGGTCGATATTCTCCAAGAAGCCGCCACACTCCTCGCCGATTGCCGAACCGCGAGCCTCGCGACGGTAGATAGTAACGGCCAACCCTACGCCGCCAACATCCAGTACGTCCACGACGACCGGCTACATCTCTACTTCGTCTCCAGTGAAGACTCAGGCCACAGCCAACACATCGCGGCCCGCCCCGATGTCGCGGTGACGGTTTACCACCACGAAGACGCTGAACCCGGCACTATCCGGGGCCTGCAACTGCACGGCCGAGTTGCTGCGGTGACCGATGAGCGCGAGCAGGACTCCGCCCTGACCCAATACCTCTCGAAGTTCAGCTTCATCGCCGACAGCCACAAACTCCGCGGCGCGGTCGAACGGCAGACGATCTACTGTTTTGCACCCACCTGGTTACGGTTGATCGATAACCGGCGGGGGTTTGGTTGGAAGGTGGAGATCGAAGTTGGGTTACAGTGAAAACGCGAATCTGGTGAAACTATGACGGTTCTGATCGCAGCAATTCCATGACCTCAGTTATCCAATCGGCTTCGATCCAATCACTTCCGATCGGTCCGACACGTCTTACATCCCAGCCTTCTAGCTCAAGGTCGCCCTGCATCCAGTCACCACGAGTAACGTTACTTGTATGCACTATAACTGGGCAAGTCGGAGTCATTGTCGCAAGGAGACGGGTGACCTGAACACCATCGCCAGGATCGGCAGTGTTGCCATCTTCGGGGTAGAGGTCGTGGTCAAGTGATATCAGTCGAGCATCGTCAATATATTCAGTCAATTTGGCGACCATTTCATTAGCGGATCGCCACACATGAATATCAAGATCGACATTCGCAGCATCAAGAGAACGACGAAACCGGTTTATGCGTTCGGCGTCATCTTCGAGGATAAGGATTGAACCCATTAGATTCATTGACCCTTTAGTTGTCGGGTAATCACATCCAGTATCGCCCCCGGCTCACTCATCCGCCCGCTGCCTTCGGTGCGGCAGGCCTGCCAGCCGTCATCGGGCCCGACGACGGTGAGGTTGGGTAGCACACTCAGCGTGGCGATGTTATTCTGGACGATGGGGTTGGCCCACATGTCGGCGTTCATCGAGGGGGCGATCAGCAGGGGGGTCTTACTCGGCAGGGCACAGGCGACGAGGGTGACAATGTCGCCGGTCAGGCCGTGCGCGAGCTTGGCGATCAAGTCGGCGGTCGCCGGGGCGATGACCAGCAGCTCGCACCAACGCGCGATGCCGATGTGCTGGCTGTCGGGGTGGTCGTCGGATTGCCAGACACTCGTGAGGACGGGCTTGCCGGAGAGTGATTGGAAGGTGAGCGGGCCGACGAACTTCGTGGCGGCGTCGGTCATGAGGACGCGGACATCGGCGCCCTGCTGGACGAGTTGGCTGACGAGTGTAGCGGTCTTGTAGCAGGCGATCCCGCCGGAGAGTGCGACGGCGACCCGACGACCGGACAGCGGCCCCGTGTTGGCGGGATTCGTCAGGTCCGGATTAGATTCATTGGGCGGGGCCATGCGTGACGGCTCCGGGGAAATCCCACAGCAGAGCCGGGGGTTGAGGAAAGAAGCGCCTTATTTGGCGCCTTCTTCTTTGCCTTCTTCCAGTTCGTAGTGGATCTTGCCCTCGACGGCTTCCTGGACGGCGACCTCGAAGTCGGTCCGGCCGTTACGCTCAACCAGTGGGCGGGCGCCTTCCATCAATTCGCGGATGCGGTGCTGGATCAGGGACGTAAACTTGAAACGGCCACCGAGTTCGTGCACGATCTTGTCGTCTTTGAGTGCCTCGATCATCGTATGGGGCTCCGTTGGCTGGGATTCGGGGGTTGGGGCGTATTCCGGGGTCCGGGGGGTCTGGTCGGGCAGCGGGGGGGCTGCGCCGAGCCCTTGATTATAACTGCCGTAACCGGCGAAGACAAGCGAACCCCGTGGGGAAGCGTAGGGGCGGTTTGCCGGCGGCGGTCGGCCTGTTACCATCCGACCCCATGAAGACAAGTCTCGCCTGGCTCAATAGCTATCTGGATCAGCCGATCACCGCCGATCAGGCCGAGCCCCTCCTGACGGACGTGGGCTTCCCCTTCGATGGCTTGGACGAGCTGACGCTCTCGACCGGGGCGGCCGACACCCTGATGGATGTTGAGGTGACCAGCAACCGCAGCGACTGCCTGAGCCACCTTGGCCTTGCCCGGGAGGCGTCCGCATCGGGCGGGTTCAAGCTGGTCCCGCCGACGATCGACCTGCCCGCCAGTACTGGCAAGCCGGTGGTAGAGCTGACGAGCGTCGAACTGGCCGAGCCAAAATTCTGCCCGGTCTACACCGCCCGCGTCATCACCGGCGTGAAGATCGGCCCAAGTCCCAAGTGGCTGACCGAACGGGTCGAGGGTGCAGGCCTGCGCAGCGTCAACAACGTCGTTGATATCACCAACTTCGTGCTATTGGAGTTAGGCCAACCCCTGCACGCCTTCGACCTCGCGAAACTGGATGGCCAAAAGATCATCGTGCGTCGGGCAAACAGGGGCGAGAAGTTCACCGCCATCGACGACACTAAACACGAACTCACCGAGAAGATGCTGGTGATCGCCGATGCGTCCAGGGCTGTCGCCGTCGCGGGCGTGATGGGCGGGCAGGATAGCGAAGTTACCGAATCGACGACCGACATCCTTTTAGAATCGGCAATCTTTGAGCCGTTGAGTGTCCGCAGCACCAGCCGGGCGTTGAAGCTGGCCAGTGATTCGAGCTTCCGCTTTGAGCGTGGGGTTGACCCACTAGGTGTGGACCGCGCAAGCCAGCGGGCGGCGCAACTGATCGTCGAGTTGGCGGGAGGCACCTTGGCCGAGGGCGTGATCCGAGTGGGTGAGGATGAGCCCGCGCCGTCGCAGGTGTCGATGCGAGTGAGTCGGTGCCAGTCGCTGCTCGGGATCGACCTGGACGCCGATCAGATTTCAGCCTCACTGAACAAGCTCCAGCTCAGCCCGCAGGTTGAGGGCGACACGGTTACGTGCACCATCCCGACCTTTCGGCTGGACCTCAAGCGTGAGGTCGACCTGATCGAAGAGGTCGGCCGGTTGTTCGGCTACGACAACGTTCAGATCAAGCCCAAGCTCGAGTTGGAAGTCCGTCCTAAACAAGTTGAAATCTCCGCTCGGCAGGAGCTTGGCCGGGTGCTGGCCGCCCACGGGTACCACGAGACCATCACGCCTTCGCTGCTGACCGAAGACGAGGCCGACTCTTTCTGCCCAACGTTCCTAAAGCCCATGGCCTTGGCCGGCGACGTCCGACGCAAGGACAAGGTCCTCCGCCCGTCACTGCTGCCGAGCCTGCTGAACTGCCGTAAGCATAATCAGGACCGGGGCAACGAAGGCGTCCGCCTCTACGAAATCGCTGGCATCTGGGGCGACTGGGACGGCAAGACCTGCGAAGTCACCTCGCTGGGTATGCTCACCGACGCACACGACCCGCACGAAGGCTTCCGCATCGCACGCGGTGCCATGGAAGAACTCACCGAAACCCTTGGCGGCGAGGCCGCCTCCAGCACGCTCGCTTTCGAGCCCGTCGAAGACCCGCATTACGCACCGGCGGCCAAGGTCATGCTGCTCGGTGAAGAACGCGGACGCATCGGCGTCCTCAACGAAGCGCTGAAAAACCAGTACGGCCTGCAGTCCTCCGTTGTCCTCACCGAGGTCGATTGCACCCCGTTCTTACAAAACTTCCCGCCTAAACGCACGGTCGGCGATCTGCCACGCTTTCCCGGCATCGAACGCGACCTGAGCATCGTCGTCGACGAGGACACGACCTGGCGGCAGGTCGAAGACTGCATCACGCAGGCCGACCCGCAGATGCTCGAAGACACCAGCTTCCTGACCATCTTCCGCGGCAAGCAGATCGGCAAAGGCAAAAAAAGCCTGAGCCTGCGCATGCGCTTCCGCAACCCCGAAGCCACCCTCCGCCACGACGAGGTCGACCCGCAGGTCAACGCGGTCGTGGAGAAGCTAAAGCAGGGCGTCGGCGCTGAGCTGCGGGGTTGATTGATCAGGCTTGTTGGGGTCGAATATTAAATCTGATCTGTATCATCCCGCCGCGGCCCGTACCAGAGGTCCAGCTTGTCACGGGACTTCATCGAACGCATCCCGCCGCCGATGATGAATCGGAATAGGATCATCAAAGCCTCGAAGAATGAGTAGGTCCGCAGCTTTCTGGCCGAGGTCGTGACCGGGTCACTTAGAAGCACAAACCTGCCTTGCTGCCGCATCGCACGGCTGAAGGCGATCTCTTCGGCGGCAAAGAGATCGTCATCAAATCCGCCGACGGCCTCGAAAGCTTCACGTGTGCTGTAGATGAAGCAGCCGTAGGCGTAGCCCGCCAGGCGGTAGAGAAACGCGAAGGGTTTCATCAATAGCTTACCATAGAGGGGCATGCGTCCGTCGAATCCGATGGCTGCGCCGCCCCCGACCGCCCCGGCTTCGATGTGGCTGATAACCCCGCGGACTAGCGTCGGGCTGATCGCCGTGTCGGCATCGACGAAGATGAAGATATCCCCCTTGGCCTCGGCCGCGCCGCTGTTGCGGGTCTTGGAGATCTGCCGGTGATCAACGTACACGACCCGTGCCCCGTGCTTCTCCGCGGCTTCGGTCGTGCCGTCGGTCGAGGCGTCGTTGGCGACGATGATCTCGTACGACTGGCCGACCGCCTTCGCGGAATCGTGGATCGATTCCAGCGTGCGTGGCAGGAGGTCCTGCTCGTTGTGGGCGGGGATGATGAATGACAGCATCACGAAGGATGATAGCGTCCCCAATGTTTAGCCGCCGCGGCCACGCGGCGCAGACCGGGCGCGGCCGCCCGGGCTAAACCTGACGAGTGCGCGTTAAGTGTATTGGCGTATGCGCCCAAACCCAGCGGGGTTTAGTAGCGTGGCTTCTTGGCGGCGGGCTTGGCGCTTCGGCTGTTACGCTTGGGGCGGGCTGAGCCGCCGCCGGCGTTGTTGTGGGCCGAGGCGTTGGGCTTGGCCTTACGCGAACGGGCTGAACGGCCGGCTCGGGCGTTGCCGCCGGTACCGGTGGACGCTGCGGCGCCGCCTGGCTTGCCGCCACGCTTACTGCGCTTGGGCTTGCCGGTGGGGCGGGTCGAGCGGGGGCCGGTCGGTTCGGCGGCCCTGCGGATCGCGGCGCCCGACGGGGCCGGGGGGGGTGCCTGGATCGAGTGCTTGAGGACAGTGATCTGCTTGCCGATGGTTTTTTCGATGTCGCGGAGGCTGCGGCGTTCATCGTGGGCACAGAACGTGATCGCCTGCCCCTGGTTGCCGGCCCGACCGCTTCGGCCGATCCGGTGGACGTAGGTCTCGGCGTCACCCGGGATGTCGTAGTTTACGACGTGCGAGATGTCATCCACATCCAGACCGCGTGCGGCGATGTCGCTGGCGACCAGCACATTCGTCCGCCCGGACTTGAAGTTGTGCAGCGCCTTGGTGCGTGCGCCCTGGGTCTTGTTCGAGTGGATCGCCTCGGCGGTGAATCCCGTGTTGTTCAGTTGCTTGGTGATCTTGTCCGCGCCGCGTTTGGTGCGCGAAAAGACCAGTGTGCGTGACATAACCTTATCTTCCAGCAGCTTGCCAAGCAGGATGCCCTTGCTGCGCGGGTCGATAAAGTAGGCGGACTGCTGAACGGTGTCGGCGGTCGCGTGCTTGGCGGCGATCTTCACGACCGCCGGGTCGGTCAGGATCGAGTCGGCCAGCGACTGGATGCTCTTGGGCATCGTCGCGGAGAACATCAGCGTCTGGCGCTTCTTGGGCGTCATCGCGATGATCTTACGGATATCGTGGATAAAGCCCATGTCCAGCATGCGGTCGGCCTCATCCAGGACAAGGATCTCGACGCTGTTGAGCGTCAGTGCCCGCTGGTTGATCAGGTCCATCAGTCGGCCGGGCGTGGCGACGACGATATCAACGCCCTGCTGAAGTGCACGGACCTGGGGGCGTTGGTTGACGCCGCCGAAGATGGTCGTGCCCCGCATATCCAGGTTTCGCCCGTAGTTCTTGAAGCTGTCGCCGATCTGTGCCGCCAGTTCACGGGTCGGGCTGAGCACCAGCGCACGGATCACCCGCTGCGTTGGGACGCGAGCGGCCTTGCCCTGGGTCGGCTTCTTGGGTTGATGGGACTTCCTGGTGTGCAGGTTCTGGAGCATGGGCAGGGCAAACGCAGCGGTCTTGCCGGTCCCTGTCTGGGCACAGCCGAGCATGTCCCTGCCCGCCACGACGTGGGGGAAGGTCTTCGCCTGGATCTCGGTCGGGGTGGTGTAGCCCTCTTGGCGCAGGGACTTCAACAAGGGCTCGATGAGCCTTAAATCGCTAAATGACATATTTACAGTCTGTTTCTGGGCCTTAGGCCCTTAATAGCCGGAGTTGGCGGGGGGGATAGATCGGGGAGATCTAAGCCGTGGACCGTGTATCCGGGCGGGGGTTTAGGCCGCCAGAATCAATCAGATCCGTTGGCCTGGGGCACGGCCGTTGCCGTGCAGCACAGTAGTGTAGCATAGTTCTTCGGTTAAAGCGAATGCGGGGCTTGAGATAGGTATGTGGCCACCAGAATCAGAGAAGCCATGATTCTGAATTTAGTTTTCCTGTCCTTTCGCTTACCTTGTAATTTATTGGCTTATCCCCCATATTTCTTGGGGGCTATAATTGCTAGTCGTCATTAGGCCGAATGATATACCGGTTTCAGATCGCACTGGGAATGCCTGTTATAGGAGATCCTGCCATGACGAAACGCATGCGTACTTTACTGGCCATAGCACCCGGCTTACTCGCGATTTCACTTTTATTTGTAGGTGTCTGGAGTTGCTTCGATCGGATCGGCATTATAAGTCTGTCTGCAAACACTTCACTCAAGCTTGACAAGGGTGTGATGTCGGTACGGCACATCTATAGTAAAGAATCCAGACTCACTGCAACCGAGTGGCCGGGCAAACCGATCCCACAGCGGCGTATCAATCCTCAGCAGCCTGCTTTTCCGTGGATCAGTTATTCCTCGGGTCACCAACTGGGCCTAATCCAACAGTCTGGCTCGATCATTCCGGCTAACTATTCGCTTCTTTATTTTCCTGTGTGGCTACCAGCAATTCTGCTTGCCTCACCCATATTCATACTCTTGATCCGTTGTCGGCAAGAGCGGCCTGCTGATCTAACTATGCGTCAAGCTGGCTTGGTGTGATTGCCTTGAACCCCTGCCCCTTCGGATCAGCCACAGCGACCACGGCCGCATGCACACTCCGAGCCCCGGCCCCGGTCAACAGGCGGGTGCAGGTACTCAGTGTCGCGCCCGTCGTCTTCACATCATCAATCAGAATCACGTCATGCCCGGCGAGATCGACTTTTTCGATGTCGAAGGAGTGGCGGACGTTGTCGTGTCTGCGGGACGGGGCGATGGCGGTCTGCGGCGGGGTGTGTTTGACACGTTTGAGGATCGGGGCGCACGTCAGGCCAAGCGACTTCGCGGCCGCACGGGCGATCAGGTCGGCCTGGTTGTAGCCGCGGTGCCAGCGACGCAGCCGGTGCATCGGGACCGGGCAGACAACAAGTTTCTTGGGGTCAGCGGGGGTGTCGATTGCCTCGGCCAGCTGTTCGCCCATCCATTGGCCGAAGCGCCAGCGTCGGTGGAACTTCAGGTCGCGTATCCAGTCGTCCAGCGGTTCGCCGTAGAACCCCAGACGGGTGAGGCGTTGCCATGGGAAGCTGAGTGTCAGACAGAACGGGCAGCCGCGCGGCGTGACCGAGCCGGGCCCTGCCGAGGCGCCGCAGCGTGGGCAGTAGTCTTCGGTGGTGTCGGGCGTCCAGTGGGCCGCACCCTCAGGCATGTTTCCGGGGGGGACCAACTCATCGACGAGCTGGCCCATCCACCGGATGGCTTTGGATAGCGGGGCTGTGCGGACGATGGGCATGGCGGGTCCGGTTATACTCCCGCGTGGTGGCGGTGGCCAGAAGAAATTCTTAGCTGGACGAGATGACGGGAGCCGACTTGCCGGACACGATTACAACGGATGGATCAGGCGGAACGGCCACGCCGGTAGCGAGGGGGCAGGGCCTGGGGTCTATCCGGGGGACTATCCCGGGGCTGAATCTTCGGCCATTGGTGATCTCCGCGCCATTTGGGAATTACATCCAGCCGGAGGGGGCGACCCCGACTTTAGGGACATTCACGCTGCTGCGTCGGCCCGGCCGGGTCTGGCGGGTGCTCAAGACCGTACGGTATCGACGCAGTCAGCGGGCGTGGGTCAACAAGATCGGCCTGCGCAACCCCGGGATCGACTGGTTAGCAGACCGCGTCAAGCGTGGCCGATGCGACGTGTCCGACAAGATCGTCAGCATCCACGGGTTTGATGAGGGCCAGTGGATGCAACTGCTTGAGAAGATCGCAGATATCCGGCCGATGGCAGTAGAGCTGAACATGAGCTGCCCGAACGTAGGCGAGATCGACTGGCCCCTGGAATTGTTCCCGCGTGCGGTGGCGACCGGGTTGCACGTGATAGTCAAGCTGCCGCCGGTGAATTACGAGCTGATGGTCGAGCAGGCCGTGGCGGCGGGAATCCGGACGTTCCACTGCTGCAACACGCTCCCGGTCCCGGAAGGCGGGATGAGCGGCAAGCCGTTGCAGCCCAAGTCGCTTGACTGCATCCGTGACCTGCGCAGCAAACCCTTCGGCCAAGAACTGACACAGATCGGCGGTGGGGGGGTCTACGAACTCAGCGACATCCAGAAGTTTAAGGAAGCCGGGGCTGACCGCGTCGCGCTGGGGACCAAGACGATGAACCCGGTGTACCTGGTGAGCTACCGCGGGCTCCGGCCGTTTGTCGATGAAGCGTGCCGAGTATTCGGGAATTCACAGGATGCTTGACCTCGCCCCAGCTCACGGTCGATACACCCTCCGGCCCGTGGTCCAGACAGACTTCGATTTCCTCTGGGTACTGAAGGTTGCGACCCTCAAGCCCTACATCGAGAAGCTGTACGGCTGGGACGAATCGCAGGCAAAACATATCCTCCGGCAAGTCATGGACAAGGCCAACCTCGTGTTGGTTGATAGTGAACCGGCAGGCATGTTGAAAGTCATTGTCGAAGACAATTTTATGCACCTCGCAGAGATTGGCCTGATGCCCGAACACCAAGGGCAAGGCCTGGGCACGCAGATCATCCGGGACGTGATTTCGGCGGCCGACCGGGAAGGTTTGCCGGTTGAGTTGCAGGTGTTTTCCGCGAACCCGGCAACGAAGCTGTATGAACGGCTGGGGTTTTCCGAGACGCATAAGAAGATGTATCGGCCGGTGGGTGGACCGTGAACCGGCGCGTGGATCTTCGATCCACCGCTAAACAGCAGATGTGTCGCGGAAGTTTCGGTGGGGCCTAGACCCGGTCCTTCGGCGTGATCGCTCGGGTGACTTTGAAGGCGCGGTTGCCGCGGTACTGGCCGAGTTGGCCGATGTATTTGCGTTTGCCTTCGACGCTGAGAGACAGCGGGCTGGAGGCGGGCTTGCCGGTGAGGACGACGTCGCCGACCTGCAGGTTCATCAGGTCAGTCACGCTCATGGTGGTATCGGCCAGGACGGTGGTGACGTCGAGCTTCGCGGCCTCGAGGTGGCCTTCCAGGCGGCTTCGCAGATGGTTGTCTTTCTTGTTCTTCTTGTAGGCGGCCCAGGACTGGCTTGAGAGCTTGTCGATGACGGGCTCGATGACGTTGTAGGGGATGCACAGGCTCATCGTGCCGGCCCGGCTGCTCATCTTGACCTCGAAATTCACGACCACCACGACCTCGTTGGGCGGAACGATCTGCACCAGTGCGGGGTTGGACTCGGATTCTTCCAACTGGAAATTCAGGGGGGTCACGTTTGCCCAGGCCTCTTCCAGGCCGATCTTGGCCCGGTCGATGATCTTGCTGACCAGACGCAGCTCGATCGCGGTCAGTGGTCGCTGGGGGATAAACAGGTCGGCGTTGGAGCCGCCCAGCAATCGGTCGATCACCGGGTAGATGATCAGCGGGCTGATCTCCATGCAGATGTTGCCCTCGAGGGGCTCGCAGGACAGGAGGTTGAAGCAGGTGGGGTTAGGCAGCGCGTGGGTGAACTCGCTGAAGGTCATCTGCTCGATATTGGCGGCCTTGACCTCGACGATCGTGCGCAGGTAACCCGAGAGCAGGGCCCCGTAGCTGCGTGCGAAGGACTCGTGGAGAGTCTGCAAGGCCCGCATCTGGTCTTTGCTTACGCGTTCGGGGCGCTTGAAGTCGTAGTCACGGACGTCGACGTCATCGGTGTTGCCGATGCGACGGTTGCTGAAAAACACGCGTGCCGAATCCGTAGAGGCGTCGTTGTCCCCGTCGGCATCGGAGTCGACCGCGGCGAGCAGGGCATCGACTTCATTCTGGTCAAGCGTGTCGGACATGAGGCCTGGGTCCTGAGGGCGGTGGAATCCGTCTGTGTTATCGGTCGGGTTGGGTGTCGGGCTTCAATACGGCCGGGTCGGGTAACGCCGGGTGGGGCCGGTGGGTAGAATGGCTTGAGCCACCACTGGGGAGATTCTCAGCGGGGGCATGATGCCCGGCCCAAACTGACGCCTTTAACCCGGTGGTGCCCTGATGAACATTGCAAGCAAGCTGGAATCGCTCGGTCTTTCTCTGCCCCCTGCCCCCAAGGCGGTCGCGGCTTACCTGCCCGCCGTCAGGGCCGGCGACATGATCTATGTCAGCGGGCAGCTCCCGCTGGAGGAGGGGAAGCTGACCGTTACGGGTCCGGTGCCGTCTTCGACAGCGATTCAGGCCGCCCAGGCCGGGGCACGGCGGTGTGTGCTCAATGCTTTGGCGGCGGTGGACCCGCTTCTGGATAGCGACTGGTCCCGGCTGGTCCGCGTGGTCCGGGTGGGGGTCTTTGTAGCCAGCGATCCATCCTTTACCGACCAGCACCTGGTCGCCAACGGGGCCAGCGAACTGCTGCTAGAGATATTCGGCGAGCAGGGCCGACACGCCCGGGCCGCGGTGGGCGTGCCTAGCCTGCCGTTGGGGGCGTCCGTCGAGGTGGAGTTTGCGTTCCAGGTGAGCTAAGTCTCGGGATTGAGTACCTGTTGCCCGGAAGTTGACGAAAGCTGGATTTACAGCGACACTTACGGGATAATCCGGGGTCGAATCCGGGGGTGGATTCCGGGGTTAATTTTGGGGGAAACCGGTTGGTGGATCAGCGTCCGCATCGGCGGGCGAGGGATGCTGGCTTAGACGGCTGGCTCATACTTGTTCATTCGGAGTATTTCTCATGGCACGTGCGCGAAGTGGTGGCGGATCGGGCTCGGCTTGGGCGTTGGTGTTCTTCGGTGCGGGCTTTTTTATCAGCCTGCTCCTGGCGATCGTCTTCTACACCCAGGTCAGCGGTGCCCGTCAGGGCCAGGAAGCGGCGGAAGATAAGCTGGCCCAGTTCGCCACGCCTAGCGAGCAGAGTTCGCCGGAAATCGATGCTCTCAAGGCCGGCAGCGGCTCGGTGGTCACCGCCCTGATCGAAGAACGCAATGCGCTTCGGAGGCAGATCGCCAACGACCCGGCCAAGACTCAGGAAGAAATCTTGGCGGCCATGGAATCGCTTGGCCTGACGGGTCGCACGCTATTTGCGGAGGTCTCGAGGCTTCAGAACGAAGTATCGGCATTGCAGGAATTGAACAACACCCTTCAGCAGGACCTCGCCAAGGCCAGTGAACGCGCCGCCGCCGCCGAGCAGGCCAAGGCCGACCTCGACCAGAGCTACAAGGATGCGCTTGCCAACCTCGGCGCAACGGTCGATCAGACCGGCGACGTACTCAAGGCGACGCAGGACAAGATTCAGCAGCAGAAGAGTACGCTCGACGGGCAGATGTCGGATACCCGCGGCGAGTACGTTTCCCAGATATCAGGCCTTGATGACGAGATCGCCAGTCGGGATGCCGAGATCCGTCGGCTACTTAAGATCATTGATGAACTCAGCCTCAGCAGCGGGCAGGACCCGGGTCCGAGCAATCTGACCCGCGCCGACGGCCGGATCGTTTCGGTCATCGGGGGGCGTCCGGAGGTCTACATCAGCCTTGGCCGAAGCGACCGCCTGCAGATGGGCATGACCTTTGAGGTCTTCGACTCCAACGACCTGGTCAAGCTCAATGAGTACCAGCAGGTCCGTGGCAAGGCGACGATTGAAGTCGTCAGCGTCGACGAGGCGGCCTCGGTCGCACGGATCGTCCGCCTGGATCGTGGGCAGGCGGTCGGAGATAACGACCAGATCGTGAACCTGGCCTACGACCCGGACGCCATCCAGAAGTTTTACGTCTACGGCGACTTCGACCCCGATGGGGACGGTATCGCTGACGCGGGGGGCCGTGACCAGATCATCAGCAAAATCCGCCAATGGCGTGGCGTGGTCGCGGACTCGTTGACCTATGACGTGGACTTCCTGGTGCTCGGTGCCGAGCCACCGCTGCCGACGCCGCCGCCAGACGGCGAAGTCGATCCTCGCAAGATTGCTGAGTACGTTGCTGCACAGCGTGAGTTCGAGACCTACCAACAGTTGATCGGCGAGGCGCGATCCGAGTCGCTGAACATCCCGATACTCAATCAGAACCGGTTCCTGGCCCTGGTGGGTCACTACGACCGCTAGGCCGATCGGCACCGATGGCTCAAAACCAAGGCCCGATTGCAGTCTGGTCGCAGTACCTCGCCGCCCGTGTGGCGGCGATGGGGCTGACGATGTTCGATATCGATACGAACCTGCGGACCGCGGCCGGGGTCGGCCGGGTGATGTACACGTGGGATAAGCGTCACCGTGAAAGGGCATGCCGGAGTATCTCCATGGCGTTCCCCGAGTGGTCACAAGCCAAGGTTGAGAAGACCTGTCTGGGGTCGTTTGAGCACTTTGTGCAGTTGGCGATTGAGGTCTGCCACACCCCGCGTGTGATCAGCACAGACTCCTGGGCCAGAAGGACAACGACAGGGAACCTGGGGCCGGCCTTGGAACTACTCAACGCCCGCAAGCCCGTGATCCTGCTCACGGGGCACCTGGGCAATTGGGAAGTCCTGGGCTACCTGCTGGCAGTGATCGGGTACGAGGTGGATGCGGTCGCCAGGCCGATCGACAACCGGCTGATCAACGACTGGCTGCTGGGGATCCGTGAGAACAAGGGGATGCGGATCATCACCAAATGGGACGCGACCGATCGGATGCTGGATGTCCTGGGCCGTGGCGGGGCGTTGGGGTTCATCGCCGATCAGAACGCCGGGGACAAGGGCCTGTTTGTGCCGTTTTTTGGCCGGCTGGCCAGCTCGTATAAATCGATCGGTCTGCTGGCGATCAGCCAGGAGGTCCCGGTGGTCTGCGGGTACGCCCACCGGATCGGGCCGGGTTTTCATTATGAATTGGGGGTCGCCGACGTGATCCAGCCCGAGGACTGGCAGGGCAGGGCGGACCCGTTGTATTATGTGACGGCTCGATACGCCCGGGCGATCGAGACCATGGTCCGGATGCGTCCCGAACAGTACCTGTGGATGCATCGGCGGTGGAAGAGCCGGCCCCGGCATGAGCGCAAGGGGGTCCCGATGCCCAACACCCTGCGCCGCAATCTGGAGTCCCTGCCCTGGATGGACCAGGCCCAGATGGACCGGTTGTGTCGGCCGCCTGCCGAGATGGATCATCCCGCCTAAGATACCCATGGCCCTACCCATAACGGGAACGCGACGGGCCATCGAGAAATAGAAGTTCCTTGGACAACCCGGTATCCCCCCGCATACACAGGCCTAACAAGAGGCCGATTCGGCGTATAAACCACTAGATAGAGAAACTATCATGAACCCGATGACGGATGAAAACGAAGAATTGCGCCTGGAAGCCTGCAAGGTCCTGATCGTAGACGACGATCCGGAGGTGCGAGCGGCGATCGACCACGCCTTGCAGGCCGAGGGCGCGTTGACCCAGTACTGCAGTGACGGGAACTCGGCGGTGCGCATCTGTGAGTCGGAGCCGCCGGACCTGGTGGTGCTGGACATGATGCTGCCCAAGCGTTCCGGTTTCCTGGTTCTCGATAAGATCAAGCAGATCGAGAACGCCCCCGTGGTCATCATGGTGACCGCCAACGAGGGCCGACGCCACCAGCAATACGCCGAGACGTTGGGTGTGGATGGTTACATCCTCAAGCCCGTCCGGCTGGAGCGGCTGATCACGCTGGCCCGGGACCTTTTGGACGCCCGGTCTGCCTCCGAGGATTGATCCGAATGTCTTGAGACCGGCTCTCAAACACAGGTGCCGGATTCTGGGCCGGATACACGACTTAATCGCCGCCCCGGTTTTCGCTTAAGTCCTGTTGGCATATACTGGTGGGGTGAGTTTTCGCGAGGTTTACAGGCGATGCCTGCCCGTAGGCTTGACCGAGGACCACAACCATGGACCCGGGGCCAAGGTTTATGCGGGTGTCGATCCAGGGCCTGACCGCCCAGGGCCAAGCATTGGAGGCGTCAAGATGAGTGCATCCCGAATATGTGTCGGTCTGAATCTTCTGTGTGTGATTGTGCTGCTGGTGCTGTCGGCGGAGGCCTCGGCCCGTGAGGCTGTCGTGACGACGCTCGATGGCCGACAGCTTTCCGGTGAGCTACTCAGCCAGGACGAGGTCACGGTCACGCTGATGATCTCCGGGATCAAGACCCCGATCCCACGCCGTTCGATCGAGAGCATTGAGATCCAACCCGAGCCGCGTGAGCAGTACCGGCAGAAGCGGGCCGAGCTCGAGAACGACGACTTGGATGGACGCTACCGTCTGGCGTACATGATGTACGAGAAGAAGTGGTTCGACCTGTCGTTGGCGGAACTGAACGCGCTCGAGCGGGAGTTCCCCGATAGTGACAAGGTCCGGACTCTCAAGACTGTCGTTCAATCCAGGATCGACCGCGAAAATGAAACCGCCGACCGCCCATCACCGACGGTTGCGACGACCTCGAACGGTAGTGATGTAAACGTAGTCACGGAATCCCCGGGTCAAGAGCAGCTGCTGACTCAGGAGCAGATTAATTTGATCCGTGTGTACGAGGCCGACCTGGAAGCGCAGCCCAACGTCACGCTGCCACCGGAGACGATCGACAAGCTGTTCCAGACATACGCCAGCAACGACCGGCTGGACAAGGACCAGCGTGCGTTCCGAAGGTTGCCGGGGTACGAACAGCTGAACATCCTTTTTGACCTACAGGCCCGCGAGCTATACGGCGAGGTGGTCATCCGCCAGGACTCCCCGGCGATCAAGGCTTTCCGATCGCAGCTGCATCAACGGTACGTCCTGAACTACTGCGCCACGACCGGCTGCCACGGCGACAAGTCCCCCGGCGGCCTGTTTCTCTTCCGTATCCAGCCAAACAGCGACGAAACCGTGTACACCAATTTCTACATCCTCAACCAGATGCAGAAGGCCCAGGGCACGATGATCGACCGCGACGAGCCGCGCCGGTCGCTGCTGCTTCAGTACGGCCTCAAACGTGACGCCGCCGCGACACCGCACCCGGAAGTGCCCGGTTGGCGGACGCAATTTATCAACGAGCAGGACAAACGGTTTGAGGCCTATGTCGATGTGATCGACCAGCTCTGGAAACCGGCTCCCGAGTACGGCATCAGCTATCGCCCACCCGTGTGGCAGGAGTCACAGGAAGCAGAACCGGACGCCGCGACCACAGAATAAACACGGACCCGGTATGAACCGACTCGAACGAGTTATGATTTTTCATTTGTGCCCGAACATGACGCCCGAACCGGGCATGATTCGTGAAGCGAAAGGACGCCCCTTGTCTAAGATTTCCCCCACACTGCTGATGCTTGTGATTTCCACGTGTCTTGTGGGCTGTAACAGCGAAGCGTCGCAGCAGGCCGAGGCCCAGGCACACCTGGACAAGGCGCTGGCGACCCTGAGCCAGGCCAACGCCGGGTACATCCCCCGTGAGAGCGACACCGGCGATGAGAAAAGCCTCCAGGTTTATCGCCAGGAAACAATGCAGGTCGCTATGGGCAACCTCAACCACGTGCTGACGCTCAACGCGCCACAGCAGAAGGTGCAGGCACTCAGCAAGCTTGCCGAGATCAATGCCTCCGCCGCGCTGCACGAAACCGGCCTGGCCGCCGATGAAAACGCGATACTCGGCGGACGTTCCACTTCGTTGCAGGGCTACCTCATGGCGTTGGAGGGTTCGTCCATCCGGTCGGCTGCGCTTCAACCTCAAACAGAAAAATCACTGGCCAAGCTCCAGGAGGAGATCCAGGGGCAGAACGCTCAGCTTGATAAACTGAACGCTGAGGCAATGGATCTTTCCGGCAAACTGGACGCGGTGAACGAAAAGGTCCAGGCGTTCCAGGCCAAGGCCGACGAAGGCAACGCCAAGGCTCAGGAACTGAGGGAGAAAGCGTTCGTCACCAAGGGCGACGCGATGTACGACCTGCAGGACAAGGCCGCCGAACTGGAGCGCCAGGCCGCGATCGAGTCCGCGGCCGGGGAGCAGGAGCAGGTTATCGCCAACGACCTTGCTGGCAAACTCGCGCTTGCCCAGTCCCAGATTGACACGACCAAGCAGCTACTTGAAAAGCTGGCGGATCAGGTCAAGACCACCCGTGCCAGCACGGAGCGTCAGGCCGACGCCTCCGCCAAGGCCGACGTCGACAGCCAAGAAGCCGCCAAGACCTTGGCCGAGGAGTTTGACCAGATCGTGGCGGTCCACGAGAACGCGATCCAGAAACGGATGGCGGACGCGGGCACGAAGATCGACCAGGCCGTAAACGACCTCAAGCAGGCGGTTCAGACAGCCCAGGGGTTGGCCGACCGTAAAAAAGCCGCGGCCAACACGCCGATGGCTCAACTTCAGCTCCTCGCCGCCTACGTCGACCAGGCACACATCGCCAGCACGCACGCGATGTACCTTGGCGACCTCGCCGGTATGTCCGAGTCGATCGCCCTGAGCATCCAGCGTGTCTCACCCGACCAGGCGGGCGATTACCAGACCCGGGCCGACGACCTCGCCGAAGCCCAAAACGCCCAGAACGCCAAGGCCGCCGAAGCCATCGCCGCCGGACAGGCGTTGGCTCTGGAACTGGCACCCGAAGGCTCCAGCCCGGAAGACGGCGACCCCAATGTGGTCATCGCCTTGAAGCAGAAAGACCGCCTGGACGCCTACAGCAAGCTGGGTGAAGCGACGGTCACGCAATAAGTCACGACGAGCTACAACCCAAATAACTACTCAGCCCCCGGTTCCGTCGGGGGTTGTTTTATTGACACACATATCACTAAAGCATCATCTTGCAACGGGTCCGTCACCCGATCTGTAACTCCGTCAGCGCGGTAGACGTGTCGTGTGAGAACTGAAAGACCTTGTCCAGCCCTGTTGTGAGGAATACCGCCCAGACTGAGTCCGGCGGGGCCGTCAGGCGTAGCTGGACCTCGCGGTCGATTGCCAGCTTGCGCAGGCGCAGCAGGGCCGAGAGGTTCGAGCTGCCGATGTGGTCGATCGCCGAAAAGTCCAGGATCAGGTGGGGCATGCGGTCGGGCGCGAGGATACGGTCCGCGAGGTGGTCCATGTCCTCGGTGAACGCGGGGTCGTCGTTGAGCCGGACGACCCAGATCGTATCTGACCATTTTTGTATCGACACAGATAACGCCCCTTGAACTGTCCGCTTGCTTACCCAGTTTGATACGACCGGATCAGCCCCGGGGTTCGCTTGTTGCCTCGCTGCTGCCCTCGTCTTCGGATTCTGCCACACGGGCTACAGCCACCAGACGGTCACTCGAATCGATCTTGATCACGCGCACGCCCTGGGTGTTCCGCCCGATCCGGCTGACCGAACCGGCTTTGATCCGGACGATCATCCCGTTAAAGGTGATCAGCATCAGGTCGTTCTCCGGGACGACGGTCTTGAGTGCGACGACCTTGCCGTTTCGTTCGTTGGTGACGATGTCGCGTCGGCCCTTGCCGCCTCGGCCCTGGGGCCGGGTCGTGCCGTCCTCGCTCTTCACGAGGTACTCGCTCATCGCGGTCCGCTTCCCGTAGCCGTTCTCACAGACGGTCAGGAGGTCCGCCTCCTCACCCTCGGGCACCTTGACCAGCCCGACCACCCGGTCGTCACCGGCCAACGTGATGCCCTTGACCCCGCTGGCGTTTCGGCCCATCACACGGGCGTCGTTTTCGTCGAAGCGGATCGACATCCCGTTGTGCGTGCCCAGCAGCAGGTGATCGTTGCCCTCGGTCCAGGTCACGCCGATCAGCGAGTCGCCCTCGCGGAGGTTGACCGCGATGATGCCCGACCGGTTGACGTTGCGGTAGTCTTTCAGTGCGGTACGTTTCACCAGGCCCAGCGATGTCGCAAACATCAGGAAGTTCTCGCCCTTCTCGAAGTCGGAGATCGGCATGAACTCGCAGATGCGTTCGCCGTCCTTCAGGTCGATCAGGTTAACGATCGCCCGGCCCCGGCTGGTCCGCGCGGCTTCGGGGATCTCGTAGACCTTGATCTTGAAGACCCGGCCGGTATCCGTGAAGCACAGCAGGTCGTCGTGCGTTGAGGCGACAAACACCTGCTCGGTGAAGTCGTCTTCCTTGCTGCGTGCGCCGATGACGCCCCTGCCGCCCCGGCCCTGCACGCGGTATTCCTCGACCGGCAGACGCTTGACGTATCCGGCGTGGGTGATCGTGACCACCACCTGTTCGATCGGTGTCAGCGCCGCCATATCCAACTCGCCGACCTCGCCTGCCTGGATCACGGTCCGGCGGTCATCCGCGTACTTACGCTTCAACTCGGCGGTGTCTTCCTTGATGATGTCCAGAACGCGCTGCTGATCGGCGAGGATCGATTCGTATTCCTCGATCTGCTCGATCAGTTTGGCGTAGTTGCCCACCAGTGTTTCGATCTCCAGCCCGACCAGTTGGATGAGTTGCAATCGGCCGATCGATTCGGCCTGCACACGGCTGAGAAACACATCGTTCTCGGCAGACGCATTCAGTAACCGCGCAGGGATCTGCGGGGCAGACGGGTGGCTCGCCGGGATGCGGAAGCCACGCTTGATCAGTTTCTCGATCGCCTCGTCCCGGGTCCGACTCCCACGGATCAGCTTGATGACCTCGTCGATGTCACAGACCGCGTAGATCAGGCCCTCGATCCGGTGGGCCTCCTGCTGGGCGTGGCGCAGCCGGTAGGCGGTCCGTCGGCGTATCACCTCGTTGCGGTGGTCCACGAAGTAGCGGATCAGTTCCTTGAGGCCAAGCGTCTTGGGTTGGCCCCTGACCAGCGCGATGTTGATGATGCTGAACGTCGATTGCAGCGGCGTCATCTGATAAAGCTGGTTCTCGACCACGGTCGGGTCGGCACCCTTCTTGATCGTGATGACCACACGCATCCCGCCCCGGCCGGATGATTCATCGACGATGTCCGAGATATCCGTGATCCGGTCGGCCTTGCGCAGGGTGACGATCTTGTCGACGATGCCGGCGTTCTTGCTGACTTGGTAGGGGATCTCGGTGACGACCAGCAGGTCCCGGCCCTTCTTGGTTTCTTCGTGATGGATCTTCGCGCGGACCGTCACCTTGCCTCGTCCGGTCGCATAGGCCTGGGCGATCCCGCCCTTGCCGCAGATGATCCCGCCAGTCGGGAAGTCAGGCCCCGGCACAAGCTCGATCAGCTCACGCAGGCTGATATCTGGTTCGTCGATCAACGCGATAATCGCGTCACAGACCTCGCCGAGGTTGTGTGGTGGCATCGAGCTGGCCATCCCTACCGCGATCCCGGTCGAGCCATTAATCAGCAGGTTAGGGAACTTGGCGGGCAAGACCTTCGGCTCGTCGTACTGCTCATCGAAGTTAGGCTGCCAGTCGACGGTGTCCAGCTTGAGGTCTTCCAGCAACTCAACCGCGTGGCGGTGAAGCCTGGCCTCGGTGTAACGCATCGCGGCGGGGGGGTCCGGGTCGATCGATCCGAAGTTGCCCTGCTTGTCGATCATCATCGCACGGGCCTTCCAGTGCTGGCCCATGTTTACCAGCGTCGGGTAGATCGCCCCGTCGCCGTGGGGGTGGTACTTCTTCATCGTCTCGCCCACGATGCCCGCGCACTTGCTGTGCTTGCGGCCCGGGGTGAGGTTCAGGTCGTTCATTGCCACGAGGATGCGGCGCTGTGAGGGCTTGAGCCCGTCGCGCACGTCAGGCAGGGCCCGGTCGACGATCGTGCTCATCGCGTAGGTGAGGTAGCTCTCGCCCAGTTCCTGCTCGATCGGGTGGTCCACCACACGCCCGGCGGCCTGCGGCGCCATCTCGGACTGCGGTTCGTTTCCGGGGTCGCCAGGAATTTCGGGATTATTCGGGTCTTGGTTATCGTCGCTCATGGGTCTGATCGGTCCTGATTTAGCGGTCTAATCCGGGCCCCTGATGCCCGCTTTCTCAAGCCCGTATTGTACCTTTTTTCAGGGGGTAAAGCGACCTGTCTGGGAGCCGGAAATGGACGTGAAACGCCGTCACAGAGTATCTTGGCCGGTTGGGGCATGGGCGCTGAGATAACTTCACGTCAACCCCTTAATAATCATTGCGTCCGGGCGTTCTACCAGATAAAATGGCGCAATACCGGTCCGCCGGTCCACGTCGTTTCACACAACCAGGAGAGGGAGAAGATATGAGTACAGTCCATGATCTGCTCAAGACGGGAACGCCCGTCGTGCGTAGCCGCGCCGGGTTGGTTCTGTTTAGTAGCCTTGCACTTGCCGTAGGGGGATCGGCGAGTGCAGCGGTCTTCTCCACGTCGGGGGCCATGGTGGAAGTCGCGCCGCCGCCTTCCCTCTTGGCAGAGGCCTTTGAAAGCTCCACCGAGATGCGCATCATCGACGAGGGCAGCAAGTTTCTGGTAGGCCCCTTGTTCGTGGACGGCTTTGGGCCCGGGCCTCAGTTCCCCGCCGGGCCATTGGATGTACTTCCCCCGGGCCTGTTCGTGAATACCTACATCGTCCACTTCGATCCGGACGGCGGCGTCGTTTCGCTCTCGGGCGAAGTGACCTTTGACGCGGGCGAGATCATCGTCGGCTTGGCGATGCACCCGCCCTACCTCGACGCCAGCGATGGGTTCCCCGTCGGCGACCCATTTATCACATACCCCACCGGCAGCACGACCCGCGGCTTCGAGACCCTGCCCGGCACGGACATGGGGTTCATCGCCTTCGACCTGAACTCCGTGTCATTCGATCTGTTCGCCGAACTCGGCATCGACCAGGTCCGCATCTTCACGCTGCCTGTGCCGGAGCCGTCGACGTTTGCCCTTTTAGCCGTTGGATCAGCCTTCTGCGGTTGCCGTGGCCGTTTAAGGAAACCGGCCTGAGCTTCGCCCGATTGGATTCACGCGAAAGCTGCAACAACCACATCTTTAATCACCCACCATCTTCGGTGAGTGGGTGTTATCGATCGGCTTGCCACACTCCGGGCAGGTGTCCGATGTCGTCCCGTGCAGGTTGTACTTGCAGCCCCGACAGCCGATGAAGTTACGGATGATCGCGGTGCGGAAGTAGTGCCAATCCGTCGGCTTGTCGAACATGGATACGGCAAACGTGTGGTACAGGCCGCCTCCGAATTGGAGTAATACATAACGTTTAGTAATGAGAGCTTTTGTCGCAATTTCCCATTCAAGCATATGTTCTGAATGAGAGTCTTTGGCATGGATACCGTTCTTAGAAAAAGTCCATATGGTAGGGGCCATCCCCAGCTTTTTCCTGTGCCGATTGTTTCTGGCAGATTGTTCGTAAGGGTGGAGGAATAGGAGATACACTCCAATAAAGGGCAAGACTCCTAAGAGCACGGGGCCCCATGACCAGCCGTTTTTTTAATAGCAAAAGCTGCTGCAAATACTAATACCGCAGCAAAGAACCCAAGCCAAGCTAAGACGGGGATCAGGACGGCTGGCCTGACTTGTGATTTTCGGCAGAGCATGGTTGCATGGCCATAGTCTCTGGCCCGCAGCCAGCCACCGGCTTTGATCTCATATTCGTATGGCCAGATCACTTCCCGAGTTTCAGGAGTTACTTTAGTCACCTTCGCTAGATTGTAACACCCGAGATATAGCTCACATCCTGTACATGCGCTTGGCGAATAAGCACGGTGCGACTACACTGCCCCGCTCGAAACTCACCCTCAGGCCCCTGGAACCCGAATCCCCAACCCACGAAGCACCCCATGGAAGCAGGTATTGTTGGTCTCCCGAACGTCGGTAAATCCACGCTGTTTAACGCGCTGACGGCGGCGGGGATCCCCAGTGAGAATTACCCGTTCTGCACGATCGAGCCGAACGTCGGTGTGGTGCCGGTGCCGGACGGTCGGCTGGACACGATCCAGAGCTTTATCAAGACCCAGAAGGTCATCCCCGCCATCCTCCGGCTGGTGGATATCGCGGGGCTGGTCAAGGGCGCATCGCAGGGCGAGGGGCTGGGCAATAAGTTTCTCACGCACATCAAGAATGTCGATGCGGTGCTGCACGTCGTGCGCTGCTTCGAGGACGATGACATCGTCCACGTGGATGGCAAGATCGACCCGATCCGGGATATCGAGACGATCGACACCGAGCTGATGCTGTCGGACCTGGCGACGGTTGAGTCGGCGATGGATAAGGCCGTCCGCACCGCACGCACCGGCGACAAGGATGCCAAGGCCCGGGTCGTGTTGTTGGAGGCCTGCCTGGCACGGCTCTCGGACGGCAAGCCGATCCGGGGCATTGAGCTGGATGAAAAACAGATGAAGGAACTCAAGAGTTTCGGGCTCCTCACCGCCAAGCGTGTGCTGTACGTCGCGAATGTGCAGGAAGACGACTCGCAGGGCGAGGGCGAACTGGTGCAGCGCGTCCGTGAACGGGCCGAGGCCGAGGACGGGGCGGTCGTGCCGGTCTGTGCGAAGTTGGAAAGCGAGCTGGCCGAACTGGATGAAGCCGATCGGGCGGAGTTGTTAGAGAGTGTCGGGCTGGCAGAGCCGGCGCTGCACTCCCTGGCCCGGGCGGCTTACGGGTTGCTCGGCTTGCAGAGCTACTTCACCGCCGGCGAGAAAGAGGTCCGCGCCTGGACGATCCCCATCGGCGCGACCGGCCCCCAGGCCGCGGGCGTGATCCACACCGACTTCGAGCGAGGTTTCATCCGGGTCGAGGTGTATTCGGTGACTGATCTGGAAGAACTCAAGACGGAAAAAGCGATCAAGGAAGCCGGCAAGATGCGCGTTGAGGGCAAGGACTACGTCATGCAGGACGGGGATGTCTGCCACTTCCTGTTTAATGTTTAATAGCTTTGTACCGCGAAGGCGCTAAGAGCGCAAAGAAGGTAAGCCGCGGATAAACGCAAATCAACACGAATAAGATTAGAACAGAATCGAGTCTTTTCCATTTGCGTATATTCGCGTTTATTTGCGGCTAATGGTCTTTCTCCTCGCTCTACGCGCTTTCACGGTTAACACGATCAGGTTATCGCTTGAGCAACTGTTCGCGCTGGATCATGACTTTCAGTGTGTGACAGACCAGTTCGACCTGCGTTTCGTCCATCTTGTTGAAAAAGGGCAGGGCGATGGTGCGTTCCGAGATGGTTTCGCTGACGGGGAAGTTGCCCTTCTTGAAGCCGAAGCGTTCGCGGTAAAAGGGTTGGAGGTGGATGCAGGGGAAGTAGTTGGACGCCCCGACCTCGTGGCGGCGCATGCCCTGGATAATGCGGTCGCGTTCGGTGTGGCCGTACTGGTCCGAGAGCCGGACAACGAAGACGAACCAGGACATGTCTTCTTCCGTGCCGGGCTGGACGTTGGGGAGGATCAGGTCATCGAAGTCCATCAGCCGACGCATATACATCCCCGCGACTCTCCGCCGAGCATCCAGGAACGCATCCAGCCGGTTCATCTGCGAACAGCCCAGCGCGGCGGTGATCTCTGACATCCGGTAGTTGTAGCCCATGCGTTCGTGGGCGAGCCAGGCACCTGCTTTGTTGGCGTCGCCTTTGTGCGCGTCTGCGGGTCGGCCCTGGTTGCGCATCGATCGGCAGAGGTCGGCCAACCGGTCGTCGTCGGTGACGATCATCCCGCCCTCGCCGGTCGTGATCTGCTTGTTGGGGTAGAACCCAAAAACCGCGGCCCGGCCAAACGACCCGATCGGTTTGCCCATGTGGATGCCACCGAGCGCTTCGCAGGCGTCTTCGATCAGCATGATCTCGTGAGCGCCGGCGATCTGTGCGATCCGGTCCATGTGTCGGGGGTTGCCGAAGATTTCGACGGCGATGATGGCCTTGGTCTTATCGGTGATCGCCTTTTCTAATCGTGTTGGGTCGAGGTTCAGGCTCGCCGGGTCGATGTCTACGAAGACGGGGGTTGCGCCAGCCATCAGGATGCAGTTGGCGCTGGCGATGAAGCTGAACGGCGTGGTGATGACCTCGTCGCCGGGGCCGATGCCCAGTGCGTTGAGTACCAGATGCAGCCCGGCCGTCCCGGAGGAGATGGCGACGCCGTGGGTTCGGCCGGTACGTTCCGCGACCATCTGCTCGAAGAGGTCTTGCTTGGGGCCGATACTCAGTCGGCCCGAACGCATAACAGAAGCGACCGCTTGGACATCCGATTCGGTGATATCAGGCTGGCTTAAAGGGATTTCACTCATGGGGTCGTTTTTCCGAGGGCACGGTCGAGCGCTTGCTGGGTCCGACCGATTCGTTTGAGATAGAGCCATGATGCCTGGATTCGCAGGGAGTCTTCAAGACGGCCGCCGCCACGGGCATACATGGAAAGGTCCTGCATCTGCTTCTCGTCCATCGGCCGGTCGGTGCGTGCAAGCAGCAGCAGCGCCAAGCCCTGAGCATCGAGGCTGTTCAACTGGGATACAAGCTTATCGACCACGTCGAATGCTCCGGCCTCACGCGACCGTATCAGGCCCAGCAGGATCGCCTGGACGACGAGCCTGTCGGTTGCGGGGTCTGCAAGCATCGGGCGCAGCAGCTTGATGGCGGCGTCTGGGCTACGTTTATAGAGCGCTTCGGCGGCCTGCACCGCTTCATCCAGCCGACGGGCCTTGCCCCGCTGGGGGCTGTGTTCATATGCCAGGACTAAGCCGAGCAGGATGATCTGTGCATCGAATTCCGCAGCGTGGTCGGAGGCGTAGCTTAGGGCCCAGGCGTTGATCATGGGGTGCCCGAACTCCAGCAGGGCGCACGCGGCGTCTCCCGCCCCGTCAGAACCGGTCGCGATCTGTGTGCCCGCTTTACCAATCACCTTGAGCATCGGGTCGTCGTCCTGGCTGATGACCTCGAATAATCCGGGTTCCAGCCACGGTGCAAGATGTAACGCGGTCAGGGCCAGCCGGGCACGGCTAGCCGGTGAATCCGCCGCCGCACCGAAACGGGTCTGCCAGAGGTCCGCCGCGCCGGGTTCACCGAAACGCAGCGCGGTACGCATGGCCAACAATGCGAGCGCCGGGTCGGAGTCGGGGTTCCTGGCGATTTCCAACGCCCATGGCGAGATACGGCTGAACTCGTGCTTCAGCGCCGTCTGCAGGAGCATGCCGCGGACCGTGTCGCGCTGTGAATCTTCCGAAGCATCAATCACATTGCGGAGGTGTGCCAGCCCGGCGGGGTCGTCCAGTTGAACCAGCAGCAGTGCCGCCAGCGCGGTGCCGCCGAGCTTCTTGGCGCCGGTCAGGGCGCTATGAAGCATGGCCGTATCGCTGAACTCACCGGCTTCGATCAGACGGATCGCGACCAGAACCTTGACCTCTTGGGCCAGTCCGTCCCATTGCAGCATCTGCTTGGCCTGATCGTGATCCAATAGCTCAGCATCCATCGCGGCTGTAATGATGGTGCTCTGCACAAGCGGGTCTTCGATCTGTGCGATCAGAGCCAGGTCCACTCGACTGTCAGGGCTGACCTCGGCGAGCCCCAGGATGCCGTGGATCTTCAGGCCCGGGTGCTCGGCGTTGGCTAGATACTCAAACAGTGGCTTGGTGGCGGGGTCGTTGAGGTGGCGGATCGCCTTGAGCAGCAGGTTATGTGTGCCTCGGCGGTCGACCTGGGTGCTCTGGGTCAGCAGCAGGACCGCCGCATCCACCACATCGTCTGCCGTATCGGCTGCGGCAAGACAGGGGCCTGTCCACCACACGGAACGACTGTCTGCCCGGCCGTGGATAGGCAGGACGATGACAAGGGCGGCGATGGCTATCCAACCAGCTTGGCGGCTCATAGCGCTATAGTTTACGCGATCGGTCCGGGGGTTACACAAGCCACAAGTTATCGCCCCCTGCGGGCACAAACACGCCCGCCTGATTGACCCCCGATCCCGCTGCGGCGACGATAGGGGGCTCATGGCATACGAACGCGACAACATCCGTAGCCTCAGCCCTTACGTCCCCGGCGAACAGCCTGTAGACGCCAAGGTCGTGAAGCTGAACACCAACGAGAACCCCTACCCGCCGGTGCCGGGCGTGCTCGAAGCGATTGCCGCTGTCGGCCCCGATGGGCTGCGACGGTACCCCTCGCCAACAGCCGATGGCTTCAGACGCATCGCAGCCGAAACCCACGACATGGAACCCGGTCAGGTCATCGCGACCAACGGCGGCGACGAACTGCTGCGTCTGGCGTTCACGGTCTTTTGTGATCCCAACGGCGATCAAGGAGCAGGGGGGGTCGGCGAGACCTGGCCGACCTATTCGCTTTACGATGTCCTGGCACGGATCCACGATACGCCGATCGTGCGCATGCCTCTGGAAGACGACTGGGCCATCCCTCAAAGCTTCGCCAGCCAGTTGAACGAGGCAGGATGTCGCCTGGCGATCGTGGTCAGCCCGCACGCCCCCTCCGGTAGGTACGAATCCGCCGACCGCCTCCGACAGATCGCCACCGAGTTCAATGGGGTCCTGTTGATCGACGAAGCCTACGTTGATTTCGCAAGGCTGGATGCGTTGGAACTTATCCGTGGCAACGGGGCGCTTGATAATGTATTGCTGCTGCGGACGCTCAGCAAGGGCTATTCCCTGGCGGGTCTGCGCTTTGGGTATGGTCTTGGGCACAGGAATCTGATCGAGATACTGGACAAGGCTCGGGACAGTTACAACACCGATGCACTCTCGCAGGCGGCGGCGGCTGCGGCCTTGAAGGGACGGGAGCAGGCCCGGATGAACTGCGAGAAGGTCGTCCAGGAACGCCGGCGGGTCGGCGATGAGCTGGCCCGGCTGGGCTGGTGGGTCTGGCCCAGCGATACCAACTTTATCCTGACCAAACCCCCCGAATCAGGCCAAAACGCCAAAGAAACCTACGAATCACTCAAGCGGGAAGGTATATTCGTGCGATACTTCGATCAGGACCGCCTCCGCGACAAGCTGCGGATTACCATCGGCTCGCCCGAACAAAACGACACCCTGCTGCGGGTTCTGACCGCCCGAGTCTAACACGCAAACGAGACTTTCATGCCAGCACGCACCGCCCAGATCACGCGCAGGACCAACGAGACCGACATCACCGTCGATTGGAACCTGGACCCGGCCAGGACAGGCGACTACTCGAACAAGACCGGTGTCGGATTCTTCGACCACATGCTCGACCATGTCGCGCGACACGGGAAGTTCGGCCTGAACATCTCCGCGACCGGCGACACCCACATCGACGACCACCACACCGTCGAAGACGTCGGCATCGTGATGGGGCAGGTGCTGGAAAAAGCACTCGGCGACAAAAAAGGTATCGAACGCTACGGCTACGCGTCCGTCCCGATGGATGAGGCGCTGGCCCGTGTCAGCATCGACCTGTCCGGTCGGGCGGCGCTGGCGTTTGATGTTACGTTCAAGGACTCGTTCGGCAAGATCGGCTCGTTCGACAACCAGCTTGTCCGCGAGTTCTTCAACGCTATCGTGAATGCGGGCAAATTCAACTGCCACATTGAGGTCCCCCGCGGCGATAATGACCACCACATCGCCGAAGCCATCTTCAAGGCCTTCGGCCGGGCGCTGAGACAGGCGGTTAACGTGACCGGGGACGACGTCCCCAGCACGAAGGGGTCGTTGTAATCATCGTTATTGATCTTCATAAAAAGAAAGCCCACGTTCGACGAACGTGGGCTTCTTTGTTTTATAGATTGTTTAACGAATCAACCCGCGGCCTTAAACTTGCCTCTTGCGCGGGCGATCCCGCGTTTGTTGGATGCGAGGTGTTCGAGGATGTGGTGGATAGACTCGGCCTGGTCGGGCTGGCCGATGGCCTGGGCGATCTCGTCAGGAGACAGGGCCTGGCCGGGGTTGCTGGTCAGGTGGCCGACCGCCTTGTGCTGGATATCCAGGACCGTGGCGGCGGCTTTCTTCCCGGCCTCGACACCGGGCTGATGGTAGGCGTTGATATTCACGAGGGTTGCATAGAAACCAACGGCCCGTTCGTAGAGCGCGATGAATGCGCCTAGCGTGCGGGCGTCGAGCTTGTCGGCGGTGATCGTCACCGACCCACGGCCGGACTCAAACAGTGCCTGCCGGGTGCCCTGCCAGAAACCGTTGAGGTAGTCGCCGGATGACACGCCTTGCTCGACTTCCATCGCCCCGGTCTTGCCCGGACGGGCGGTGTCTTGCAGGACAACAATAAAGTTGGCGAAGAAGTTGTTAAGCCCGTCGCGGAGCTGCTGGACGTAGGCGTGCTGGTCGGTGGAGCCCTTGTTGCCGTAGACGGCGATGCCCTGGTTGACGGTGTTGCCGTCCAGGTCGTGCTCTTTCCCAAGGCTCTCCATGACCAGCTGCTGAAGGTAGCGTGACAGCAGCAGCAGTCGGTCCTTGTAGGGCAGGACGACCATGTCCTTCTCGCCTCGGCCATTGGTGGCGAAGTGCCACATCAGCGCGAGCAGGGCGGCGGGGTTCTTGGCCGTTTTAGGCTCACGTGTCAGCGCGTCCATCTTGGCGGCTCCATCCAGAAACGCCTGAATGTCCAGCCCCTGCAACGCAGCGGGCAATAGGCCCACGGCCGACATCACGCTGGTCCGGCCGCCGACCCAGTCCCACATGGCGAACCGCTTGATCCATCCCTCGCGCTCTGCGGTCTTATCGAGGTTTGATCCTTCACCGGTCACGGCCACGGCCTGCTTGGCGAAGTCCAGACTTTTGTCGGCAAAGAACGATTGTGTCAGCAGCATTCCGTTGCGTGGCTCGGGTGTTCCGCCGGACTTGGAGATCACGACCACGAGTGTCGACTTGAGCTTGGCGCCCAGTGAAACCAACACACGCTCGATCCCGTCGGGGTCGGTGTTGTCGATGAAGTGGACTTTCAGTTTGTCGCGTTTCGTACCCAGGCAATCGGCGACCAGTTGCGGGCCGAGCGCCGACCCGCCGATGCCGATCAGCAGCAGGTCGGTGAACCTGGCCGCGTCGGGTGGGGTGATGGCTTTGGTGTGGACCGCCTTGGCGAACGCAGTGATCTCGCTGATGCTGGTGCGGATCGCGTTGGCGATCTCGTCGTTGGGTGCCAGTTCCGGGGCGCGTAGCCAGTAATGCCCGACCATCCGGCCCTCATCGGGGTTGGCGACCTCGCCGGCCTCAAGCCGATCCATCGCAGCGTAAGCCTGATCGATCGCGGGCTCCATGTCCTTGAAAAAGGTAGGGCCGAAGCCGAGACGCGAGATGTCCAGGCTGATGCCCAGGCCCGGGCACTTGCACAGGTGGTCTTGATAGCGTTTCCAGAGTGTGTTGCCGTCCATGGTGTGCTTGTCTTGGGTGGGGAATGGGATGGAATCGTGATTTTGCAGGGCTGCGCTCATGGGTCGGCTCCGGTTGGATGTTCCTGACCGTTCAGGGTGTCTGGAAGGTGGCTATCCAAGCAACATCGGCCGAAAACGGCTCACAATCGAAGCGCTTCGTTATCGGGCTGGACCGTCAGTCGGTAGCGGATGTTTGCGGTGGGGTCGTAAAGCTCCATCGAGATCACGCGTCGGGCCCGGTCCGGCTGGAGGAAAGTCCCGGTGGGGAAGGGCTCCCGGTGGCGGTTGATGAAGGTCGCCAGGTGGACCCGCGGGTTGTCCCCGATGTCGATCGTCTCGGCCTGCTGGACGTATTGCTGATTCAACCAGAGCTGCATCCCGGGGTAGCTGGTGGCCGTGCGGTTGACCAGCTGGACGTGGGAACCGGAGCGTGTGACGATCACGTCCAGGTCCGGGCCATACTCGGACAGGCCTGGGTAGCGCAGAGCCGCTAGGGCCTTGGCCGTGGGGTCGTCCAGCACGGGCTGGTCCTGCTCGCAACCGGGCAGGGTTAAAAAAGTGACCGCGATCAGCACAAGACTGAGCAGGGATCGGTATCGGGGAATCGGTGCGTTCAACGTCTGGCTCCTTGCCTGATGAAACCCGGATCGAGTGTCCGCCTATAATGACCGCCATGCCAAGACTGGGCAAACTCCAACTCGACGCCCCCTTTTTCCAGGCGGGCCTGGCAGGGTATTCCGACGGAGCGATGCGTCTGGTCGCCCGCCGGCACGGCTGCCCCTATTGCGTGACCGAGGCCCTGCTGGACCAGTTCCTGATCCAGGGCGGCAAGGGGCTGAAGTCCGCCGAACTGGACGATGAAGACCACCCGATCGCCGGGCAACTGATGGGGTCCCACCCCGCGGATATCGCGGCCGGCGCGAAGGTCCTGCTCGGGCTGGGCTACGACGTGATCGATGTGAATCTGGCCTGCCCGGTGAAAAAGATCAAGAAGAAGAGCCGAGGCGGGCACCTGATGTCCGTCCCGGATGAGGCGGCCGCGATCCTCGACGCCGTCAAGCAGGTGGTGGGGGACCAGGTGCCTTGTACCGTGAAACTGCGCCGGGGCAGTGACGACTCGCCGCAGGCGTTGGAAAACTTCCATCAGATATTCCAATCGGTCATCGACCTGGGCTACGCCGGGGCCGTCGTCCACGGCCGAAGCGTCGAACAGAAATACCTCGGCCCCTCCAACTGGGACTTCCTGCGAGCTTTGACAGATCAATACGGTCAAGCTGACGACTTCACCATCGGCGGCTCCGGCGACGTCTGGCAGGCCTCAGACATCTTCCGCATGATCGAACAGACCGGCGTTGACTTCGTCAGCGTGGCACGGGGCTGCATCGGCAACCCCTGGGTCTTCACCCAAGCCCGC
>JAJDCW010000283.1 GCA_029260635.1 Phycisphaeraceae bacterium | reverse complement strand
GGCTTCGGGGTCCGAAGGGTTCGACAGCGCGGGGAACGAGGCACCCTTGATGATCGGGGTGTCCTCCTCGAAGTCGTACTTGGCCAGCAGCTCCTGGACTTCAAGCTCGACGAGTTCCAGAAGCTCCGGGTCGTCCACGAGGTCCACCTTGTTCAGGAAGACGACGAGCTGGGGCACGTGGACCTGGCGGGCGAGCAGCACGTGCTCGCGGGTCTGTGGCATCGGGCCGTCAGCCGCGGAGACCACGAGGATCGCGCCGTCCATCTGGGCGGCGCCGGTAATCATGTTCTTGACGAAGTCGGCGTGGCCCGGGCAGTCCACGTGGGCGTAGTGCCGGTTCTCGGTTTCGTACTCGACGTGCGAGGTCGCGATCGTCATGATCTTGGTCGCGTCACGGCGGCCGTCGGATTCGGACGCCTTGGCGACCTCGTCGTAAGGCTTGTGCGTGGCCAGACCTTTTTCCGCCTGCACGGCGGTGATCGCTGCGGTCAACGTGGTCTTGCCATGGTCAACGTGACCGATCGTGCCGACGTTCACGTGCGGTTTGGTTCGCTCGAATACACCCTTCGCCATCGTCTGAAACCTCCGCCTAACCCTTTGGTTTTCTGGTTCTTTTAAGCCCGCTGTGTTAGGCGGCAACGGGCCTGACCGTGATCGATTTCCAATACACTTTGTTACACAGCCGGACCCGCGCCCGACCGATTGATCCTATCCTTAAAAGCCACCCATGGGATTTGAACCCACGACCTCTCCCTTACCAAGGGAGTGCTCTACCACTGAGCTAGGGTGGCGGCCCTTTTCTTGACAGCCCGGCACCCTTGAGCATTGGCTGCGGCCGACTCCAAGCCTCGGCACTTTAGCGACTTCAAGCCGATTGACAAGGGGCGTCGAACTGGCCTTGTAACCAATCCGCGCCCCTAACATCTGACCGCCGCTAAAACAGCTGACTAATCCCACCGGCCAACAGGCCATTGACCTACCGCTGACGGGGCGGAAAATTTAACATCCACAGGCCTCGGCGTCAAACTCAGGGCCTTCATTCACAGGTTTTTCACGCCCCTCCCCGGGCCTGCCGGTGATGACGGATTACCCCAGAACCGAACCCGCATATATGACACAAGTATTTATTATTATTGGTTTTATTGATTTCTACGAGTCGGGCAGGCACGACTCAAGGCCCGCATGCCTTCCGTTGTGTCCTTCCGGAACCGGGCTGGATTGTCTGCGATGACTGGCCGACCTATGATATTGAGTCGGAAATGCGGTCCCGCAAGGCACTTCGCTTGGCACACCCATTCCCCTCGGATACCGGCCAGCCTCCGCTGCGCCAAGGAGCACGATGACGCAGGACGAACAGACATCCCAGGACTCGTTGACACTCTACCAGCGGGTAGACCAGATCATCGAACGCATCCGCCCGGCGGTTCAGTCCGACGGCGGGGACCTGGAACTGGTCAATGTCACCGACGAGGGTGTCGTCCAGGTCCGCCTGCACGGGGCCTGCATCGGCTGCCCGTCCAGCAGCATGACCCTGCACATGGGCATCGAGCGGAACGTCCGCGAGAAGATCCCCGAAGTCACCGGCGTCGAACAGGTGAGCTAACCGCCCCGCCGCTTCATGGCGGGACTCAGGATGAGATTAGTCGGGCCGTCAACTTTAGACACCGCCCGGTAGACAGGGTCAGGAGACCAAGGCATGCTCGCACTCACACGTCGCGTCGGTGAAGAAGTCGTCATCGGCGACCCCAAGAACCCCCAGGGCGTTATCCGCATCGTCGAGATCCAGGGCGACAAGGTACGCCTCGCCTTCGACTTCCCCCGCGAAACCGCCATCAACCGCCGAGAGCTCGCCGACCAGAAGGCCCGCGGCGAGAAGCCCGGTAGTAATGGCGGGGCAAAGTAAGTCCGCTTCCATCAAACATCCACAACAAACCTTGCAGCCTCGCGTGAATACGCGGGGTTTGTTTATTTAACCGCAAAGGCGCAGAGCGCGAAGAAGTTGAAACACGGACGGGGACAACATGAAACACCTCAGCCGCTTCTTTGGGGACGACGCGCTTTGACAAAGCCCGCGATGTCATCGCGGGTCTTCGTTTATGCGAAGGGGTTATCGCGATACTCGTTGATAACACCCTCGTGAAATATGTGGGGAGACCGGCGATGTTATCGCCGGCTTTGGGTCAGAAATACTTCCCCCACAATATCTCTAGTCGCTTGATCTCATCGGGATCGATCTTCGTTTTATCCGACCAGATACCCAGCGCGAGCGCCGAGTGTGCGGGGCTGAGGGTGGCCTGCAGGGCCGATGTGTCTTGCAAGGCCTGCTTCATCAGGGCGATGTTGGCGGCGGTGGCGCGTTGCAGGTTGCCGATGATTTCTTCGAGCAGTGCCCCCGGATTGGTGCTGGGGGTGTGGGGTTTCCAACAGTCGTAGTCGGTGGGCATGGCGATCATCGCGTAGGCGATCTCGGCCTCACGCGCCAGGCGGGCCTCGGGCATCGCGGTCATGCCGATCAGGTCGCCGCCCCACCCCCCGGAGCGGTGCATATGGGACTCCGCTTTGGTTGAGAAGGCGGGGCCTTCCATCACGATATAGGTCCCCTTCTCGTGGACCTTCACATCGGTTAGATGCTTTGCGGCGTCGAGCAGCCACCGGCGCATCACCGGGCAGAACGGCTCGGCCAGCTCGACGTGTACGGCGGCGTGCTCGTAGAACGTGTTGGCCCGTTTGGTCGTTTTATCGATGAGTTGATCGACGATGAGCAGGTCGCCGGGCGCGATTTCTTCGCGGAGCGAGCCCGTGGCGCCGCTGGCGAGGATGTGGGTAACGCCGAGCGATTTCAGGGCGAAGATGTTGGCGCGGTAAGGGACGGCCGAAGGATTGAGCGTGTGTCCGATGCCGTGACGCTGGAGGATGGCGACCTCCATGCCGCCCCCGGAAGTTCCCCAATCGGCGAGGGTGATCGGGGAACTGGGCGGGCCGAAGGGCGTCGGAATATCGAGGGTTTCACCGGCCTCGGCCCCGAGCGCCTGGCCCAGGCCGCTGCCGCCGATGATGCCGATCTTGATGGGTTGCCGTGGTGGTTCGCTCATGGGGGGATGATAGCGGTCGGTTTAGCGGACCACCAAAGGGGGCAGATTTTCCGAGCCCGGCTGTAACACGACGGCCACGCCTGACGTATCCTTGGTTGAGCCTCAGTAATAAACCGCATCCTGTTAGGAGTGATTCGATATGAAACGATGGATTTCAAGCACGATGGTCGCGGCGACGCTGGCCTTGAGTATGCCGACGCTGGCGGCCGAGCCGGTGACGCTGGTCCCCGAAGACGCCCGATTCACGCTGGTGACCAACCCTTCGAAGCTACTGAACAGCCGCCTGGGCGGGACGATCCTGGACCTGATCCGTAAGGAAGAGCCGCAGGTCGATGAAATGATCGACGAGCTATCCAACACCGTCGGGATCGACCTTCGAAAGTCGCTTGGCAAGACGATCCTTTTCGGCACGGGGTACGACCATGACCACTTCGCGCTGGTCTCGGACATCGGCCCGACGTCGGGGAATATCAACGGCCTGCTGCTGACAGCGCCGGGGTACCAGTCGGACGTCTACCGCGAGAAGGTGATTATCCACTCGATGCAGGAGGGCAACGGGGGGAACAAGCGTGTGTACTGCGCGATCCCGAAGCGGCCCGGGACCGAGTCGTATTACCTTGTGGCTTCGTTTAACCCCGAGAAAACACGGGCCATGGTTGACAAGACCCTGGACGAGAACGCGCAGCTGACCCCGGCCGACGCGGACGATGGCACGCTCATCGAGGCCTGGTTCACCGGTCTGCCCGAGCTGGCACGGATGGCGGATCACAACGGCGGCGGGCCGCCCTCGGCCGTCGCGGGGATGGTGCAGAAGGCGCACCTGTCATTGAAAGACTCAGGCGATTCGGTGGTCAGCGAGCTGACGATGACGATGACAGACGACCTGCGGGCGCAGCAGGTGTTCGAGCTTCTTCGTGGCGGGCTGGCGATGCTGCAACTCGCGGCGACCGCGGAGCCCGAGGCTCAGCCGTTGGCGGAGCTTGGCCGGATGATTAACATCCAACACGCACCCGACGACACGGACGTGACCGCCCGATTCGACTGCACCTATGACAGGCTCGACCAGTTGATCGAAAGCCTCGACGGGATGAATTAACCGTGCCATATCTCAGAACAATCTACGACTGTATGGATGAGTGCTGAGATAACCCCGGGCACCGTTTAGCGGGCGATCTAAGATCGCCGTGTAAGGCACGGACAAGACATATTGAAACTGACAAGCACAAATAACACGGAACCGTTGGACACGCTGAGCGAGGAGGCCCTCGCCCGGCGTGTCCAGCTAGGGTGCGTCCGCAGCTACGAAACACTGGATCAGCGGCTTCGACCCCGGCTGGTGTACCTGCTGCAAAAGCGCACCGGCAACCGGGAGGACGCGGAAGACCTGGCCCAGCAGGCACTGATCCGGGCGTATCAGAAGATTAAGGCGTACGACCCCAAACGGCGTTTCAAGGCCTGGCTCTTCACGATCGCGGTCCGGTTGAGCATCGACGCGCACCGCAGGCGTAAGGTCAAGACCACTGGCGAAGGGATCGAACGGGCGGTGGACCCCGGGCACGGGCCGGCGGA
>JAJDCW010000282.1 GCA_029260635.1 Phycisphaeraceae bacterium | reverse complement strand
GGAAGATCATGCGGCGGGCGCTGAAGGTGGAGTAAGCCATGCATTGGTTGAAAAGGTCACGCCTAAGGGCGTTCGATAACCAGTTTCCCGAATTGCTAAATCTATCCACAACGAACAGATATAATTTGGTTTCATCTGCTCAAATTAAAGTCTCAAAATCCAAGTTCGGGTGGAGTGTGACACTGGTCTTGCTCATGATACATTGCGTATGGCTGTTCCTAATCGGTATGAAATTACCAGACACTACTTGGGGATATATCACATACATAATCGTTTCAGGAATCTTATTCCTAACGATGATGTACGTCCTAATAACAACGGACTACAGACTACGACGCAAATGGATGCAAGAGGAACTACATAGGCTCGGATTGAGGCCACAAGCCTGCATTTTGTGCAAGCGAGGACTCTGTGACATACCGGATGAATCGACGAGTTGCCCGGAATGTGGCGCGGCGATCGCGGCGGTGATGGGCGAGGCGTGTGATGCTCTGGACACAAAGGCGTTGACCGATCCCCCGGCAGAGCCGGGGGCTGAGGGCGGGGATGATTAAGTAAACACGCTATTACTTCACCGTGACTTTGCGGGTGACGACGCGGCTGTGGCCGGTGGACAGGCCGGGAATCAGGGGGAGGATGGCGGCCAGCATTTTTTCTTCGCTGATCGCGGCGCTGTTGAGTGTGAGTGTGAAGATGCTGGACGAGAGGGGCGTGTTCGGCCAGAAGCGTTTGTAGAACGACGCGCGGTTCTGGTCGATCCGTCGGACCTCGTTGGCGGCGTGCTTGAGGTCGGTCTTCATGACACGGGCCATCTGTTCGGCGCGGTGATCGAAGGGGGCGACGATCTGGATGTGCACGCCAAGCGGGATGTTCTGGGTAACCAGTGCGCCGCCCCGGCCGACGATCACGGCCCGGCCGCCCAGCGCCAGGCCCCGGATGGTTTCAGCGACCCGGCGGTAGACCTTGGTCTCGGTCGTCTGCGAGGACATGCCGGCGAAGACATCATAGAGCCATGAGTGGCACTGCTCGCCAAGCAGTTCGACCAGGGAATGGTGCAGGTTGTGGTCGCTGGCAACTTTTTCAACCAGCTCCCGATCAAAGCCGGCCCAGGGTTGTTGCCCGGGTTGGGCGGGGTCGAGTCGGTTGAGGCTCTCGATCAGTTGGCGCATCAGGGTTCGACCGCCGGCACCGGCTTCACGGCTGATGGTGATGAAAGGCGACTGTTGTGATTGGTCGCCCGGGTGGTCGCTGATCGTGTGGACGTGTGACCGGACGGCGGCGAGGATGGGGCTGAGCCTGCTCATGACACGCTCCTTACTTGGCGTCGGTGCGCCGGTTATGCCGCCCTACCTACCTGAATTATAGACGATCAATCGTGTGATCCAAGGGGTTCGGCCCGAAACCGTAAGTAAAAAACGTCATCCGATGGCTATCAGGTCACGCCCCGACGCGTTGGCGGTGGGCATCGAGCAGGTTTTCATAGACGTCGATGGGGACTTTCTGGCTGCCCAGGTCCAAGGTCTTGCGTGAGCCGTGGTAGTCGCTGCCCCCGGTGGGGGTCAGGCCCAGCTTGTTGGCGAGTCGTGTGAAGAGCTGAGTGTCGCGTGGGGTGTGGTCGCTGTGCCGGGTCTCGATGCCGTCCAGGCCCAATGTCTTTAGTCTTGCGACGGCGTGTTCGAGCTGCGACGGGGTTTCCAGCCCGAGTTGCGTCGGGTGAGCCAACACGGCCAGCCCCTCGGCTTCGTGGATCGCTTCGATCGCTTCCTCCGCGGAGAGCCGGTCCTTGCGGATGTAGGCCTCACCCTGCGAGCCGAGGTAGCGGGCGAAGGCCTCGTGGATGGACTTAACGTAGCCCTTCTCCATCATGATCTGCCCGATGTGGGGCCGGCCGACGATCTGGCCGCCAGCGGCTTCGGTGACTTCTTCGTACTTGATGACCATGCCCAGCTCGTTGAGCCGGTCGATCATCTGCGGGTTGCGCTGCTCGCGGGCGTTCAGCAGGCGTTCCTGAACCTCGGCGAGATGCGGCGCGTCCGGCTTGATAAAGTAACCGAGGATGTGCAGCGTGCCGACACGCGGGGTGTCGTCATGGGTGTTGTCGGCGGTGTTGTGGATGATAGCCGGGTCGGCGGAGAGCTCGATGCCGGGGACGGCCTTGATGCGGGCGCGTTTGGCGGCGGCGAGGAACTCGGGGATACCGGAGGTCGTGTCGTGGTCGGTCAGCGCGATCGCGCTGAGCCCCGCCTGCTTGGCGAGCTTCGGCAGGTCCGCCGGGGCGTCGGTGCCGTCGGACGCGGTCGAGTGGGCGTGGAGGTCACAGTACATACGATAGATAGTAGCCGGTCGTACCGTTCTCGGCGACGGATCGGCATTAGTGTTTGTTCATAACGTTTCGGTACGATTTACTCTTCCGGCTGAGTCGCGGGTTGTGACTGCGCGGCTTCACCACTTAGGCTCTGCGAGGTGATCCAGGGCAACAGTTCGGGTTCGGCGAAGGTGGGGACCCAACTGCCATGATTCACACCGGGGTATTCGGTGTACTTCGGTTCGCCGCCAGCGTCTTTGATGGCCTGAATCATCTCGCGGGAGCGTTCGACCGGGACAACGCTGTCGTCATCGCCATGAAACGCCCAGACGGGGGTATCGACCATCTGTTGAGCCATGCTGGGGTGCCCGCCTCCGCAGATGGGGGCGGCCGCGGCGAACTTGCCTGGGTATCGGGCGATCGCGTCCCAGGAGCCGTACCCGCCCATCGATAGACCCATGATGTAAAGCCGGTTCGGATCAACCTCAAATTCCTCGGCCAGACTGTCGACCAACGCGATGACCAGCTCCAACGGCTCCGTCATCTGGTCGTGCAGGATCAACTCGCCATCGACGCGCTCAAACGCGGCCCAGCTGCTGTCTTCGGGGCACTGCGGGGCGACGACGATGCAGCCGAACTCGTTTGCGGCGCTGCGGAGAAAGTCCGTGCCATGGACCAGTTGCCTGCTATTGTCATCGCCGCGTTCACCGGCGCCGTGGAGAAAGATCAACACGGGTGCCGGGCCTTCTAACTCATCGGGCAGCAGCAGGCGGTACGGCAGTTGACCGCCTTCATCTCGCGTGAAAACGAGGGCCTGGAAGTCAGAATATCTATCTTTCTCCTCTGCCACAGTGTCTTGCGCAAACACATCGCCGGTCATCATGAATACCGACAGCAGAACCAGGGACAAACCAAATACGAGGTACATGTGCGTCTGCATGATAAAAACTCCTTGCGGTCATTGTGTTCAAATCGGAATAAGCTAATCCTCAGCATCCTTGCCCGGCCCCTCGTGGACGACCATGATCTGGTCAAGCGGCTTGCGTTCGATCGCGGCGGCGGGGACCCGGCAATCGTCGGCAGGGTACCCGACCGGGATCAGCAGATACGGGCGTTCGGTGACGGGCCGGTGAAGAATCTGAGCGAGGAACTTCATCGGGCTGGGCGTGTGCGTCAGCGTGGCGAGACCGGCGTGGTGCGCCGCGGCCAGCAGCAGCCCGACGGAGATGCCCAGTGACTCGTTGATGTAATAAACCTGCGAGCCGTCGTCATCGGCGGCGAGCTTGAAGACCACGATCAGCCAGGGCACGGTTTCCAGGAAGGCCTTGTCGGTATCGGTGCCCAACGGCTTGAGGTCGTCAAGCCATTTCTCGTTGGCTCGGCGTTCGTAGAACTCGCGTTCTTCTTGCTCGGCCCCCAATCGTATCTGGCGCTTGATGGCGGGGTCGCCGACGCAGACAAACCGCCAGGGCTGCTTGTTCGCCCCGCTGGGGGCCGAGCCGGCGGCCCGTATGATCGACTCGATGACCTGACGGGACACGGGCCGATCGGAGAACATCCGGACGGATCGGCGGAGCTTCATGCGTTGATAGAACGCTTCTGCAGCATCGGCAGGCGGGACGCCGGGGTCGAATCGCGGCTCGTAGGGGATGAATCGGGCCTCGGGCATGAAGTGAACCTACCCCACGGGGTGTACCTGTCAATGTAATGACAACCACCAGCCCGCGCGGGAACAGCGAAACACGCCCGGGGGTGAGGAATGAAATTCTCAGGTTTTTTTGGAAAACAGCCCAAAAAAGTCTTGCGTCGCGAGCCGGATTTGGGTTACATTCAGTCCGCAGGTACACGGAGGGGATCGGGAGAAAGACCAGCTACCATTCCCTCGGTAGAGCATTCTCGACATAGAAGCGCTAACTTCTGAGATTGCATCATTCCGTTGACCTGTAAGGCCGTCGCCTGGAGGGGAGAGACTCAAGGCGACGGTTTCTTTTTGCGCGTATTTTCTGCGTGATTGGCGTGAAATTCCTATAAAAAAAGCCCCAACCGCACACAACCGGTTGGGGCCAGAACAGCCCACTCGGTTATCCACGGTCGGAGCATGACAGAGTCGGCCCAAGTCCCCAGCCACTGGAGGGCGGGTTCCGGGGCGGGGCCGCGGCGAGTTCGCCGATTGCCGACCCTGCTTGTGTCTATTAGCCTAGCAGCCCATCATACAAAAGACAAGTGTATCTTATTAAACGGGGGCGATTTTTTTCAAATTATCGACCTCCATTCCTAAAAATACGGCCTAACCACATAAATAGCTGCGAATAGGCTTGGAATGAGTTTTTCATGTGATATTATGTAACAATAGTGACTAACCCTGATGGCGATGTTTTTTTTCCCGGACGTCAGCCCGGCGGCAGACGCTATCAAGGCCCTCCAACAACCGTAGGGGACGATTGATGCACAAACGTGTGACCAAGCCGAATCCGCAAGCCCATCGCCAAACCGCGGACACGCGGCTAAACACCCATCGATCAGCCAGGCCCGCTACGATCGAGTCTCTCGAACCGAGGCTGCTACTGTCAGCCAGCATCTCGGACCCGATCATCAGCCAGGACGACTTCGCGGAGTACCTCGACAGCGTCGGGCTCGGCGGGCTCGAGCAGATGGATATCCAGGTCACGCTGGATATCCCGGACAACTACACTACCGCAAGCCAGACTTCGGCCAGTCAGTCCGAACAAGTCGCCGCGTTAGGCGAGGCCGGACTCGTCGCGGTCGGCACGCAGCCGGTCGGGGCGCTGACCGGCAAGATCGTCTACGTCCACGGCGGGCACGGGCGGTTCGACAACGGATCGGGGTGGTTCTGGCAGCGGCCATTGCTGCTTGAAGTCAACGAAGACATGAGCAACCAGGACATGATGAGTCACCTGGTCAAGTTCCTATGGAACGCCGGCGCGACCGTTGTACCGCTGCGCCCGGTCGGGAATCAGGTCAACGAGATCATCCTGGACAACGACGATACGGAAGTCACCTTCGTCGGCTCCTGGAGCAACAGCAGCTCCACCGTTTTCTATGGCAGCCCGGGGGATACGCCCTACCGCTTCGCCTCAACCAACGCGACCGAGACGGCGTACGCACGCTACCGACCTAATGTCACGGAGGAAGGGTTCTACCCCGTCTATTCCTGGACACGCTCCGGGTCGGACCGTGTAAACCAGCTTTATCGTGTGACACACTCCGGCGGGACCACGGAAGTCAGCGTCAACCACAAGCGGGTCGGCAACGGGCTTGTCTACCTGGGGACTTTCCACTTCGAGGCCGGCACCGACGGGTACGTCGATATCAGCAACCGCAACAGCGAGTCGGGCGTGGTCATCGCAGACATGATCCGCTTCGGCAACGGGATCGGCGACATCAACCTGGGGCACGGCACGTCGGGCCTGCCGCGTGAGGACGAGGCGGGCGTCTACTGGATCGCCCAGAACCTGGGCCAAGGCATCTCGACCAGCGAATACGGCGGCAACTCCGCAACGGTAAGTGCGCCGCCGCGCTTCGCCGAGTTTATGAATCGCGAAGCGGACGGGTCACTGAGCGACCGCGTCTTCATCAGCTACCACTCCAACGCCGGCAGCGGATCGAACCGCGGCACGCTGGGGCTGGTCAACGGCAACAACAACCCCTCGACCGCAACGCCCAACCAGTTCCTGCTTGCCAATACCGTTGCTGGCGAAGTAAACGACGATCTGGTGGGGCTAAACGGCGTGTTCGAGCACAACTGGTCCAACCGATCCGTGCACACGCTGGACAGGTCGGACATCGAGTTTGGCGAGATCAACAACACCTACATCAATAACGAATTCGATGCGACGATCATCGAGTGGGCCTTTCACGACAACGTGACCGACACCCAGCTGATGCGAGACCCCAAAGTGCGCGACGCGGTGGGCCTGGCCACCTACCAAGGACTGCAGAAGTACTTCAACTCGGTGGATGGCGGCGCTACGGGGCTGACCTTCCTGCCCGACGCGGTGTCGAGCACCAAAGCCGAGACCAACGGCGATGGGAACGTGACAGTCAGTTGGACGCCTCCGCCGGCATCAATCACAGGCAGCAGCGCCCCCACCGGCTACATGGTTTACACATCACTGAACGGCTACGGGTTCGACGGGGGAACGTTTGTCGCGGGCGGCGCAGCGACCAGCTTCGTCATGACCGGGCTAGATAGCGCCAACGGGACGCACTACTTCAAGGTCGCCGCGGTCAACGCGGGTGGTCAATCCCTGGACTCGGTGGTCGTCGCGGCGACGCCTTTGCCCACACCGGCGGCCGCGAAGGTGCTGATCGTAAACGGCTTTGACCGCAACGACCGCAACACAAACGAGCGCTACACCGTGCCCGGCGGGACCATCGACCGCAACCGCCTGCGTTACAATAATACACGCGATTACGCTGTACAGGTCGGCGAAGCGGTCGAAGCGTTTAATCCCGCGCTGGCGATCGACACCGCGCAGAACGATAACGTCATCAACGGCGACGTCCTGCTCAGCGACTACGAAACCGTGATCTGGATACTCGGCGAAGAGTCCAGCGGCGATGACACGTTCAACGTCACCGAACAGGCGATGGTCAGCTCGTTCATCAACGGCGGCGGGGACATCTTCGTGACCGGCTCGGAGATCGGCTGGGACCTGGATAACCTCAATAACGGACGATCGTTCTACAACGGCACCCTGGGCGGGGACTACGTCTCCGACGACGCGGGCACCTACAACGTAACCGGCGCTGCCGGCTCGGTCTTTGCAGGGCTGTCGTTCAGCTTCGACAACGGGACGCAGTTTTACAACACCGATTTCCCGGACGTCATCAACCCGACGGGCGGATCGGTGGCGGCGCTGAACTATGTCGGCGGGTTAGGCGGGGGTGCTGGGATCCAGAAGAAAGGCTCGACCACCGGCGATGTGGTGATGTTTGGCTTCCCGTTCGAGACGATCACCTCGGCTGCGGATCGTGCCGCTGTCATGACGGCGGTGATGAACTTCTTCGGCGCACCGCCTAGCGAGAACCCTACCGCGCCCAGTGGCCTGGTCACAACTGCCGGCGACGACACGGTCTTCATCAACTGGAACGATAACATCGAGCCTGACCTGCTTGGTTATGATATCCAGCGAGCGACCAGCCCTGGCGGGCCGTTCACCACGCTGAACGGCGCGACGCTGCTAGTCAGTGAGTTCACCGACAACACCGCGGTGAACGGCATGACGTATTACTACCGCGCGATCGCCATTGACACCGACACCAACGAGAGCGCCCCGAGCACCGCGGTCCCGGCCACGCCGGACGACCACGGCAACATCAAGAACGACGCAACCCCGGTCGCGCTGCCTTCGATCACCGACGGGCAGATGGGCCTGGTCGACGTGGACTGGTTTGAGGTGAGCCTGAACGCGAGTACGGACTACACGTTCAGCGTGCTCGACGCGGGCCTGGGCAACGCCCAGATACGCCTGTACACTTCCGGGCTGACGCTGCTCGCCTCGGACACCGGGCCCGCAGCGGGCGGGACGCTGGCGGAGATCAACTTCTTTTCAGCGGTCGGCGACAGCTACTTCATCGAGATCATCGGCGGCGGGTCCAGCGGCGACTACCAACTCGCGGTCCAGGAGACCGACGACCACGGCAACACGACCGGCGAGGCGACCGATCTCTTCGGCGCACTGGACTTCGGTTCGATCGAAGCCGACGGTGACATCGACTACTTCCGAATCCCGGGCATCGCGGGTATGCAATACACCTTCAAGGTCCAGGACCTGGGCATCCCCGACGCCACGCTGACGCTGTACGACGCGGGCGGCTCGATCATCACGCAGGATTCAGGCTCTACGCCGTTCGGTACGCACGCTCAGATCGTCTGGGCCGCGCCCACCAGCGGTTTTATCTTCCTGAGTGTGGAGGCACTGCCGGGCTCGATCGGCGACTACCTGGTCTCGGTCGAATCGACGACCGCGATCACCGGCGACCTGGACGGGGACGGGTTTGTCGGGATCAACGACCTGAACATCGTGCTGGGCAGTTGGAACCAGAGCGTCCCGCCTGGCGATCCGCTGGCCGACCCATCGGGTGACGGTTTCGTCGGGATCGACGACCTGAACATCGTGCTGGGTAATTGGAACGCGGGGACGCCGCCGGTCGCCGAAACCGGCAGCGATCCCGAGGAAGCTTCCACGGCAAATGCTTCATCCAACCAGGCCCCTGCGCAACAACAAGAACGGTTGTCTCGAGAAGAGCCGGCAAACACCGAGCAGGCCAACGGCCTCGCCATCGCCAACTGGCAGTCGCGTGAGCACTCGGCGTTTGGTGGGTCTGATGACGATCGGTACACCCCCGCGATCGGCCTGTGGGAATCCGACGGCGACGAGTCACTGATCTAAACGCGTATCGATTAATCCAAGCTCAACCGACCGGTCATGGATCGGACGGTTGTGCCGTGGTCGGCGCGAAGGGTGCCAACGCCAGCAAGAACCAGCCGACGATCATCGCGCTGCCGCCGATGGGCGCGACCATGCCCAGCCACCGGGCACCGGTCGAGACCAGCACATACAGGCTGCCGCTAAACAGAACGGTACCGACCACGAACATCCAGCCGGCGAGCATGGGCGTCCGCCCGGGCCAGCGGGACCACACCCAGGCGGCTGCTAACGTCGCCAGCGCGTTGTAGGTGTGGTAACGCACAGCGGTATCAAACGTATTGAGCGCCTTCTCGTCCAGGTACTCCGGGACGACATGTGCGGCGAACGTGCCGGCGACGATGGCGGTCAGTCCGAGCAGGGACCCGGCCAACACAAGCATGCGATCCGTGTTTGTCGTGTTTTTATTCATATCCAGAAACTAACTCTCGTTATCTGAGGCCAAAAAAACAGCATTCACCGGCGGCAGGTTTGAGGATACAAGGTCCCACGTGTCACCCTGATTCGCTGTTGACCAGACCGAACCTGTCGTGCTGCCCATGAGCAGGGTATTGCCCGAGCCGTCCACCGCGAGGGCGTGTCGGTAAACGATATCGTACGCGTGCTGATGAGGCAGTCCTTCGGTGAGCACGTCAAACGTCCTACCGCCGTCGCGTGTGCGTGTGACGACGAACTTCCCATCGACGGGGACGCGTTCCTCGTCTTTGACCGCCGGGACAAACCAGGCGGTGTCGGGGTCGCCCGGGTGGACCGCGGCGACGAAGCCGAACGTGGAAGGCCCGGCTTCTGTGATCTCAGACCACTGCTCGCCGCCGTTGGTGCTCCGGAAGATGCCGTTGTGGTGCTGGACCCAAAAGTGGTCGTGCCGAGCGTGACATGCGACCAGGATGTGCGGGTCCTGGATGTCCGGGCTGTCGGCGATCTCGGGCGGGACGTACTCGGCGCGCATGCCTTTGCATCGGCTCTCCCAGGTCTGCCCGGTATCGGTGCTGGTCCAGACACCGCCACAAGAGATACCGACGGTAACGTGTTGGCCATCATTAGGATCCACTAACACGGAGTGGATACCGGGGTAGTCGTACCCACCGCCAAACCACTTGGACCGGTTGGGCAGGTTCCACAACGAACGGACCAGTTCCCAGGTTTCGCCGTGATCTTTTGAGTGGAACAGCCCGCCGGGGATCGTACCGCACCAGAGGCCGCCATCGATGGTCGTGTCGGGTGTCAACGCCCAGATCATATGCAGCGACCAGGGGATTTCGATGTTGCGTACCGGACACATCACTGCGGGCACGTCTTCGGGCCTCTCCGGGTAGGTCGGCGTGCCCACCTCGGACCACACCTTGCCACCGTCGTCGCTGCGGTGCAGCTTCGCGCCGAAGTGTTCGTGTTTAAGCCCGGCATAGAGTCGGCCGGAATGTTTGTCCTGCGCAATGGCCGTCACCGGGGAACCCAGGAACGCCGCGGATGCGATCCCCCAGGTATCGCCGTTGCGTTCCAACGTGAACAGCCCCTTGCGTGTCGCGATGTATGCCCGCCTGCTCATCGTAAACCTCCCAGATTGATTGGTGCTTATTCCGTGGTTCTACTTGATGAACATACTCTACCCGCCGGACAGCGCCTGCATCACATACACCTCGTCCGTTTCGCAAACCGGATCGGACAGGTGCCGGCGGTCGGTGATCATTTCGTTGTTGATGTACACCGCGATGTGTTTACGCACGCCGCCGCTGTCGTCCAGGATGTAGCCCCGCAGGGTCTGATTATCCCGGAACACCTCATCGAGCGCCTCCGCGATGGTCGAGCCACCGACCATTGATACGTCGCAAGCAAGGTGGCGCTGAAGGTTCTGTGTGAAGGCGACCCTGGGCATATCCTTCGTTCCCGGCTATGGGCTGGATCACGAATCGTTCACTGCGGCGAATTACTCTTCTTCCAGCCGCAGCGCCTGGCTCTGAAGCGTCTCTTCGACGCGGCGGGTGATCGTCGTGTTCGGCGTGCGTATGGTGACATCGATGGTCGTGGTCTGGATCGAGTTGCGACCCACCGCCTCACCGCGCGAGAGGTCGAACATCACCTGCGTCTGCAGGTCTCCTTTGGCGAGTTTGACGTCATAAGGCGGCATACCTTCGGGGAGATCGGAGCGGTCCAGTTCGAGCTTGAGCCTGGATTGGCCGTCAATGACCGCGAGTTTCAGCCCGTCCACATCCTCGACACCGGAAAGTGTGTATGTCATATCGTGATGCATGAAACCCTCGAAGGGCGCATCGGACCAGGTCCACTTCAGCTTGGTCTTCCAGTTCTTGCCGACCTCGGTTGCCTCGGGCGCGGCAACCAGCGTCGCCAGGTCCGTTGCGGTCTCGATAAAGTCCAGTTCCTCGGGGACCATCTCCTTAAGTTCGGGTTTGATCCTGGCGGTGATGGCTTTCATACCCTGCACCTTGGTCACCGTGCCGTCGGAGGCGATCGAAACCTTGATAGGCACGCCGGTCATCGCCTTGAGCAGCGCGTGGAAGGGCTCGATATCGCCGGAACCTTTGCGTGAATCGTTGGTGAGCGTTTTTCCCTCGTCGGGGGTGTAGTCCAGCGTCAGCCAGTCCAGCGTCATGGTGCACTGCGCGGAGCCGTCGGCCTTGACCTTATCCACGGTCCAGTCCACCTCGCCGAGGCTGACCATCTTCAGGCTCGTGGTCCGGCTCTGACCCGCAAGGGACACAGTGGCCTGCTGGGTCCGGCTGGACCAGACCTCGTATCGGGCCATCTGCCCCTCGACCCAGTTGGGACGCAGATTGATCGGTGCGGTGTCTTGCGCCAGCAGGATTGCGGGGGACCCTGCCAGCACGATAGCCAGCATGACCTGGCACCATGACGGGAGGACAATGACAGATCGGCGAGCGCGTGATTCATTAATCGGCATGGCATTGACCTTTCTCATCAGGGCATCATACCCCGCGGCACCTCTTGGCCCTGGAATAGAAGCCATCGTATATCAACCACACGCCAGGCGTCATTTGTCACCGAGCCGCGTTGCCAGGTCAGGTGCCAGCCTGTGTTCACAGCGGGGCCGCTGGAAAAATCGGAGCGGACCGTGACGGTGGATTCACCCCAGCCGGTGTCGTGGGCGATAGCCTGGATGTCCCGGGTACGCTGGGAGTTGAGGGTGACACGGTTGAGGACGGAATTCAGGCGCGAACGGAGCTGGCCCGATGCCAGCCAGACCGAGCCGTCGGGCCCGCTGACGGTGGCGGCCGGGTCGATCAGACGATCCAGAGCGGCCGAGTCCAGCGGCGCGGTTGCGGCGACGAGGTCCCGGGTGTCCCCGATCAGTTGCTCCCGGCCCGTCGTCACCGCCCCGGCGAGGAACCAGACGCCGCCCGCGATCAGGACCGGGGCCAATGCAAGCAGTCCCATGATTTTTTTACGCCGCTGCTGCCAAAGAAACAGCAGCACCCCGCAGGCCACCGCACAGACCGCCATCACCGGCCAGGGCGACTCCAGGAACAGGTGTTCAAGCATGGGCGGCGGGTCGAGGTTCATCGCTACATCTTTGTCGGCTGGGCACCCACAGGCAAATCTTGTCTGCCGGAGAAGTTAGTCGTATCTGCGGGATGCAGAATATCAAGAATTCACCCGCCGGGTTCCGATAATACTAAGACGTTATGCCCACACCGATCGATATCCTCAAGCAGAACCTTTCGATCCTGCGTCAGCGGGACCCGGAACTCGCCCAACGCATCGAATCTGCCGAGTCGGCGGCCTTGGACTGGGTTGAATCCCGTTCAGGGCCAATGACAGCCAACATCGAGCACAACGGCCGGGCGCTCTGGATGGCCAGCAAGTACGACCCAAAGAAGGAAGCCAACAAACTCATCGAGGGGATCGAACACGACAAGGCCGCCTGTGTCGTCGTGTTGGGGCTCGGGGTCGGCTACCACGTCACGGCTCTGCATAAAGCAATGGGCGAACGCGGCGTCTTGATCGTGTTCGAAGCCGACGCCGGGATGTGGCGGGCCGTGCTCGAAAAAATCGATCATCGAAACTGGCTGATGCGCGGCGAACTGGTCCTGGCGGACAGCCGGACGGACCGGGCCGCCCTTCTCGAACGGATCGAAAAGCACGCCGGCACGGTGACGCAGGGCACACACCTGCTGACCCACCCGCCCAGCCGGCAGCGCAACGAGCAAGCGACCAAAGAGTTCGGCACGATGGTCGCGGAGGTCCTGGCCTTCTGCCGGACCAACGTCGCGACGGCACTGGTCAACGCGGCCCGGACGTGCCGGAACCTGGCCAGCAACATCGACCACTACGTCGCCGGGGCGGGGACCGACGAGTTGCACAACATCGCCAAGGGATACCCGGCGATCTGTGTCGCGGCCGGGCCGGGGCTTGTGAAAAACGTCGATCTGCTGTGTGACCCCGATACACGGTCGAAGGTCGTGGTGATCGCGGCCCAGACGGCGCTCAAGCCTTTACTCGCCCGCGGGATCAAGCCGGACTTCGTGACGGCTTTGGATTACTCGCACATCTCCAGCCGGTTCTACGAGGGCCTGCCGCCGCTGCCCGACGTGACGCTGGTCGCCGAACCCAAGGCGCACCGCACGGTGTTGGATGGCTTCCCCGGGCCTATCCGCGTGCCCCACTCGCAGTTCAACGACCTGCTGATCGACACGCTGGCCAAGCCCCGCATCAAGCTCAAGGCCGGAGCGACCGTGGCGCACCTGTCGTTCTACCTGGCGCAACACCTGGGCTGCGACCCGATCATCTTCATCGGCCAGGACCTGGGTTTCTCCGACGGGTTGTACTACGCGCCCGGGACGGCGGTGCATCAGGTCTGGTCCAGCGAGATCAACCCCTTCAACACCATCGAGATGATGGAGTGGAAACGTGTAGTAAGGATGAAGGGCCACCTGCGCCGCACGGACGACATCCACGGCCGACCGATCTTCACCGATGAACAGATGGTGACTTACCTCAAGCAGTTCGAGCGCGATTTCGCGACCGCCAAGCAAACCATTCTTGACGCGACTGAGGGCGGGGTGAAAAAAGAACACGCCACCATCACCACGCTGGCCGAGGCGATTGAAGTGCATGCGACCCGACCGGTACCCAGGCTGCCCATCCCGCCGATGGGATTAGATAAAGACCGGCTCGGCAAGCTGCGCGAGATCCTGCGTACACGTTTGGCTGAGACCAAAGACCTGCGCATGACGTCGCAGAAATCGATCACCATCCTGCGCCAGATGCAGGAGCATCAACGCGACCAGGCCCGGGTCGGCAAGCTGTTCACACAACTGAACAAGATGCAGAAACACGTAGAGCAGGAGCTGACGACCACGTTCAACCTGGTTAACGCCCTGAACACCATCGGGACCTACAAACGCGCCAAGGCAGACCGCACGATCTCTCATGTCAGCAAGGATCAATACCACCGGCAGACCCAGCAGCTCGAACGCGACATCGAGAACCTCGACTGGTTGACCCAGGCATGCGACGAGGCGCTGAGCATCCTCGAAGAGGCGCAGCAGCGCGTCGATGAAAGCTACAAGACGGCACAACCCCGGGAAGACCACAAGACCAGGCAGAAGACAACACACCGAATCACGCCACGGCCGGACGCATCGGCGGCGATGCCGGCCTAGGAAGCTTAACGATGTCCTCGATCGCACTCATCCCAACCGACACACAGACAAGCCGGCTTGGACTACGCGCACAGATGGATGACCGGATCGGTGACGCAACCGTGCTGGAACACACCGTGCGACGCGCCGCGTCGATAAAGCGCGTTGAGAAGATCGTTCTGGTCCACCCGCCCGGGCAGGACCCGATGTCGCTGCTTGACCCTGGCAAATTAAAAGTAACCAAGCCGGTGGTGACACACACGGCTCCCGGCGGATTAAACGATCGGAACACCCCCCGGTGGGTCACGGCCCGGCAGTGGGCTCAGCCCCATTGGCGCGGCGGGCTCGGCGGTGCGTGCAGCTACGATGAACTCCTGCCACCCGGGCCGTTGGCTGACGCGATGCGGGCGCATGAAGCCGAGTCCGCTATTGTGGTGCGCGGCGACTGGTGCCTGTTTGATCCGGTTTACGCCGACAAGCAACTGGACATGCTTCATCAGAACGTCAAGGCGATGAAGATGATCTTCACACAGGCGCCGCCGGGCCTGTCGGGGATCGCGGTCAGCCAGGCGATCCTGGATCAGTTGTGCGAAGGCTCGGTCGGCTTCGGGGACGTCCTGGCGTACAACCCGGTGCAGCCGCACATCGACCCGGTCGGCCGGGACGTGAACTGCCCGATCCCGCCACAGGTCCGCGACACCGTCGAACGATTGATTTACGACACGCCACGCAGCATCGCCATGATCCAGGCGATCGCCGAACGCCTGGGCGATAAAACAGCAAGCGCGAGCGCCGAACATGTAACACAGACATGCCAAGCGATCCGTGAGGACGAGCCTTCGATGCGGTATCGCTGGCTGCCGGGGCTTGTCACGCTTGAGCTGACCCCCCGCCGTGAAGTTGCCGGCCCGATCACCCCCCACCACCACGTCACGTTCAACCGGCCCGATATCGACACAGACCTGGCGGTACGGATCGTCGAGCAGATCGGCGAAAACGAGTCTGGCAACCAAGGCAGCGATGTCACGCTGATGCTCGGCGGGCTCGGGGACGCGCTGCTACACCCGGAGTGGGAACGGATCGTGTCGGCCGCGAAAGAGGCGGGCGTCATGAGTATCGGGGTCGAAACCGACCTCTTGTGTGACCGGGCGGAACTGGAGCGGGTCCTGAGCGCTCCGATCGATCTGGTCAAGGTACGCTTCAACGCGGACACCGGCGAGACCTACAAGAAGGTGATGGGTGCCGACCGATACGGGCAGGTGCTGAACAACATCGAGTGGTTGTACAACGAACGGATCAAGCGAGCGGGGGAGGGCGCAGACGCGAAGTCGGCGATGCCCTGGCTGGTCCCGTCGATGGTGAAGACGGTCGAAACGCTGCCGGAGATGGAGAGCTTCTTCGATAAGTGGACCCACTACATGGGCCACGCCCTGATCGAGCCGGCGTGCGAGGGCTGCGGCCTCATGCCCGCGCAAAGCCCGGTGCCCATGCAGCCGCCGGACCGCAAGGGCTGCCGCCAGATCAGCCGACGGATCTCGATCCTGAGTGACGGGATGGTCGCGCGCTGCGATCAGGACTGGCTTGGGCGGGCACCGATGGGGGATACCTATTCGCAAACACTGATCGATATCTGGCGCGACTCACAGCAACTTGCTAAAGCTCACGAAGAAAACAATTGGAGCGAACTGACCATCTGTGGCGGATGCGTGGAATGGCATCGGCCTTGACCGATCGATCGTTGATAGAGGTGACACGATGAAAGTACTGACGGTGATACTAGCACGGGCCGGCAGCAAGGGGCTGGTCGGGAAGAACGGCCTACAGGTCGCGGGCCGACCGATGCTCGCGTGGACACTTGAACACGCCCTGGGTTCACGCACCGCTGGCAAGGTGGTCTTGTCGACCGACAGCGACGCCTACGCCGAGACCGCCCGGTCGATGGGTGTCGAAGTCATCCGGCGGACCGAAGCAACAGCCAACGACAGCGCCACCGTCGACAGTGCCGCCCGGCAGGCCGTCGAGGCGACGGAGCACAAATACAAAACCATCTACGACGCGGTGGTCATTCTCTACGGCAACATCCCCGTGCGTCCGGCCGACCTGACCGACCGGGCCGTGGACAAGCTGACCGAGACCGGCTGCGACAGCGTACAGAGCGTGTACCCCGTCGAGAAGATGCACCCGTTCTGGATGAAGACGGTCGGCGGGATGACGGGCGACGAGTTGTTGATGTATCAGCCCAACGAAATCTATCGCCGCCAGGACCTGCCGCCGGTCTACATGCTTAACGGCGGGATCATCGCGGTGACCCGGGCGAGCCTGTTCAATGTGGACCCCAAGCGGCCACACGCTTTCCTGGGCGGGGACCGCCGGGCGATCATCAATGACCCCGAGGACGTGATCGACGTGGACAGCCGGCTGGACCTGCGTGTCGCCGAGGCGGTATTGCTGGAGCGTCGCCAGAGTTCGGTCGCCTAACCATGTCAGGCAAGCGCATAACCATCGCGGTGGTCACGGGCAGCCGTGCAGAGTCCGGGCTGTTGTTAAGCACGATGCGTGCGGTAAAGGCAAATCCGTTGCTGAACCTGCGTGTTATTGTTGCCGGCTCGCATCTTGTGCAGGGGTCGTGGCGCGATATCGAGGGCTCCGGGTTTAAGATCCATGCCAGGGTGAAGATGCAGACCCGGGGACGTAGTGACCGCGCGGAAGACACGCTGGCGCTTGGCCGGGGTATCACCGGGTTTGGTGAAGCGTTTGTAAAAATCCGACCCGACTTCGTTGCCGTGCTGGGCGACCGGGTTGAGGTGTTGGCCGCGGCGTGCGCGGCGACAACGGGCGGGTACCGGCTCGCGCACATCCACGGCGGAGACCGCGCGGAGGGCCTGGTCGACGAAGCGATACGCCACGCGGTCAGCAAGCTCGCACATATCCATTTCGCGGCAACAGCACAGAGCAGAAGACGGCTGATACGGATGGGTGAACCAAACGAACGCGTCTATCAGGTTGGCTCACCAGCCATCGACGGTCTCAATGCTATAACACCATCGGCCGACGCCCCCGAGCTGATCGTGATGCAGCACCCGGCCGGCGGGCGTGATCCCGAAGAATACAGCCGGATGCGCGCCACATTACAGGCAACCCGCGAATACCACCGCGCGGTCATGATGCCGAACCTCGACGCCGGAGGAGAAGGAATACGCCGAGCCATCCGCGGCGTGAATGTACAGCCGATCGAACACCTGCCCCGTGCAGATTTTATTTCCATGCTCAAGGGTGCGAAGGTCATCGTCGGCAACTCGTCCGCGGGACTGATCGAAGCGGCGGCGATGCGGGTGCCCTGCGTCAACATCGGCCCGCGGCAGAACGGCCGGGAGAAACCGGGTAACGTGATGGACTGTGCTTATGGCAAGGACGCGGTCGTCCGGGCCATCAGGAAAGCCCTGAACCTGGACCTCCGCCGGATGCGCCACCCCTACGGCAATGGCCAGGCCGGGCAACGCATCGCGGACCTGCTGGCCCTGATGGACCCCTCAACCGTCCCGCTGCGGAAGCAGAACACCTACTAAAAAGATTCCCTGCCGGGAACTTCCCGCGAACCGGGGCGTCCAATCCGGGGTAGTAAATCGGTACACGGATAATACCTGCTGGGTGGCGCACGCCTGTTGTGGCGGTGGCTGTCCCCACAACCGAAAGGAGCCTGCGATGCGACGATGGCCTTTATATCTGGCGACGTTTCTCATGTCCGCCCTCGTGATCCAGCCCGCCCAGGCCCATGAAAACAAGAGGCTCACCCAGCCTAGGCCCGCGGTCGACGTCGCTATCCTGCTGGACACCAGCAACTCGATGGACGGCTTGATCGACCAGGCCAAGGGCCAGTTGTGGACGATCATCAACGAGTTCGCGTCCGCCAAAAAGCACGGGCTGACACCCAGGCTCCGTGTGGCGTTGTTCGAGTACGGCAACACCAGCCTCCCCGCCAGCGAGGGTTACATCCGGCAGGTCGTCCCGCTCACCGACGACCTTGACGTGTTGTCCGAAGCGTTGTTCTCCCTGACCACCAATGGCGGCGACGAGTACTGCGGCCAGGTGATCGACGAAGCCGTCAAGCGACTGGACTGGACCGGGGAACCCAACGCGTACAAGGCTATCTTCATCGCAGGCAACGAGCCGTTCACGCAAGGCGCTGTCGATTACAAAAAGGCCTGCGCCTACGCGATCGGCCACGGCGTAATCGTCAACACCATCCACTGCGGTGATTACAAAACCGGCATCCAAGGGATGTGGCAGCACGGGGCCAGGCTCGCCGAGGGCAGCTACCTGAACATCAATCAGGACCGCGCGGTGGTCCACATCGACGCCCCGCAGGACGTGGAATTGATCGAGTACAACCGCCGACTCAACTCGACCTACCTGTGGTACGGCAAGGAGGGCCGGGCCGCCGGGGCTCGCCAGATGCAGCAGGACAGCAACGCGGCAAGCTACGGGCGGGGAAACCTGGCGCAGCGTGCGGCGAGCAAGTCTTCGGGGGCTTACAACAACGAGAAGGCGGACCTGGTCGATGCCATCAAGAACGAGTCGGTGGCGCTGGGTGAAGTCAGCGAGGAAGACCTGCCCGAACCGATGCAGGACATGACCGAGGAAGAGCGTGCCATATATGTGCAGGAGCAGACCGTCGAACGAGAAGCGATCCAGGCGAAGATCCGCGAGCTGACCGAGGCGCGTGAGAAGCACGTGGCCGAGGAACGTCGGCGGATGGCTGAGGACGGCGACGCGACACTGGGCGACGTGATCGTCCGGTCGGTCCGCGAGCAGCTTAATGACGCCGGGTTTGATGTAGAGAAGGCCCCCGCGCCGGAGTGATCAAAGATTACGCCGATAAGGCCGACACGGCGTCTTCGGGCTGAGGCAACACAGCCGGACGCTCGAAGTTCAGCTCGCCGACCTCGAAGCCCTCGCACTGCGCGACATACAACCGGGGCGATTGCTCCGCGAGATTGAGGATCGGGCCCAGCGGCAGGTCGTCCCCGTCGAGGCTCGACGCGTCGGGGATCAGTTGAACGATCGGCCGACACGGACGCAGCGGGTGGTGGTCGATCACCACCGCGGTCCGTTCATCGCTGAGCGTGACCACGGAACCCGGCGCGTAAGGCGGGACCACCGCCAGGAGCGCATCCAGTATCTGCGGGTCGTACCGCTGGAACAGCGGCGCTTCGAGCATGCTGCGGAGCGCCCAGACGGTCGGCTGGACCGGCCGGTCTGGCGGGTAACGCAGGCGGTCGAACTGGTCGGCCACCGTCACGATGCGTGGGAAGATGTGGATACGCTTGCCACGCATCACCGGGAAGTCCGCGCCGGCGAACCCCGTGCCGTTGTAGTGCTGGTGGTGGTGCAGCACGGTCGAGGCGGCGGTCGCGCTGACCTTGCCGCGGATCAACCGGTAGCCTAACGCGGCATGTTCACGCCAGGCGGGGTCTGACTCATCGCCCGTGGCCTCATATTTCTCCAGCACCGCCTCGGGCAGCAGCGTCATACCGACATCGTGGAGCATCGCGCCCAGGCCAAGGTTCACCACCTCCGACGCTCGGGCCGGGTCGATGTGCCGGCGCTCCCGGACCAGATAGCCCTCCAACTTCAGCCCCATCAATAGCGATAGGTATGTCACGCTGGAGCTGTGACGCATCAGGCTGTCGCCGGCATCACTGAGGTCGCCCAGGAACACCGCCGACTGGGGGTGCGTGATCAACTGCCTGACGAGCTGAGAGATCGAGCGCGTGTACAGGTGATACGGCAGCTTCGCGCTGGATTCTTTCTGCACCGACTCAAACGTCTTGGTGATCTGCCCGGCCACGGCGGACTGCCGGCTGAACGTGTCCTGATTGACGACTTCACCCAGGAAAGACAGGCTCGGGTACCCGACCCAGAGCGTGCGGACACGCAGCTGCGCCAGCTTGTTGATCGTCTCCGCGGTGAGCTTGAACCCGACCCGAAGCAACAGACGCGACGGCGACTGCGGCAGCTGCACCGGCAGCGCAAGCGTCATCCCCGGCTTGGCGTTTCGGGTCTCGATCTTGAGCATCTGCTTTCTCCGGCCTCCTGTAACCTAAGTCGGCTACCGGACCTCGGCCCTTAACGGTCCGGCAAGACACACCGGTCACAACGCCCCACCTCCCGGCCCGACTATCCCTCGCACCCGTGCCAGCGTGCAAAACCCGCATAACCGTTACCACCGAAACCCCGCTCCCGCGTGTGCATCCCCCTGTTTATTGAGGAAAAATTTGATATTCATACTTATAAGTGTTATGGTTGTCCGGAGGTTCACCATGCTCAACGACACGCAGGCGATCGAACTGGCGACCCAAATCATCAACGAAGCCTTCATCGGGACCCTGTCCACGGTGGATGAGCACGGCGCACCGGTCTGTCGGCTGATGGGTGCCGTCGCAGACGACTCGGGGCCGCACCGCCTGTTCAGCCTCAGCGGCAAGGACACACGCAAGATCCAACACCTGGAGAAGAACCCGGCGATCTGCTGGGTGTTCGGCGTTCCGCCCTACGACACCTCGGTCATGCTGCGCGGCGCCGGTAAACGCCTGGAGACGCCGGTCGTCCCGCAGCCGACCTGGGACCGGCTCGCCGACTGGGCCAGACCTTATGCGGCGAACGTTCTGACCGACGACTCGCACCACGCCTTCTCCGTGATCGTGTCCAACATCCACACGCTGGAAATCCTCAGCCCAAGCCGTGGGATCAAGTCGCCACATGTCGTGAAACTCGATCGGTTCGCGGAAGGCGATTGAGTAGTTCCAATCTAAGCGGGATCGTCGACGGCTAAACCATCCGCCTTCTTACGTTGGGGCCACTGCACCATGGCCACCGCCGCGAAGACGCCGAGCAGCGCGAGCAGCTGCGTCGCGGTAACGGTCTCGTCGTCGAACCAGCCCCAGGCTAAGGCGCCAAGCGGGATCACATAGGTGACCATCCCGGCGTAGAGTGGGCCGTGCGTCTGGATCAGGCGGTAGAACATCACGGTCGCCAACCCCGTGCCGATAGTGCCCAGCCAGGCCAGCACGAGCAACGCTTCCCAGAATTCGGCCACACTCACGGGCTTGACCCCCTCCGCGACGATGCCGATGGGCGTAAGCACGATGCTGGTGAGCCCCAGGATCATCGCCGTCATAAAGACCGGCGGCAGTTCAGACAGCCGCCGCTTGATAAACGTATTACTCACCGCGTAACTCAGCGGGACCAGGACCGCCAGCGTCAGGTCCCCGCCCGGCATCCCACGCACCTGACCGTCGCGCAGCAACAACACCATGCACGCCAACCCCAGCAGCACGCCCCCACCCTGCCTGAACGTGGGCCAGACGCGCAGCATCGGGACCGAAGCCACGATCGTCAGCAAAGGCACCAGACACACCATCATCCCAAAGAACGCGCTGTCCTGGTGCTTGCCGATCAGGTAAGGCTGCGCGATGTACTGTTAGATCGACGCGATCAATACAGGCACCATCAAAGCAACCCAATCTCCCCCCCGGAAGTTGGCCCCCCGTGCTTCCGAGTCGCCCTTGTCACCCCCGGATGTTTTCCTCCCTGTTCCCGTAGCATCTTTCTTGTCCGCCCACTTCTTCGACAACGCCCAGAACACCCACAACACCCCCGCCCCACC
>JAJDCW010000281.1 GCA_029260635.1 Phycisphaeraceae bacterium | reverse complement strand
GTACGAGGGCTGGTACGACGCCGGGCAGGAGGAGTACGTCCCGGAGAACAAGGCCAAGGAATCCGACTACAAGTCCCCGATCAACGGCAAGCCCCTGGTCCGCAAGACCGAGAAGAACTACTTCTTCCGCCTGAGCGCCTACGGCGATTCTCTGCTTCAACTGCTCGGGTCCGGTGAGGTTTTCGACGTCCAGCCGACCGCGCGCAAGAACGAGGTCATCGCCCGTATCCGTGACGGCCTAAACGATATCCCCATCTCCCGGACCGGTGGCGGCGACTGGGGCATCAAGGTGCCCGGCGATGAGCAGCACGCGATCTACGTCTGGATCGACGCGCTGATCAATTATCTGAGCACCATCGATACCGACGATCGGCGCAAATACTGGCCCGCCGACGTCCACCTGATCGCTAAAGATATTCTCTGGTTCCACGCCGTGATTTGGCCGGCCATGCTGACATCCCTGGCGAAGCTGCCCGGCAACGAGTGGATGCGCCTGCCCAGGCTCGTCTACGCCCACAGCTTCTGGATCAGCGAGGGCACGAAGATGAGTAAATCCTTGGGCAACTTCATCGACCTGGAGAAGATCGACTACTACGTCGACACCTTCGGGCTGGACGCGTTGCGCTACTTTCTGGCGACGCAGGGCCCGATGGGCACGACTGACTCGGACTTCGCCGAGTCCAAGTTCGTCGAAACCTACAACACGGACCTGGCGAACACGTTCGGCAACTGTTTTAGCCGGGTGTCTAACATGACGGCCCGTTATTTCGATGGGAAACTCCCCGAGCCCGGTGAAGAACCCGAGTCGGCAGGCGGCATCGAGCACGACCGCGTCGTCGATCAGTGTGTCCGCGAGTACAACCGCGCGATGCAGGCGTTGGAGCTGTCCAAGGCCGCCGACGCCGCGATGGGGATCGTGCGTTCGGTCGACAGCTACATCGAGGCGACCCAGCCGTTCCAGCTTGCTAAACAAGACGGCATGCTCCCGCAGGTCGGTACGGTGCTCTACAACTGTGCCGAATCCCTCCGCGTCGCGTCGCTGCTGCTCTGGCCTTTCCTCCCCGAGAAGGTGCAGGAGATGTGGCAGCGCACCGGCTGTGGGCACTACGCCGAGACGCTGGCCGACCGGGGTACCGGTGACTTGGACCAGTGGCGGCAGTGGGGGCAAAGCAAGCCCGGCACCGACGTCCAGAAGGGCGACCCGCTGTTCCCACGCTTCCAGCCGGCGAAGGCGTAGAACGCACCTATTCAACTTAAATGGTCATGTTTAGCCGCCGCGGCCACGCGGCGCACGCCGGGCGTGGCCGCCCGGGCTAAACGTAATCACTCCACACCAACCCTTGGACAGGACTTCTTAAGTGCGCAGTAGTCGCACTTAGGGTTGCGCGCCTTGCAGGGCCCTCGGCCGTGGTAGATCAGCAGGTGGCTGAGCATCGTCCAGTTCTTGGTTGGGAAGATCGCCATCAGGTCGCGTTCGACCTTCTTGGGGTCGGTCTGCTCGGTCCAGCCGAGCCGGACACTTAAACGGCCGACATGCGTATCCACAACGACGCCGATGTTCTTACCGAAGGCGTTGCCCAGCACGACGTTCGCGGTCTTGCGTGCCACGCCCGGAAGCTTGAGCAATTCATCCATCGTGTCCGGGACTTCGCCGGCGTGGTCCTCGACGATCGCCATCGCCGCGCCCTTGATCGACTTGGCCTTGTTGCGGAAGAACCCGGTGGTCTTGACCAGTTCTTCCAGGTCACCGATCTTCGCCTGCGCCATCTTTTCGGGGGTGGGGTAGGCCTTGAACAGCGGGGGGGTCACGATGTTGACCCGCACGTCCGTGCACTGGGCCGAGAGGATCGTCGCGATCAATAGTTGGAACGGCCCGTCGTGGTCCAATGCGCAGTGGGCCTCGGGGTACAGCTCATCCAGCTTCTGATACACCCGGCGTGCCCGCCGTTTGAGTGCGGGATCGAAATCGGCTGATGGGGTCATTGATTGTGCGGTTTTCTTCTTGGCCATCCAAGGGGTCCGATGAAGATGACGAGTACTATCCGATCACCCACCGGCCGCGAGCTTCACCGCCGCCATGAGGTCGATCCGTTCGATCCGGTTGAGCATCGTCGAGAGGTCCGCCGCCGCGATGAAGAGCCCCTCCCCTCGCAGCACGGCCTCCGTCGATTGTGACAAGGCGTCACGCACCACGCCGTCGTTGTCCGTGTCGATCACCGGGATCGTCTGGCCATTGCCCAGGTCCAGCCGGTCGGCACCGTTTTGTTTACTTAGCAGCGCCAGCACGTTCGCCGGTTCGATCAAGGCCGACGCGCCGAGCATCGTATCGCCCGGGTCGCTGTGGGATTGGTATACGTCACGGTGCGGCTGCCAGAGCCTCAGCGGGACGCCTTCGCCGCCGTGCACGTTCTCACCACCGATATCAACGCATATCAGGTCACTGGGATTCAGGTCGATACGGCGTCGGCCGATCGGCGTCACCAGGTACCGCCGGCGGTGGACCTCGCAGCTTACCAGCCCGTCGGCCCCGACGATCATGCCGCGCGTCCAGAGCTGGCGCACGGCATGGCAGAATTGTTCACGGATCAGCGACTCATCCATTGTGGTCCACGCCCTCAAGTTCTGTTTCATGATCCCCGGCTTCTATCCGGCTGCCGCCTTGCCCCACGCAGCAGCCCTCGACAAACGTCTCCCCGTCACGCCAGACCTCGCGTTTCCACACGGGCAACTCGTGCTTGAGCCGGTCGATCAGGTATCGGCAGGCATCGAATGCCTCGCCGCGGTGGGGCGTCGCCACCTGGATCACCACGCTCGCCTCGCCGGGAGCGACCGGGCCCTGAGCGTGCACGATTCGTACCGACTGGCAGCCGAATTGTGCCGCCGCGTCCCGGGCCATCTGGTCCAGCACTTTCGTCGCCATCGGTTCGTACACCTCGTACTCGAGCCTAACCAGCGACCCGTACTCCGGATGCGTCTCATCACGGGTTCGGCCCAGGAACACGCACTCGCCCCCGCAGAGTCCCGGCCAATCCAGCGCGGAAACCGAAACCGGCCCGTTCTGGACGGCGACAATGATCGGTGGGCTTGTATTTGTGATGTCGGAACTCATGAACCCCTTAGTATATAAGAACAAAGCCTTTATCACAGCCCCAACCCGCACGGCCCTTAAATCATAAAAAATTGGCCCGCCGACGTGTGAAACACGTCGAACGGGCCATGAGGGGGGGCAAGGAGGAGAGATATCAATCAATATTACGCCTTGAAATCATGCGGGTTCAAGTTTTCCCTGCAAACATGTGAAGATAGTTAAAATCAAGCTTCAAAGCTCGGCGGCCTCGGGCTTTGCGCCGGGCTCCACCTTCCCGTGCATCTCTCTTAGCAGCTCAAATGCCTGCATCGGGCTGATTGTGTTGATGTCCAGGGTCTTGATCTCGTCGATCACCGGGTGGTGTACGAACTCGGTGAACAGGCCCATCTGCTGGGTGTCTGGTTTGACCGCGGCCTCGGAGATCGGCGGGGCGGCTGTGCCCTCGTGGCTCACCGACAATTCCCCGAGCAACGCGTTGGCCCGCCTGACCACCTCGGGGGGCATCCCCGCCAGGTTAGCCACGTGGATGCCGTAGCTGCGGTCGGTCGCGCCCGGGACGATCCGGTGCAGGAAGACGATCTGGTCCTGCCACTCGCGCACGCTCACATTCAGGTTGGTCACCGCGGCGTGGGTCTGCGGCAGCGTCGTCAGCTCGTGGTAGTGGGTGGCGAAGAGCGTTCGCGGCCCGAGTTCCGCCAGGTGTTCGGCGATCGCCCAGGCCAGGCTCAGCCCGTCGAGCGTGCTGGTGCCCCGGCCGATCTCGTCGAGGATCACCAGGCTCCGCCGGGTCGCGTGGTGGCAGATGTTGGACGTCTCGGTCATCTCGACCATGAACGTGGATTGCCCGGCGTGCAATTCATCACTGGCGCCGATCCGTGTGAAGATACGGTCACACAGCCCGATCGTTGCGCTTTCAGCGGGGACAAAGGACCCGGCGTGGGCCAGCAGGGTCAACAGCGCGGTCTGGCGGATGTAAGTGGATTTGCCCGCCATGTTTGGGCCGGTGAGTAGTGCCAGGGTGGGGCGGGTATCGAAGGAAGTCGTTTCGGGGTCGTTTCCTTCCTGATCCATGTTCCCCGAACCCTGTCCCCCGATCTCCACATCATTCGCGACAAACTGATCGCCCAGCAACTCATCCAACACCGGGTGCTTGCCGCCCCGGATCGAGAGGACCGGCTCGTCGACGATCGTCGGGCAGACATACCCGCGCATCACGGCCCGCCGGGCGAAGCACGCCAGCACGTCCAACTCAGCGACCGCCTCGGAGAAGTCGTGCAGCGGCGCGATCAACGCGGAGGCCTTGGCACATAGTTCCGCAAATAGCGCCTGCTCGCGTGAGATCGCCTTGCTCTGTGCGGACAGCGCCTTGTCTTCGTAAGCCTTCAACTCGGCGGTAACGTAGCGCTCCGCGTTCTTGAGTGTCTGCCGGCGTGTCCACGCCTCGGGGGCTTTGTCCCGGTGCGCCGCCGTCGTCTCGATGTAGTAGCCGAAGACCTTGTTGTAACCGATCTTCAGCGTCGGGATGCCGGTCAGATCGATCAGCTCCTTCTGATACGCCGCCAGCCAGCTTCGGCTGTCGCGCTGCAAGAGTCGGTACTCATCCAGCTGTGCATCAAACCCGTCCTTGACCAGCCCGCCGTCGCGCAGGTGGGCCGGGGGGCTGTCGGTGCACGCCTGTTCGATCTGCTTGCCCAGCGTCTCAACGCCGGGCACCAGGTCCACGATCCGCTGGTGATACATCTGAACCTCGGCCCGCCCGTTCAGCAGCGACTCAACCTCGCCGATCTTTGAGGCGCTCCTGCCAAGGCCCACGAGGTCGCGCGGCGCGGCCCGCCCGACCGACAGTCTTGCCGTGATCCGCTGGATGTCCTGCACGCCTGATAACGCCTCGCCCAGCGCAGACTCGAACCGGGTGTCGTCCACCATCGTCTGCACCACGCGCTGCCGTTCCTCGATGGCCCCGCGGTCGCACAGCGGGTAGCACAGCCACCGCCGTAGTGTGCGTTTGCCCATGGCCGTGTGGCAGTCCTGCAACACGCCGAGCAGCGAGCCGGCAGTCGATTCGCTGCGCATCGTCCGCTCGATCTCCAGGCTGCGCAGCGAGGTCTGGTCGATGACCAAGTGTTCATCCCGGCTGAATTGTTTCGGCGGCCGCAGGTGCGCGATACGTCCGTCTTCGTCGGCCCGCTGTGTTTCCAACAGGTAATGAATCACCGCCGACGCCGCACCCAGGGCAGGGTCCGTCGCTTCCAGGCCAAACCCGCCCAGGCCCGCGACCCGGTACTGGCGATTGAGTGTCTCCAGTGCGTCCTTCTGCCGGAACTGCCAGCCCGGTCGACCCATTGGCGCACCGCCACCGAGCACGCCCGCCAACACCGCGACGCGCTGCGGCACATCCCCCGTCGCCGTCTCGCAGAACAACAACTCCCGTGGCCCGATCCGTGCCAACTCATCGCCGACCGCGTCTTCATTCAATGTCGTCAACGCGAACGACCCCGTGCTCAACTCCGCCCACGCCAGCGACGCCTTGCCATCCCCGTGGAACTGCACCGCCGCCAGCGGGTTCTCTCTGCCATCTTCAAGCAGCGATTCATCCGTTACGGTACCCGGGGTCACCACCCGGGTCACGTCGCGCTTGACGACCCCCTTGGCCTGCGCCGCGTCTTCGACCTGGTCACAGACCGCGACCCGGTAGCCGGCCTGGATCATCCGGTTGAGGTAGCCTTCGACCGCGTGGTAGGGCACGCCCGCCATGGGGATGCCTTTTGTGCGCTGGGTCAGCGAGACCCCGAGAACCTTATGGGCCAGTTCCGCATCGTCGTAGAACATCTCGTAGAAGTCGCCCATCCTGAAGAACAGGACACAGCCGGGGTGCTGCTCCTTAAAGCGGTGGAACTGCTTCATCGCCGGGGTCTGATGGGGGTCGGATGCCTTGGCCATAGACCGCTATCTTAACCGATCGGATGGCGGCCGATCGCGCGATCCTGCGGGCCGGTGGGCTACTTGCGTGACACGGCCAGGACGTACCGCCCGGTCATCACCAAATCGTCGTCACAGGTCTCGACCTCGCGGAGTACCTTTTTCTGGCTCCCGTCCAGTGTGCCCGGGTCACACACGGCAGTCAGCGGGTCGCTGCCAAACCCGCTGCACACGCCGATCGCGGTCAGCGACAGCATCGTCAGACCCAGCGACGCATTGGTCCGCTCGATGTGACCACGTGTCTGCCAGTTGTAGTGGAAGCGGTGCAGCCCCTTGCGCAGCATCCCGTGGTTGTGCCTGGCGATCAGTGCAACGTCGTCGAAGTGTCCCTCGGCCAGCGCCTTGCCCAGGTAGAAAAACCGTGTCCGGTGCGAGATAAACATCAGCCCGCCGGGGCGCAGAACCCGGGCCATGTGCTTGAGGATGGTGTCGTACTGCTCGTCCACATAGATCGACTCGATCGCGAACACGGCGTCGAAGCTGTTGTCCTCCATCGTCACCAGCGCATCCAGGACGCTCTTCTCGATCAGTTCGGCCTTGGTGCCCGCCGCATCGAGGTTTTCCTTAGCCATGCGCAGGCTGTCGCGGTGGTAGTCGATCCCGGTGAAGTGATGTCCTAGCTGCGAGATCGGGACCATGATCCGCCCGGACCCGCAGCCGGCGTCCAGGACCCTCAGCCCCTCGCCGCCGTGTTCCGCCAGCCGCTTACGGATCTCGTCCAGGTAGATCTGGGCGTAGTACTGCTCGGCGGGGTGGCGGGTCGAATCAACCGGGACACGGGTATAACGCCTCGCCACGCGCTGCATGAGTCCCATCGTTTTCTTTATCATTGATACCGCCCGTATAGCTTGCAGGCCAAGCCATGAATAGTGGAGGGCTATACTATATCGCTTCATCGGTTCGGGGCGATGACTCGGTACGACCGTTCAGAGCAACTATACTCAGGTGATGGCCGAGCTATTCGACAACACCGATCCGGGCCTGGCGGGAGACGCGTCCCGGGCCTATGCCGTCGTGGCGGTCGAGCGTGGGCTGGACGCCGCCGGGGCCGGGCTCACCTACACCATCCCGCCTGTGATGGCCGACCTGGCCGTGGGCGACCGCGTCGTGGTCCCGTTAGGAAGAAACAACAAAAAAGTCTCCGGCTACGTCGTGCAGATCACCGACACCAGCGCCTTCACCCGCGGCCGGGTCAAGCCCGTCCTGGAACGCGACCCAAGCGTCTCGCTGCCGCCGGACCTGATGGACCTGGCAAGATGGATCAGCAGCTACTACTGCTGCCCGCTTGGCATGGTATTCAACTCGATGATGCCCGCCGGCGTCAAGCACGGCACCGGCCGGGTCAACCGGCAGGTCGTCCGCTATCTTCGTGATCCTAATGACGACGAAAAAATCCCCAGGCTCCAACGCGCCGCGCTTGGGGTTGCTAAAGAAAAACGCGACACCTCCGACGATAAAGCGGACGGCTGGATCAACACCAAGACGCTGGCCGACCTTGCCGGCGCGAAGACCACCGGCCCGATCAAGCAACTCATCCAACACGGCCTGCTGGAATCCAAGCTCGACTCCCGCGTCGAGTCCGATCTGGACCTCCGCGCCCAGCAGGAAGCCGAGCCCGCGACGCGCGTCACGCTGAATCAGGGCCAGGCCCACGCCGTCACCCACCTCACCGAACACCTCAACGAGGGCTTCGGCGTCCACCTGCTGCACGGCGTCACCGGCAGCGGCAAGACGGAGGTGTATCTGCGGCTGATCGAAGCGGCGGTGAAGTCGGGTATCGGCGGTTCGCATTCCGAAACTTCCCGATCCCCGACACCCGAACCCGGATACCCGACCACCCCCGGCGCCATCGTCTTGGTCCCCGAGATTGCGCTGACGCCCCAGACCGTCGGCCGGTTTATCAGCCGGTTCGACTCCGTCGCCGTCCTTCACTCGGGGCTGACCGCCGCGCAACGACACGCCCAGTGGCGACGCGTCCGTGACGGCGAAGCCAACATCGTTGTCGGGGCACGCTCCGCCGTATTTGCACCACTGGCTAACCTCCGGCTGGTCATCGTCGATGAAGAACACGAGTCCAGCTACAAGCAGGACCAGCTCCCGCGCTACCACGCCCGGGATGTCGCGATCAAGCGGGCGCAGTCGTTGGGGATCCCCGTCGTGCTGGGTTCCGCGACGCCCAGCCTGGAGAGTTATTTTAATGCGGTGGGATCGGGTGCCGGGGCTCGTGTGTCGGGTATCGGAAAACCATCCGAGGAAGTGGAGCATCCTGCTTCTGTGTCTTCCCGACACCCGACACACGATACCCGAAACCCCAATTACCACCTGATCCACCTCCCCGACCGCGTCCCTGGGATGCGCCTGCCCGATGTGCAAATCGTGGACATGCAGGACGAGCGCCGACACCGCCGGGGTGTCCACCTGATGAGTCGGCGGCTGGAGCAGGAACTGGAGCGCGTATTAATGGGGGGGGTAAGCCCCGCGGGGGAACCATCCGGGGGGGGCCAGGCGATGCTCTTGCTGAACCGGCGCGGGTACGCCAACTACATCGCCTGCCCGGACCACCGCTGCGGCTGGATGATGCGCTGCGACCACTGCGACACCACCGTTGTCTACCACAAGAACAACCAACTCCCGACCGGTGGGTATGTGCGTTGCCATCACTGTGACGCCGAGCAGATGCTTATCACGACCTGCCCGGACTCCGGCCACAAAGTCACTGTCTTCGGCCTGGGCACACAAAAGGTCGAAGAAGAGCTGATCCAAAAATTCCCGGGGGTCCGCGTCGCTCGCATGGACTCCGATACTATGCGCAACGCACGCGACTACCAGCAAACACTGGACAGCTTCCGCAAAGGCGAGATCGATATCTTATTGGGCACGCAGATGATCGCCAAGGGGCTGGACTTCCCGGGCGTCCGCCTCGTCGGCGTCATCAGCGCCGACACCGCACTACATATGCCCGACTTCCGCGCGTCGGAGCGCACGTTCCAGTTGATCTCCCAGGTCGCCGGCCGATCCGGCAGAAGCGACCAACTCGGCAAGGTTGTCGTCCAGACCTTCAGCCCCGACGACCCCGCGATCGTCCTCGCCGCCCAGCACGACTACGCGACTTTTGCCCACCGCGAGATCGCCCTGCGTGCCGAGGTCGGGCTGCCCCCGATCTCGCGCATGGCCCGGATCGTCATCCGCGACAAGGACCACCTCGCCGGCTACGAGAACGCCAAAGCACTCGCCCGCCACCTCGAAGCCGCCAACCGTGAGTTGGGCACACAGATCAGGATGCGTGGCCCCATGCCCTGCCCGATCGCACGCATCGCCGACTTCCACCGCCAGCAGATCGAGCTGATCGCCGCGCCCCCCAACGCCGCCGGCAAGCTCCAGAAACTCATGACCGCCCTGCGCAACAGCAGGCTGCTGATCTCCGACATCACTACCGCCGTGGATGTGGACCCGGTATCGCTTCTTTAAATATTATAGTTAATAACAGCGAGTCGGCTAACGGTTCGGCGGCAACCCCAGCCCGCGTTCCTGCCGTACATCGTCACACTGTTGGAACAAGTCCCTGCAAAGTTCCCGCTCGACATGCGCAATCACTTCACACCTCGGCTCCACACGCATCCGCGCCGCCAACTCCTGCGGCGTCACGTCCGATGGCTGCGGCCAGTACGGGTCCGCATCTTCCAGCGTCGATGCCCCGTAGACGACTGTCTCTAACTCTGCCCAAATACACGCCGACATGCACATCGGGCATGGCTCGCAGGTGCTGTACAGCACGCAGCCGCGCAGCGATAGCCGTGCGAGCTTCTGCGTCGCCAGCCGGACCGCGTTGACCTCGCCGTGGTTGGTGGGGTCACACTTGGCGATCACGCTGTCGTAAGCCTGCGCGATCAGCCCCCCGGTCTGCGCGTCATAAACCGCGGCCCCGAACGGCGAGGGATGATCGGTGGCGAACGATGCCGCGGTGTACGCCACCAACGCTTTCATGCGTTCGTGGTGCCGGGGATCGATGCTGTCTGGTGTCATAAGTTGATCCTCTCAGGCCTTCGCCTCGGCCGTTGTACCGGACCATCGACCGGGCCTCAAGACGGTCGCCGCGACAAGGCCAACCCATTGCCGGACCGTGTGTCGCACGACGTTCGGCCCCAGATGCGGATACACCCGGCCCCGACCCCGGAGACCCGGTGCCTCCCCCGTGTAGACTTTGCAGTTACATGTATAATAGATCGATCAGGCAGACCGATTCACGCCACGCAATACGTCAGGCGAACCCGGCCGCCCGTACTCGTCAGGGAACATGACCGACCGGCACAATGCCCGATTCAACCCACCCTAAACCCGATCCCATCGTGCTGGACCTGTCGATCCTCTCCCAGCCTGACGACACGACCTGCGGCCCGACCTCGCTGCACGCCGTCTACCGGTACTTCGGCGACGACGTCACGCTGCCGCAGGTCATCACACAAACCAACAGACTCACCACCGGCGGAACCCTGGCCGTCATGCTCGGCCGTCACGCCCTGGAACGCGGCTACAACGCCGAGCTGTTCACCTTCAACCTCAACATGTTCGACCCGACCTGGTTCAATCCCAAGGTGGTTAAAGACCTCTCCGACCGGTTAAGACGGCAGGCCGAGGCCAAAGCCGAAACCGACACCAAGCTCGTCAACGCCACCGATGATTACCTCCGGTTCCTTGCTTTGGGTGGACATATCCGTTTTGAAGACCTCTCCAGCAGACTGTTGACTTCGCAGTTGCGACGGGGTCGGCCCATCCTCGTGGGGCTTAGCTCGACCTACCTCTACCGCTCGGCCCGGGAGTTCGGCCCCGATGATGCCCCCGACGACATCCGTGGCCTGCCCGTGGGCCATTTCGTCGTCGTCTCCGGCTACGACCCCGCCCGCCGTGTCGCACTGGTGGCCGATCCGCTGCACGATGAGACCGGCGCACGCAGCCAGATTTACGAAGTCCCGATGGCCCGGCTCGTTGCCGCCATCATGCTCGGCGTCCTGACCTACGACGCCAACCTCCTGATCGTCTGGCCCCGCTGACCGGGCCGTAAGGATTCCACGTGGACCACATCCTCGTCGTCGATAACCCCGACCGCTGGCCCCTTGAGGTGCCGGGCGTCGAAGTCGTCGCCGCCAAAACCTACCTGACCGATCCCCGCTTCGCGTCACTGGACCGCGCCAAGGCTTACAACCTCTGCCGAAGCTTCAAGTACCAGACCGCGGGCTATTACGTCTCGCTGCTTGCGACGGCGCGCGGCCATCAACCGCTGCCCTCGATCGAAACCATCCAGGACCTGAGGCTCGATCCCGTGATCCGTGTCGCCGGCCAGGAGCTGGACGAGCTGATCCAGAAGACGCTAAAGCCGTTGAAATCCGATTCGTTCGAGCTGAGCATCTATTTCGGCAAGAACACCGCTGTGCGCTACGACCGCTTAGCGTCCTCGCTGTTCGGCCAGTTCCCCGCGCCGCTGCTGCGGGTCGCCTTTACGCACACCGATCGCTGGGCCATCGAAGGCATCCGTGTCATTGGCAGCCGCGACATCCCCGATAACCACCGCGAGTTCTGCGTGCAGCAGGCCGAGCTATACTTCAGCAAACCCACCCGCACCAAACGCAAGAAGGCCTACCGCTACGACCTGGCTATCCTGCGCGACCCCGACGAGCCCATGCCGCCTTCCAGCGAGCGCACCATCGGGCTGTTCACCTCCGCCGCCGAGGGCCTGGGGCTGCGCACCGAGCAGATATCCAAATCCGACTACGGCCGTGTTGCCGAGTTCGATGCGCTGTTTATCCGCGAAACCACCGCGGTCAACCATCACACCTTCCGCTTTGCCCGCCGGGCTTCCGCGCAGGGCGTGGTCGTGATCGACGACCCCGAATCCATCCTCCGCTGTACCAATAAAGTCTTCCTCGCCGAGCTTCTCTCCCGCCACGGCCTGCCGACCCCCAAGACCGTCATCTTCTCCAAAGACAACTGGGAGCAGGTCATCGAGAAGATCGGCTTCCCCTGCGTCCTGAAGCTTCCGGACAGCTCATTCTCCATTGGCGTCGTCAAGGTCGAGGACCAGAAGGCTTATCAGGAGGTCTTGCCAGAGATGCTCGACTCTTCCGAACTGCTTCTCGCGCAGGAGTTCGTGCCCACCGCCTTCGACTGGCGTATCGGTGTGCTCGACGGCCAACCGCTCTACGCCTGCCGGTATCACATGGCACGCAAGCACTGGCAGATCATCAAGCACGACGGTTCGGGCAAGGTCCGCTACGGCGGGGCCGACACCGTCCCCGTTCATCAGGCACCCGCCAAGGTCGTCCGCGCCGCTGTTAAAGCCGCACGCCTGATCGGTGACGGACTCTACGGCATCGACTGCAAGGAGATGGACGGCCAACCCATGATTATCGAAGTCAACGACAACCCCAATATCGACGCGGGCACCGAAGACAAAGTGCTCGGTCCTGTGCTGTACGAAACCATCATGCGCACCTTCATCGCGCGGATCGAAAGCCGAAAGCGATGACCGCTACCCATCGCACCGACTACCACTACCCGATCAGCCAGTTTCAACGCTACGGCGTCGAGCTTGAGTACATGATCGTCGACCGTGATACGCTGAACGTCCGGCCGATCTGTGACGAGCTTCTCAAAGCCGTCTGCGGCTCCTACGAAGCCGAGGTCCAGCCCGACGGGGACGCCGCGCCGATCGCGTGGTCCAACGAACTGGCCCTGCACGTCGTTGAACTAAAAACAAACCACCCGGCCGACACACTTAACGGTCTGGATGAAACCTTCCACCACCACGTCCGCCGGGTCAACGATCTGCTCGCGCCGATGAGCGCCAGGCTGTTGCCAACCGCGATGCACCCGTGGATGGACCCGCACCGAGAACTGAGGCTCTGGCCCCACGAGGCAAGCCCGATCTACGACGCCTTCGACCGTATCTTCTCCTGCAAGGGACACGGCTGGGCGAATCTCCAGAGCGTACACCTGAACCTCCCGTTCGCGAACGATGAAGAGTTTGGCAACCTCCATGCCGCGATCCGTGCTGTCCTCCCGCTGCTGCCCGCCATCGCCGCGGCCTCCCCGGTGGTCGATGGCAGACCCACCGGCCTGCTGGACACGCGCATCGATGTCTACCGCACCAACGCGCGGAAAGTCCCCTCGGTCAGCGGCAGGGTGATCCCCGAACCTGTTTACACCCGGCGGGCCTACGAAGGCGAACTGCTCGCCGGCCTCTACCGTGATATCGCGCCCCACGACCCCGACCGCATCCTGCAACACGAATGGCTCAACGCACGCGGGTGCATCGCCCGCTTCGACCGCGGCGCGATCGAGATTCGCCTGCTGGATATCCAGGAATGCCCTAAGGCCGACCTCGCCATCCTCGCGTTGGTGATTGAGGTTGTGCGGGCACTGACCCAGCAGCGGTGGGGCGGTCAGGCCGCGCTGCGGTCACTCGATAGAGACAGGATGTCAGATGTTCTCGCACTCACCACGCGTTACGCCGAGAACGCAGCGATTGATTATTTGCCGCTACTGAAAACCCTGGGCATGCCCGGTAGCGAAGCAACCGCCGGCCAGATATGGCGACACCTGATACACGAACTCATCCCAACCGCCAGCCCCTGGCGTCAGACCCTCGACGTGTTAAACGACCGGGGCACCTTGGCCACGCGCATCCTCACCGCTCTGGGGCCAACCCCCGACCGCGCCGGGATCGACCGCGTCTACCGCCGCCTGGCCAACTGTCTGCAAGAGAATGAGTTGTTCACCGGCGAAGTCTGATCGCCGTCTCCGCGTGCCTCTTACACCGCCTGACGGTGACGGAGTAACACCGCCAACCAGCCCAGCCCCAGCATCCCGATAATTGCCGGCTCAGGCACCGCAACACCTTCCACCGGCGGCGAC
>JAJDCW010000280.1 GCA_029260635.1 Phycisphaeraceae bacterium | reverse complement strand
GCGCCGCCGTTGTCGATCTGGGTGCGCACCAATAGCAGCGAGCGTTTGTACAACTCGGTGACTTGTTTGGGGAGCCTGCCGACCTCGGTGCGGTCGAAGTCGTTGCGTGAGGCGGCGAGCCAGAGGCGCCAGTAGGCGTTGGTGCGTTCGATCACGCCCTGCGGCCCGACCCGGTGCAGGAACCGGTGAACCTCCTGCATGTCTTTGTATTTCTTGCCGCAGCCGATCACCATGTAAACGGTTTTGGATTCGCCGGGTCCGAGGTTGACCTTGGTGAGCATGGTCGAGTCAACGGCACCCTGCGCGATCGGGTTGTTGCCCAACTCGCCGTCCTCGGCATCGCGCCAGGTGCCCTCGGCGCCGTGGAAGCCGGCGTTGCCGGTGGCGTACTGGTCGACCTGGTGCTGAGAGCCCTGGTAGAAGCTGGCGAGGATGTAACGCTTCTTGCGGTAGTGGATCAGACTCTTAAGCGCCGGGTCGTAGTAGGCGGTGTCGCCGACCCGCGTGCCGTACATGTAGAGGTCCTGGTGGTGGACCAGGCGGACCTCTTTGGGCTGATCGGTCTGGTTGGTGACCTCGATCCGGCGTACATGGACGGGGCGGTGAAAATCCACGACGTCCTGGCAGTTGAGCTTGATGCCCAGCCGGCCGTGCGTCAGGGTGACGTCAGTGCTGAGGGTGTCCTGGACGTAGTGGCGTTGGATATCCCAGTCCGGGTCGTCGGTCCAGACCATGCGCTGCTTACGGCGGTCGTTTTTGGCGGTGGGGTCGGGGTTCAGCGTAGACCAGACACCGAACCGGCAGGGGCCGGCCCCGGCGTGGTTTTCCTGGCCGACGTGGGGGTAGTACAGATCGCGGACGCGGTAGAGTTCGTCGAAGGTCACGAGCATCTGCCCGTTGCCGACGGGGATATCACGAGGCATGGTCTCTCCCTGGTGGAGCCGGGTTAAATACGGCGGGGGTACCGGATCATCGGCCATCAGCGAGGGCCGGTCCAGCAGCGTCCGTCGGGTTATACGACCCAGAGTGTAGGGCCATACGTTGGAAGCTCAAGCCCGTTCTGCTACGATCCAGCAGATCGGCCCCCGGCCCCCATTGCCTGTAAATGACTATCGGGCCTTGGCCTGCTGACCAGACCCAAGCGGAAACCCTACCCATGCCCCAGATCACGATTGACGGCAAGCTCTGCGAATTCGAGGGCAAAAAGACCATCCTCGATGTCGCCTTGGATAATGGGATCGAAATCCCGCACTACTGCTACCACCCGGGGATGAGTGTGGTGGCCAGCTGCCGTATCTGCATGGCCGAGGTCGAGGCCCCGAACCCGCGCAACGACAACAAGCTGGAGATGATCCCCAAGCTGATGCCGACCTGCCAGACCCCGGCCGGCGAGGGTCAGGTGGTGCATACCAATAGCCCCAAGTCCGTCGCCAACCAGAAGTCGGTGATGGAGTTCCTGCTGATCAACCACCCGCTGGACTGCCCGGTCTGCGACCAGGCCGGCGAGTGCTACCTCCAGGATTACAGCTACAAGTACGGCCGAAGCGAGTCACGCTTCGACGAGTCCAAGATCAAGCAGCCCAAGAAAGACATCGGCGAGCACGTGCTGCTGTACTCGGACCGGTGCATCATGTGTACCCGCTGCGTGCGGTTCACCAAAGAGGTCTCCGGGACCAGCGAGATCGGTATCTTCGGCCGCGGCTCCAGCGAGCAGATCGATGTGTTCCCGGGCAAGCCGCTGGACAACGAACTCTCCGGCAACGTCGTGGATATCTGCCCGGTCGGAGCGCTGCTCGACAAAGACTTTCTGATGTCGATGCGTGTGTGGAATCTCGAGAAGGCCCCGAGCATCGACGGCATCACCGCGTCCGGCGACAACATCTCCATCGAGTACAACGAGGACCGGGTCTACCGGGTCAAGCCCCGCACAAACATGGACATCAACAAGTGGTGGACCAGCGACGAGATCCGATTCGGCTGGAAGTTCGTCCACAGCGAGGAACGCCACCGAAGCCCGCAGGTTAAGACCGAGGGTGAGTCCAAAGAACAGGATTGGAACCAGGCCTACGAAGCGGTCCAGGCCGGGCTGACCGGCGTGTTGGAATCTCGCGGCTCCGGTTCGTTGGCCGTGATGGTCAGCCCGATGCTGTCCTGCGAAGACGCCTATCTGCTGGGTAAGCTCGTCATCGGGCTCGACAGCGAGGCGGTAATCGGTGTCGGGCCCGTGCCGACCAGTGGGCAGGACAAGACCTTCCCCGGCGGCTACACGATTACCGCGGAGAAGTGCCCCAACGCACGCGGCGTCCGCCGGGCCCTGGGCCAACTGACCGAGTCTGTGCTGGATTACAACCAGTTCCTCGCCGCCATCGAAGACGAGCGGACCGCGGCTGTGATCCTGTCCGGCAACTACCCCAGCGCCTGGGTCACCCCCGACCTGGCCAAGGCGATCAACGGCAAGTTCTCCGTCTTGATCGACACGCTTCCCAACAGCATCACCGAGAACGTCAACGTACTGCTGCCCGGCGCGACGTTCGTTGAGAAGAGCGGGACGTTTGAGAACCATCAGAACCGGCTTCAGAGCTTCGACCAGGCGATCAAGCCGATCGAGTTCGCTCGCACCGAGGGTCAGATCTCGCTGGACCTGATCGCAAAGTTCGGGCTCGGCGAGCCCAAACGGTTCGACGCCCACCAGACACGCATTGAGATGGGCGACGCCTTCGTCACGGATGTGCATCACCCGTCCGCTGAGTCACGCAAGGTCAGCGATATGCACCTGGTGCAGCTCTGATCCACCGGTTATACAGCGGCACACTAACCAACTAATAAACAAGCCCACGGTTGAAAAGCCGTGGGCGTTTTATGCGTGTGGTTGTGTCGTGCTTAGCGGGCTCAGTCTGCGTCGGTCTCGACGAAGACCAGCGTATCGAAGCCGGGGGCCGCGGGTGTCGGCGGCAGCTTGGTGATGGCGGGCAGTGCGGTGGTAGCTTCGGCGGTTTCGGTGCCATCGATGCCGCGTGCCAGATCGGCCTGAACGTATGAGTAGGAAGGAGCGATCACGACATGCGGCTTACGGGCGGCGCCGCAGCCAACAAGGCTGGTCGCGACACCCAACAAACATAGTCCGCACATCAGATTCCGCATTCCATACCCTTAATTCAAACAGACGGCTTAGCCGTCGGGGCCTTCACGCAATGACCGTTTTGGCGGTCCTGCAACGATGATGAGTTCGCCGGTGATATACTTGGTCTGACCGACGACCCTTCGGGTGTTTATTGGCCCTATACAAGCGTCCAATACACCCAGGGGGTTTCCTAATTAATATCGGTTGACCAGGGTCTCACGTGCAGCGAGGATGCTGATTATAGGGATTAAAATGGTCATGACAAGTGAATGACACGGATGTCCGATAAACCATTCAACCAGATGCCGCTGTTCGTTTCGACGCGCCAGTCGTCACTGATTTCAACTGCGCCGAATAAGACAATACGGCCCGCTGCTAAACCCGGTGGGGCGCTGAGTGTATGTGTGTTGGGCAGCGGCAGCGGGGGGAACGCGACGGTGATTCGTATCGGTGAAACAGCGTTACTGGTGGACGCCGGCTTCGGCCCACGCACGACCGATAAGCGTTTGGCACAGGCCGGGCTTTCGATAAAAAATCTGCAAGCCGTCTGCCTGACCCACCTGGATCAGGACCATTTCCGCAAGACCTGGCCGAACACACTGCTGAAACTCGGCGTGCCGATCTACCTGCACGAGTGGCACTTCTGCGACCTGATGCGCATCCCCGGCGGGGCCGAGTTGCGCGACGCGGGGCTGGCGCATTCGTTTAGCGCTTCACCGTTTGAGCCGATGCCCGGCATCACCGCATCAACAGTACGGCTTCAACACGACAAGCAGGGCACCATCGGGTACCGCTTCGATACACCGGCCGGCAGTGTCGGCTACGCGACAGACCTCGGGCACGCGCCGGCAGCGTTGATCCAACACATGGCCGGGGTCGACCTGCTCTGCATCGAGTGCAACTACGACGAGCACATGACCACCACCAGCGCACGCCCAAGTTGGGTGAACCGGCGGAACATGTCCGACTCCGGGCACCTGTCTAACGAGCAGAGCTTCGAGGCGGTCCGCATGATCGCCGACGCCGGCCCCGTCGGCCTGCCCCGCGACGTCGTGCTGCTGCACCGCTCCAGCCAGTGCAACCACCCGATGAAGGTTCACCGCGTCTTCGAACGCGACCCGGATTTGGTTAAACGCATCACGCAGACGGACCAACGCAGGCGGACACGGTGGCTGCATGTAAAACCCGCCCCGGCGCGTGTGCGCTCGCAGATGCCGTTGAAGCAATAAGAAGATTGCTACTTCGTGCAGCGATCAATCAGGGTGATCACTGCTCGATGTCTGGCGCGTTTTGGATGTCGTCGATCAAGACGAAGTCTGCGAATACAAAGATCTCATCGAGTCGCTGCCCGCCGGAGGGGTCCACGCCGAAGTCCAGGTCGCGGACGCTGTACAGGCCGTCGGATTGCGTGCCGTTGTTGGGTTGGCTGGTGACGTGGCCGTCGTTGTACAAGATGTTGACCGTTTCGTTGGCGTGGTTCGTCCGGTAGTAGCTGGGGTCGAACGAGAGCAGGGAGTTGGCGTCAATCAAGAGCGCGGTAGCCAGCAGGTCAGGGTTGGATTGGCCCAGGTCGTCGATGTGAAACTTGGTGGTGCGGTCCAACTGGCGGTAGAAGTACGAGTTGCTGGCCGAGTTATTGCGTTGTTTGACGTATTCAAGCTCTTCAACCGGGTCGGCCGAGTCGTCCGCGGGGCAGAACATGGTCCGCGGGTCGGAGGCGTACCCGTCGAGCATCATCCCCAATCCGATCAGCTCGTCCGTGCCCTGGGTGTAGATCGCGTTGGTCGCCTGAGTGATCCCGAAGTAGCCGCGCGCAAAGTCCAGCCCGGCGGCGGGGTTCACTGCGAGGCGGTCTTCGTTGTCTACCGCATAAGCCTGCAACGCGACGCCCATCTGCTGCTGGTTCTGCCCGCAGGTGATCTTGTAAGCGCTCTTTCGTGCCGCGCCCAATGCAGGCAGCAGGATGCCGACTAGGATCGCGATGATGCTGATGACGACAAGCAGTTCGATCAGCGTGAAGGCTTTGTTGAACATATTCGTGCCCCGTCCATTGAATATCAGTCTATTGAAGCCTAGGCCCGCGCCGGTTGCAACTGCGTGTGGGTCAGCGTCTGGTAGACCGCGCAGCGTTCCAACAACTCGGCGTGGGTGCCGTGGTCAACGATCCGGCCATCATCCATCACGACGATGATGTCGCTGTCGACGACGGTGCTCAGCCGGTGGGCGATGATAAACGTGGTCCGGCCGGCCCGGAAGGCCTCCATCGCTTTGTTGATCTTAGCCTCCGAGTCGGCGTCGATCTGGCTGGTCGCCTCGTCGAGGATGAGGATCGCCGGGTCCCGGAGGATGGCGCGTGCGATGCACAGGCGCTGCTTCTGCCCGCCGGACAGCCCCGAGCCGCCCTCGCCCAGGAGGGTGTCGTATCCGTGATCGAGTTCTTCAACGAAGCTGTGTGCGAACGCGGCCCTGGCGGCGGCCTCGATCTCTTCTCGTTTGGCGTCGAGTTGGCCGTAGGCGATGTTGTCCGCGATCGAGCCCTCGAACAACACGCTCTGCTGTGGGACGACCGCGAGCTGCCGGCGAAACGCCTTGAGGTTGACCCCTGCGATGTCGATGCCATCGACCAACACCTTGCCGGCGCTGGGCATAGTCAGCCTTGGCAGCAGGTTGAGCATCGTGGTCTTGCCCGAACCGTTGCCGCCGACGATGGCGACGGTCTGGCCGTGCTGCACCTTCAGGCTGACATCGTTCAACGCCGGGGGGTGATGGCCGCGGTACAGGTAGCTGACGGAATCAAACTCGATCGACTCGTGATGACGCGGAAGCACCGGCAGGTCGGCACGGTCGCTCAGTGAGATCGGCTCGCCCTCGATACCGGCCCCCTCGATCAGTCGCTTCGCGGCGGCGTCGGCTTCCTTGATCTGTGTGTGCAACGCGGTCAGCGGCTTGAGGCTCGCGCCCGCGGCACCCAACGAGATCAGGACCAACAGGAACGTCGCCGGGTCCACGCCCTGATCAAAGACGAACCAGGCCGCGACCAGGGCGGCCGCCAGCACGAAGAATAGCCCCAGCGTCTCGATCACGGGCGACGCCAATGCGCGTGCCTGACGCATCTTCATCTGCTCGTCGAACAGGCTGCGGTTGAGTCGGCGGAAGCGTCGGCGTTCGTAGCCCTCGGCCCCGTGTGACTTGATCACGTGCAACGCGCCCAGCACCTCGTTCACGGTCTTGAGCATCCCCGCCTGCTGCTGCAATGCTCTTTTGGAAGCACGCTCGATAATCTTACCAAATCGGTGGAGCACGATCCCGCTCAGTGGTGCGGCGATCAACGCCAGCAGCGTCAGCCGGTAGTCCAGGCACAAAGCAACGATCACCGCCGCCAGGCCTTTGAGGATTTCGGGGAGGGCTTTGCCCAGGACGGCCAGGTGCCCGCGTGCCAGCACCCCGGTGTCGAACATCGCCCGGCTGGCGTGGTCCGAGGCGTTCTGCCCCAGGAAGAAAGAGATCGGCGCATCCACGAGCTTGCGGAATAAACGATCCCGCCACGCCACCGCGACCTGCTGGGTGACGGTAATAGATACGAGCTGATGGACGTAACGCCCGACGCTGCCGATGACGGTGAACGTCGCGATGATGCCCATGATGATCAAGAACGACTTAAAGATATCGTCGGGGACCTGCGCGTTGAGCCATGTCGCCAGATCGATCTGCCAGGCGTAGCTGTCCTCTTTGACCAGCGCACCGTCGATCAGTTTCTTTAAGGGGTGCTCGCCTTCCGCAAGCTCGGCATCAAAGAACAGCGTGAACACCGGCAGCAACATGCCCAATCCCGCCCCGAAGCAGGCCGCCGACACGACCGCGCCGCCCACAGCGACAGCCAGCTGCTTCTTGTAGCGCAGCAGCTCGGCGGTCGTCTTCCAGAAGGCGCTTCGTTTCATGCGTGGGTCAATCTATAGCGGTCTGACGCAAGTAATCAAGATACTTAAAAAAGTCGGGGAAGGTCTTATTCACGCAGTCCGGGTCGTTGATCGTGACCCCCGGCTGGGCGAGCCCGATGACGGTGAACGCCATCGCCATCCGGTGATCGTCGTAGGTGTCAATCGCGGCCGGGGTGATCTTCCCGCTTGCCGGAGGATTGATCGTGATATCGTCGCCGTTGACTTCGACCGTCGCGCCGAGTTTGGTCAACTCGGCCTGCATCGCAGCCATCCGGTCGGTCTCCTTGACCCGCCAGTTCCCGACGTTGCGGATCGTGGTCGGCCCGTTGGCGAGGACCGCAAGCGTGGCAATCGTCATCGCGGCGTCGGGGATATCATTCATGTCTTGAAAGTCAGCAGATGGAGGGTGCAAAGCGTCTGCGTGACAAACACTAATAAAGCGATCATCGTCGTTACCTTCTTCGATAGATGCACCCATATCTCTGAACACTTGAGCAATCTTGGTGTCGCCTTGGTAACTATTCCAATGGAGTTCGCGGATGCAGACTGATGCACCAAGGGTCGCAGCCGCTGCAGCGTAAAAATAACTGGCATTGGAGGCATCCGGTTCAATCGCGTAATTCAAACGAGCACTGTACTGCTTAGGTTTGATGGTTACCCGATGCGTATTCAAGTTGAAAAATGCACCAGGAACCCAGAAATCTTCCATGGCCGCAGCAGTTAGATTTACATAGGGGTGGCTCGTGATGTGTCGCCCTAGATCAAGCGTTAAGCCATTTGGGCACAATGGTCCAATCATCATCATGGCGGAGATGTATTGACTACTTAGCGTGTTATGAACCTTGACTTCCCCACCTTTAATGCCACCGTGGATTCTTAGCGGGGGGTAGCCTACTTCGCCGAGGTATTCGATATTTGCGCCGAGTTGTCGGAGGGGTTCGACGAGTTCGCCGATGGGCCGTTCGCGCATGCGGGGGATGCCGTCGAGTTCGTAGACGCTGCCGGGTTCGCCTAAACAGCAGGCGGCGGTGAGGAAGCGCATGGCTGTGCCGGCGTTGCCCAGATGCAGCTTAGCTTCTTTGGCGGGGATTATTCCACCTTGGCCGTGGACGGTGACGGTGTGGCTACCTTCGTCGATGTCGAGTGTGAAGCCCAGGTCCTTCAGGGCCTGCATCATCACGCGGGTGTCGTCGGAGAAGAGGACGCCGGTAAGTGTGCTTGCGCCTTCGGCCAGTGCAGCAAGCAGCAGGGCGCGGTTGGTCAGGCTCTTGGAGCCGGGGATCGGCGGGATACCTTTTTCGACATCTGGGAAGGTGATGTCGAACGGGCGCTCAAGTGGCTTGATTTCGATGGGGGGGGAAGGCATGGATGATTTAGGATTGATGATGGCTGAATTTAAGAGGGCGGTTGTGGTGCGGCTTGCTTCTTTCATAGCCCGCGGGCTACGCCCGCGCGGTCTGTGCTAACGTCTAACAGCTAATGGCTAACGGCTACTGCGCCTTGCGGAAGACGGCGACGATGTTCTCGACGGGGACGACGAACAGGCGGTTGTCGCCCTCGAAGTCCACGGGGATCACGTCCTTGGGGTTAAAGAGCACGCGGTCGTACTGCTGGATCGGGTAGTTGCTGTCGGACTCAACTTCGGCGGACACCTCCACGACCCGGCCGGTCAGCGTGGGGATCTCCATCTTGTCCGGCAGGTGGATGCCCGACTTGGTCTGCTTCTTGTCCTGGTCCTTGCGGATCAGCACCCGCTTGCCGATCGGCTCGACCGTCTCCAGGACCGGCGTACTGGCTTGTTCTGTGGGGTCACTCATGATCCACCTATTGTAGTTGGACGGGGGACCCACCGCCAAGACGCGGAGAACGCCATGAAGAGGGGCTCGGATGGATCGGATGCAAACGGATTCAGAGGGGGAACAGGGATGAACGCATGTGAACACGGATAGGAGGCGGGGTAATATGGACAGGATGACAGGATGGACGGGATGGGGGATAAAGATGGAGAAGCTATCTCAAGCCCGGTCATGGCCCGCAGGGCCTTGGCCGGGGTGGTCTTGCGATTCAGTTTTCAACTGGGGGACATCCGCTCCACACTCCGGGCATGTCATCGAGTCCAGATTGCCACGCAGGTCGTAGCCGCAAGCAATGCAATGAGGTGAAGCCCTAATAATACGAAATTGCTTCTCAACATGACGAGATACCCAAAAACATGGGATTACCATGGGAACTGTTGCTAATAAAAAATAGAAAACTATCTGCATTGGCATGTCATCAAGAATAATGTGGCCCGTAGTCCACCATTCTTCAACGATGAGTATCAGAGCGCAACCCACAATTGCAAGACAAAAGTAAACTGGAATCCAAATATCTCGTTTATGTTTTTTATAGGCTTTTTCGGCATCAGGGATGTAATACCATCTAGGATTCGACCACGTCTTATATGGCGATACCCAACAAAACCAAATCGTGCAGGTTATAAAAAGAATGCCGATGAAATAAAACATCACCGCGCACGTTCCCACACCATATGCGGCAGCTCGGGGATAATGAGTTTTTCCATGGCGAGCTTCACGGCCTTGGGGGAGCCGGGGAGGGCGAAGAGGAGGGTTTCGTTGGAGAGGCCGGCGACGGCTCGGCTGAGCATGGCGGCGGGGCCGACTTGTTCGTAGCTGAGCATGCGGAAGAGTTCGCCGAAGCCTTCCAGTTCCTTGTGCAGGAGTCGTTGGACGACCTCGACGGAGGTGTCGCGTGACGAGATGCCCGTGCCGCCCGTGGTGATGATCACGTCGGGGATGGGGTTGTTCGAGGCGGGGGGTTGGTCGGGTTGGCCCAGCCAGGATTTGAGCTGTGCGTCGATCTGCAGGGCGTCGTCTTTGACGAGTGTGTAGTCCGAGACGGTGTGCCCGGCCCCCCGGAGTAATTCCATGATGGTTTTACCGCCCGAATCGGTCTCGGCGATCCGGGTGTCACTGATGGTGAGCACGGCGCAGCGGGCGGTCTTGCCCTGCGCGTGTTCGCGGTGTTGGTCGGCGGGGTCGGGCATGGGTGCGGCGTGGGTCGGCGTGTTATTCGCTGTCGGGTGAGGTTTCTTTGGACAGCGGGTTTTCGAGGATCATGCGTGCGGGCATGAGGACGAACTGGGTGAGGCCTACGATGGGTTGTGTGCCGAGGTGTGAGAGGTTTTCGCCGTTGAGGTTGCCTGCATGTGCCCCGGCGAGCGCTTCCTGAAGCTGCCAGACGGGGTCCGGTGCGTGCAGCGGGGTGACGATGTCATCGCCGAGCGGGGCCTCGCCGGTGAAGTGCGGGTGGTGGGTGACCCTGCCGTCGATGGGGGAGACGGTGAGGGTCGGCCAATCGGAGCGGTCCATGCTGATCACGCGGGATTCGTTGGCTGGATCGGTTGCTTCCGTGATGATTTCGATCTCAACAGATTCAACCTCCGGTTCTACCACAAGCTCAATCTCCTGATCGATGTCATGTACTTCCGCTACTTCGATCTCAATCCAGGTATCTTCGGTCTCCAGGCTTTCGGTGACGGTCTGATCGGTCTCGACCGTGGCGGGGATGTCGCCTTCGGCTGCGAGTGCCAGGGAGGCAGAGGCGAATAGGCTGAGGGTGGCCAGGAGGATTGTCGTGGGGGTGGTGTGTGGCATGGTCGTGTTCCTTCACGGGGGTGGTAGGCCCACTATACCCGCGGGTGGGAGCGGTTGAAACAGGCGGCTGCGTTTATAAATCCGGAGGGATGTCGGTCGAGGCCGCTAAGCCGCAAGCGGCAGGGGAGTCAGGGTGGTCGGATTTATTGATGTGGCATCCGGTTTTCAAGTGGATTCGAGTGGCGGGGCGTGGATGCCTATAATCCGGCCATGAATCCATTGGTTATCAGTTGTTCCCTGAACCCGGAGAGTAGATCGGCTCGGCTTGCCGAGTATGCCCACGCGGCGTTTGCCAGGACATCGGAGGATGCCGGGCTGATCGATCTGCGTGAGACGGTGCTGCCTCTATGCGATGGCGGGGCGTCATATAAGCACGAGAACGTCGGGCCGACGGCGACGGCGATCTCGGACGCGGGACCGATCCTGCTGGCCGTGCCGATCTACAACTATGATGCAAACGCGGTGGCGAAGAACCTGATCGAGATGACCGGGCGCGCCTGGACCGGGAAGGTTGTAGGCTTCCTGTGTGCCGCGGGCGGGCGGGGCAGCTACATGTCGGTGATGTCGCTGGCGAACAGCCTGATGCTGGATTTCCGTTGCCTGATCGTGCCGAGGTTCGTCTACGCGACTGGGGAGGACTTCAAAGACGACGGCACGCTCAGCGAGACGATGGCCCGTCGGACCGATGATTTGTGCGAGACATCTTCCGCGCTGTCCAGTGCGATGCAACAGCTTCCGACGACGGTGTAGGGCCTTCAGGTGGCGGGACTCTGCTGATTGATCGCCGTCTGTTCGCGGTAGAAGCGCAGCAAGACCGCGATCCAGATGACCGGCCCCAGAGCCTCGAGCAGTTCTTCGATCGCGGTTCCGATGATGTAGGGGTAGTATGTAGAACCGACACGCCAGTCGCGTCGGGTGACGTCTGTTTCGCCGGCGTCCAGCGCGGCCTGTGCTTCCTGACGTACGTCCTCCTCGGCCTGGTAGCGGTAGCTTGCGTTGAACATCTCCGCGCCGACCGCGCCGCCTAAGAAGACAACGACGCCGAGCGTCAACCCGATCACCAGTTGTTTTGAGGCGCGCCAGAGCCGCCAGAATATCACACACGCGATCAGTGCGGCGGGTGGGAGCCACAGCAGGATCCAGCGTGCGTGGTGGAGTGAGCCCTCGAGGTTGACCCGTCGGCCGAGCCTTTCGTGGAGCATGCAGCACTCGTCGATGGACAGGAAGACAAACCCGGCGGCGAGGACCAGCCATGCGAGTTTCTCGGTTGGACTCGCGGTCTTTCGGCTGCGTGATACGAGCCAGGTCAGCCCGCCGACGGCCGCTAGAAGCAGGGAGGCCCACCACGCGGACAGGCTGTTCTCCCGGTCGACACTGAAGAACTCGATCGCGGGCTCCGCGCCCCTCAGTTGCTCGGCGGCCATCACGTTGGCGATCAGGCTGAGCACGGAGAGCATCACGGTCCAGATAATCAGCACGGTGATCAGCCCGGCCGGGCGGACCGCCAGGCCGAAGGACAGGGGGGCCGATCGGTCGGCGGCGGGTGCCTGGTGTTGCGGGGTAGGGGTGGTGTTATCCAAAGGTTGGGCTTTATTAAAACTAGGTGTAACTGGGAGCTGGAATTATACTTGTCGGCCTGCTCGGGGTCAGGTTGGATCTCAATAATTGTTCAAACTCGATGAATTTAGGGGTAACGACCGGAGCGGCATCAATAGGGTTAGACTGGCAAGGGTTTAGGATCATTTCGATTCCCGCGTTTATGAACTTAAATGCCGAGTCCGATAATGACGGCTTTGTTGTAATGAGCTTGTGCCGGCAACGAGCCCACTATATTGCTGTCGGGCTGGATTCGGATGGGATTGGTTTCTTGCCGATAAACAGGTGGGCGGCTCGGCTACCCGTCATCGGTATCCAGGACCATAGCATAGAGAGCGCGATTTGCAGGATGATATTACAAATAACATGACGCCCCATGCAGACATCTGCCAAACGGATTCGGCTGAGGATAAGGCCGACGATACATCCGAGGGCCGTCGGTTGTATGGGGTCTTGTTTATGCTTGTGGCTGGCGGCCTGGGGCTGATGATCTGGGACGCATATACCGTCCAGCAGGGGGGGGCGGGCTGGGGCCTGATCAGCCCGTTCAGTTCATTAATCGAAGCCTATGTCCCGGAGGGCTTGCGGTCGCTGGCGGACAAGGCGGCGCGGGTTTATCTGTCGCCCTGGTTGTACCTGCTGATGGCGGGGATCTTCCTGGCGGAGAAGGTGATCCCTGCGGACCGTGACCAGCCGATCTTCAGCGTCGGGATGGTGCAAGATTTTCTGGGATGGTTCGTGCTCGGCGGGGTGCTGCGGGTCGCATTGCTGGGCGTGTTCGTTTCCGCTCTGTATTGGGTCAGCGAGCGGTACCTTGCGGGGCTGCGGATCGAGGCGGTGGCGGCCTGGCATGCGGGCGTCGCGGCGGCGCTGGCGATTTTGGTCGGCGATCTGTTGAACTGGTTCCACCACTTCATCCGGCACAAGATCGGCGTGTTCTGGCTGTTCCACACGATCCATCACTCGCAGAAACAGATGAATATGTTCACCGACCTGCGCGTGCATCTGGTTGAGTATGTGATCGCTAAGCCGATCACGATCTTCCCGCTGTTTGTGCTGGGGTTGGATTTTGAGATCGCTTTTTGGCTGACGCTGATCCTGGAATCGTACGCCCGGGTTTATCACGCGAATCTGCGGACGAACTACGGCCCGCTGCGGTACGTCCTGGTGACGCCCCAGTCCCACCGGATCCATCACTCCGACAGGCCCGAGCACATGGACAAGAACTTCGCGGTGCTTTTCAGCTTCTGGGACCGGCTGTTTGGCACGCAGTGGACGAACTACGAAGAGTACCCGACGACGGGCATCGATGACGCCGTGTTCCCTCACGAAAAGTCGGTGGGTGGGTTGCGTATCATCACCAACTACCTGTGGCAGTTGGCGTACCCGTTTCAGAAGATCTGGGCGGGGGAGCACCGCGCACGGGATACGGAATCTGTAGCGGATGAGGTCCGCAGTCAGGACGCGGCTTGATGACGATAGCGTTAGACATACGCTTCCGAGTGGCCAGCGGGTCGAGTGTCGCGAATCAGAACCTGGCGGTCCGTCTGATTGAACTCGCGCCGCCGGGGATAAAGTTTGTCCTGGTGCGTTACCGTGACCAGCAGCTCGTGCCGGAGCTGGATGCACTGCCAGCGATCTATGTGCCCCGGATGATCTCGCCGCTGGAGTTGATCTGGAACGAGCTTTGTCTGCCCAGGCGTTTAGCGCAGGCGGGTGTTGCGTTGTATCACGGGATGAAGCAGTGCGCCCCGATCTGGCTGAGCTGCCCGAGTGTGCATACGGTAGACGCGATCAAGCAGGGCTCCGCGGACGAGTTGCCGTTGCCTCTAAGCACACGCCTGTATCTGAAGTGGCACGTTTGCCGGGCGTACAAGCGGAGCCAGCACCTACTGCCGGTCTCGGGTTACGTGGGGGCGTTTCTACGAGAGGAGCTTGGGGTCGAACCCGAACGGATCACGGTGGTGCATAACGGGATCGGCGACGAGTTCTTGAACGCCGAAACACCGCAGGCCCGATCGGAGACCGATGGGCTGGATGTGCAAGCGCCGTATATCGTGAGTGTCGGGTCGGTGATCCCGCTAAAGAATCAGCTTGCAGTGGTAGAGGCATTGGCGAAGATCGCCGATCGTGTGCCGCATCATCTGGTGCTGCTGGGTCGGGAGGACCCGGTGTATGCGCAGCAGATCAGGGACGCCGCCGAGAGACTTGGTTTAACGGACCGACTGCACTGGGTCGGCTTTTTGGAAACGGAAGAGATGGTTCGTTACCTGTCACACGCCGACACGATGGTGCATGTCAGCAGGACGGAGGGCTTTTGTCTCGCCACCGGGGAGGGGATGGCCTGCGGGCTGCCGCTGGTGCTGACCGATCGGGGGGCCTTGCGGGAGCAGTGCGGCGACGCGGCGTTATATATCGACGACCCGGACGACCACGACGCGCTGGCGCAGGGGCTGGAGCGTATGCTGACCGAGCCGGGGCTCCGCGAGAAGATGATTCAGAGGGGGGCCGAGCGTGTGGCACGGCTGAGCTGGCCCGAGGCGGCACGCAAGACGCTGGCGGTCTACGGCCAGGTCCTGAAAAGCGGCTAGAACACCCAGATTTATCTTTCTGAGGTAGGTATTTCTCCAAGCTGTTTACGGCTTGAGGTGGTGTGCTTGCGCCGGTACAATCCCACGTTTCGCCCCTTCCAGTGGAGTTCCAAGGTGCAAGACGCGATAAATAAGGCCGCCGCGCTCGTCGAAGCGCACGAGTATGTCCGTCGGTTCAAGGGCAAGACGATCGTCGTGAAGGTCGGCGGGTCGATCATGGACCAGCCGGACGACCTCAAGAGCGTGGTCAGCGACATCTGCTTCATGTCCGCGGTCGGGATGCGCCCGATCATCGTGCACGGCGGTGGCAAGGGCATCACCGAGGCGATGAAGCAGGCTGGCCTGGAAGCGCAGTTCGTCCAGGGCCGACGCTACACCGACGACCGGACGCTGGCCATCGCCGAGCACGTGCTCGTCAGCGTCATCAACAAACAGATCGCGACGTTCATTACCGAACTTGGGCACCGCCCGATGCGGCTGCACAGCCTGGCGAGCTGCGCGGTGTTCGGCAAGCGGTTGTTTCTCGAAGGGGATGAGGGCCGGCGGATCGACATCGGCTCGGTCGGCGAGGTCGAGTGGGTGAACGCGGAACTGATCGATGCGGTCACGGAGGCGAACTACATCCCGGTGATTGCGCCGATCGCGCGCGACGCTTCGGGTGGGAAGCTGAACGTGAACGCGGACAGTGTCGCGGGTCATGTCGCCGCCGCCGTCAAGGCCGAGAAGCTGATCCTGATCTCCGACACGCACGGCATCAGGCTTTCGGATAACCCCGACGATCTGGCGAGCCACCTGCCTAAACAGAAGATTGAGGAGCTGATCGAGTCCGGCGTGATCCAGGCGGGGATGCTCCCCAAGGTCGAGGCCAGCTTCACCGCGCTCGCCGGCGGGGTCACCAAGGCCCACATCATCGACGGCCGCATCAAGCACTCGTCGATGCTCGAAGTTTACACCGGCCAAGGAATCGGCACGGAGATCGTTCTGTAAATACGGATTAACAATTCCGGGTAGTCACATTCAATCATTGAGTAGACCAGGAAACATTTTTTATCCATTGCCGACGCCACTTCTGATGAACTCAAGCACATGCT
>JAJDCW010000279.1 GCA_029260635.1 Phycisphaeraceae bacterium | reverse complement strand
GTGTATGGCAAGAACGTCTAATCCATCGGCTCCGAAGGATGCTCATTGGCTGAATATAGCGTCGCCGATCCCACGTATGGGGTGGGGTGGACAGCGTACCAACGAGGACCTACGCGACCCGGGCAAGGCCCCGCCCTGCGCCCTAAATTTCGCCCCTAAAATGATTCGGAGAACCTTCTGTGCAGCTCCAAACGCCAACCATCTAGAGCGAAGTCCCATTCGAATCCCGCCCTACGCCAAGCTACTTAACCCGTCGTCAATCACACGCTGTCACCAGCACCTCGCTTCTTGCTAGTTACCTTCCACCGCCCCGGCCGGTCCGCCAGAGGCTTAGCCCCGCGCTTCCGCCGCCCTGCCTTGCGGTTCTAGTCTGCCGATTTCGTCTGCCTTGGCTGCTCGCCATCACTGTCCTTGGTGGACGCTTTCACGTAATCCAGCCCTGCGATGGCTTCCTCTGCAACCGTGTCATACATCTCGAAGTACATTTCCAGAACATCGCTTGACCGGTGGCCCATTCACATTAGAGCGTACTTTTGCGACGTATTGCTCATCGCACACATCGAGGCGAAGGCATGACGGAATGTATGCAAACAATACTGGTCCGGATCTTTGAAACCACATTCACGACAGATCCGATTGATAGCGTTCAGCAAGCGACGTTCTTTCAGAAGTCCGCCACCTTTGGGGGATCCAGCTTCTGGATGACCTGACGGCACAGATCAACACTGGGTCAGGTACCGGGACAGATGGATTCTCAAAGCCAGCTCGCAAAACCCCCAAGACCTACGTGTGTGAACATAGGGCCGACGGCCGGTACCTAGCCGAGCATCGGGAAGGAGGCAAGCAGCCGTTCCTGGTGCATGAGGACGTCTACAAAGCCTTCATCAATGCTATGGCCAAGGTTGAGCAGCCCGAGTCTTTCGATGATGTGCTGGCCCGGGCCGCCAAGATCTACAAGCACGAGATCCCCATCTATCAGGTGCGAACGTTGACACGGTTCTGGCTATCCCTTGGGGCGATCAGGCACGTGGATTGAGCGATGCGTCTCGTACCCTGTTTGCGACCACAAACTATAGACGAGACGCATCCGTTGACAGGTCTTCCGTTGGCGTATGCGGATTGCCGTTATAACCTTATCCCGGGCCAAAGCGTCTGCTACCGCTGCCGCCGCAGAGCTTCATGATGGGGTTTTGCCTCAAATATACCTCGCCGCCGAGAGCGACGGCGACGCGGTAAGATTGATTCGACAGATCACTATCAATACTATAGTTAAGGCAACGGATCATGCAATCTTGACTCAGTCTTACCGTGCACATTTCGCTTCCAGCCTACAGGCTGGGTCCAGGCCTGCTTGACCTGGTCCTTGTACATCGGGTTATCTGGGGCGTGATCACTGCATATAGAGGCGCGAACGTACAACTCATCGCCGGTCAGTCGGTAGCTGGCGGTGGTGCCCTCTTGAACTGAGAGCGCTGCTCCAATGGTATTGCCGAAAGTGCGTGCGGCGTTAATCTGCTTGCCGTCACCACCGGCCGGCATCGTGTCGGCGTCATCGTAATCCTTCATTGTGCCATAGAACGTTGTTGTATAGTGTTCGCCGGGAGCGGGATCAATTTCAATCGTGATCGTGCGGGTCTCCACATCGAAGCGGATGTCGCGTAACGTCACACCGGAGGAAGCGTAAAACTGGGCGTGATACATAGCGGTGAAGATGGCCTCTGGCGTAAGTTCGGCAGCGCGTACCATGATCCAGCCCCTGCCCGGTGAAGCCCAGCGAGTGCCGTAGTACTGATGTGAGTCATCGGCCGCCACGGCGAATAATGGCGGCGCCTGCAACTCGCCGATTCGGATCGTGTTGGCGATATCCCAGAGCCGCTCAACGCTGGGGTGGGTGTCGTCGCCGTAATTGTTTACGCTCGGGCTGCCGTTATAGACCTCGAAGAATTCTTCTTCGGGCACGTAAGCTAAGTCCTCGGCCGTAATACCCCAGTAATAGTTCGGGTGGTTCACGTGCGCAAGCACGGGTTCGCCGGTCAGCTTCTCCGCCTCCCTCGCTGCCAGCAGGTGTCGACGAATCACATCCCGTACCGACTCTCCGCCTGTTTTGGGGATCACCTCCTGCAGGTTCAAAGCATTGGTGTGGATCGGTATATCTTCAAACATGTCGGATATTTCTTCGCCCTGAATCAACAGGAATTTGCCCGGCTCCTCGAACAATGACCTGATCTCGGACAGATGACGGAGTCGGACTTCCAACTCGGTGTTACCTTCAGCGTTTATCTTCGTCTGTCGTGTTTGCACCCAGTCACTGCCAAAACGCGCATTACATAGCGCGATTACATCGGCGCCAGGGTCCTTATAATCTTTGGTACGCTTCTCAATCTCCGACAGCTTCATCCACATCTCGCCTTCGCTTAGCACGTCATGATCTGATAGTGCTAGAAATTCATAGCCTTGCTGTTTGTACCAATCGATCGCCATTTCGAGAAACTGGTTCCCGTCGGACCACAAGGTATGCGTGTGGGTGTTGCCCTTGTACCAGCGATCGGGCTCCGCCTGGGCTATACAATCTGTCGCAATGCTAAGCGACATGCACATAACTATGTTCATCATCAAGTAAGATTGGCGATAATATGACATACGGTAGTACTCCATTGGCTGTTCGTGGGCCCTGTGCGTCATTGCTGTTCGCACTATAAATCTATACCTATCTCAATGCGTGGCTTACGCTCCCGCATTACCGCTTCGTGGGCGAAAAGAAGTATAGCTGTAATGTATTTAGCCGCAGATTGTGCTCTCGGGTTGCATTCATTGCTGACGACGCTGCGGTACGTCCCCAACTCATGCACGATTTAATGTGTAGCCGTGATAACTTCATCCGGCTGTATCAGCGAACACAGCCCTCCGCGTGAAGATAACGCCAGACAGCACGAACAAACCGAGCGTGCTCGGCTCCGGGATATTCGGCGTACCGATGGTCGGTGGTGTGCCTGTGTTCCAATTGCCCAGCACCAGGTTCAGGTCCTCGATCCCTACAAAGCCGTCACCCGAAGGATCGGCCAGCGGGTTGCCGGGGGGGACGTTCTGGTTCCACGCCCCCAGCACGATGTTCAGGTCGGCGATGCCGACGAACCCGTCACCGTCCAGGTCGCCCATCAGCGTCGGCTCGAAGTTGCTGACCACGTCGCCGAAGCTTGTCCCCAGCCGCAGTTCGTCCAGGAACCACGTGGCCCGGTTGCCCGAGGTGATCAGCAGTCGGTCGAGCAATGCGGAACTACTCATCGAGGTGGCCCCCGCCAATGTCCAGGCCATGGCGGCCTCGGTTTGCGGCACCGCGTCGCCGGAGACGAACGCCGAGAGAAATATCTGGTCGAACGACCCCGCCGACGCTTCGATCTTGCCCACGAGGTAATACGTCGTGCCTTTGGTCAACGTGTTCGCGCCGGTGGCGATGCGGGTGCCGGCGTTATCGACATAAAACGCCTCATCGCCCTGCACGCCAAAGGAAGCGACCTTGCTGGTGCCGCTGAGCAGCGAGAACTCCAACTGCTCAGTGACGTCTTCCTCGTCGGTGCCGACGATGTCCTGGTGCACCAGCAGCGAGAAGTAGTACGTCTCATCCTCTCCGAGGTCCATCGGGGCAGCGAGGGAACGCGACATAGAACCGCCGGCAAAATTGACGAAGGCCAATCGTCGATCGCCCTCGATCACAAAGGGGAAGTTGGTGTACGCCAGGTCGCTGGTCTGAACGATCGAGTTGGCAACGCCGCTGAGGTCCGCCGCGCCGGCCCAGCCGCCCGAGAAGCCGTAGCCGCCGTCCTTGTTGCCCAGGAGGCTCAGGCCGGCGTATCGGAAGTCGTCGTAGGCACGCAGGCCGGTCGGGGGTTCGAGGAAGGCTTGGTTTACCGTTGTGAAGGTGAGTGACTGGGCCGAGTTGGTTTCCCAGAAGATGCCGATGTTCCCGTTGGGAAGGATTTCGATGTCGGAATAACCGCTGTATCCATCATGCAGCAGGCGCTCGCCGGTGTAGGAACTTCCCTCGTCGTAGCTGGTCCGTATCACCAGGTTGTTGCGATCGGGCCCGCGGGGGCCGGTCCACACGATCCGGTTCATGTCGTCGCCGGTGGTGGTTGCAGTAAGTCGTTCAACGGCCGAATGGACCGAAACCGCGAACTGACCGCTGCTTGGCGCCCCCCAGTTGGTGCCGCCATTCGTACTCAAGTAATTAACGCGCGGACTCGGGTTGGCATTGTTAGGTCGGGCATCCATCCTGATACGACCGTCAGTCAGTTGTACAACATTGGCTTCGTTAGATAGATTGGATGTTGCCGACAGTGCGCCCCGCTGCCATGTGGTGCCGTTGTCGTCACTGTACACAACGTAAGAGTTCCAGGATCCAACCCATCTGGCGGCGGGCACGATCAGACGGCCGTTGGTGGCCTGTATGCCGCTGCCCGGACCAAACGCCATCGAGTTCCAGTTGTTGTAATCCTTCACACCCATGGTGATGTCGATGGCGCTGGACCACGTGGCGCCGCTGTCATCGCTGTAGCGTGCCCAGGCGGTGTTGTTGGTTGTTCCCGGCAACGAATCAACGGTGCCCAGGTTCCCCTCCCACCGGTTGTAAAGTACCCAGACCCGGCCGTTGGATTCATCCATGACGACGTTTTGGCTGGAGACCTTCTCGCCAAATGCCGACGGATTTTCGATCACCTGCAGCGGCGACCAGGTCAGGCCGCCGTCAAAACTCCGCTTCATCACGAGGTCGGTGTCTCCGCAGAAGCCGGGGTCGTCGCCGGTCCGGCCGCCCGCGATCGCGATCAGCGTCCCATCCTGCGCGGCGACGAGGGATGGGCCGCGGAAATTGGGATACTCGACGCCGGCGACGAACACGTCGACGGTAGTCGTCTGCCGGGGTTGTTCGGCCGATGCCGGAAGCGATGGACTAATGATTGCAATCACAACAGACAGATACAACGGTTTAAACATCTAACCCGACTCCTTAACAAGATACCCGATCCAAACCGCTGGTTTTCCCCGTTAATCAATCCACCAGCCCGCCCGCCGCTATTCCATCGGAAGCAGTCGGGGCGGAACCTCGATCGTGGCGCCCCATACGTCGTTTTCGTTCGCCGCGAGTTGCCGGATCGTCATCGGTGCGCCGTGCCCGTCGACGAACGTGATATTCACGCTGCTATCGAACCCGCCCTTGTTGCCGCCGTGGCGCGGGCCCATATTGTTGTAGGGGTAGTCCCCCCCATACTTGCCCTTGAGGTTGCTCAGTAAAGCGCCACTGGAATCATTGATACCGTCACCATCGAAGTCCGTGTCAAAGGGCCACACGCCTCCCGACCGTCCGAACGGCGCCCAGGTGGTTATCTCGGCGGCCGCGTTCTGCTCGGTAAACGCCATGACGGAACTCGCGTGTTTGATATTGTCGATGGGCATGGGCTTACGCTTAACCCATGAGTACACACCAGGGAGGGATTCATACGCGACGACGTTGGGGTAGTTGGGGGCGTAGATAAAGGGTTGATCATCGCCGTCCGCGGGGCACTTCCACCCATCAAACCCCGAGGGGCCCGGCGTCCCGTTACGGTATGCGAGGATCGCCTGCTCCTCCTTTTCCCAATCGACACCCATGCTCTCACTGAAATCCCTGGCCCACTTGGCGGCGACCGGGCCGTTCCTGACGTCAAAGGTAGGCAGCAGTCCGTTGTTCTCAGTAACGTGCACACCCAATGCAACGCCGATCTGACGGACATTGCTCAGGCACGCGACACCCTGAGCGCTGCGGCGGGCGGCCCCTAACGCCGGAAGCAATATCCCTACCAGCAGCGCAATGATCGATATCACCACCAGAAGCTCAATCAGCGTAAAGCCTCGTGTTTTTGTAGACATAGTCGCCTTGTCCTTGAAACGGTGTCCATAAATCGAAATCGGCATGCGCCGGACGTCCACTTCTTTGAATCCGGGCGGCCGCCGTTAAGCGGGCACCCGGGATGCTATCTTTTATGCGTAGGGTTCCGTGGTATGCGAACCGTTACCTTCGCTACCCGAAACCCATTACATCACCTGTTCCGTCGTCACACTGCCCGCCGGCGCCGCAGCATGCCCACACCACACAAGGCGACGAATGCCGCGGTGGTGGGCTCAGGCACCGCAACTTCGCCCGGCGGTGTCCCCGCATTCCAGTTGCCCAGAACCGTGTTAAGGTCGTCGATACCGACGAACCCGTCACCCGATGGGTCTGCCAGTGGGTCGCCCGGCGGAACATTCTGATTCCAATTGCCCAGCACGATGTTCAGGTCGTTGATGCCGACAAACCCGTCACCGTCCAGGTCGCCCACGAGTGAAGTGGCGGGTAGCGTATTCACGTCATGGATTTTTACCGAGTACCACTCGCCGGCGATGTCCAGGCCCTGGTTGACCGTGCCATCTCCGAAGTAGACCGCGTCTTGTGCAAAATTGCCGCCACGGTTCATCGTCGCCCACGGAACACTGATACGGAATGCACCGTCAAGGTAGAGGTTGAATAACTCCAGGCCCGAGTCATAGCCCACAAAAATCGTGTGCGGTGTCGACCAGTCGATCCCGCCGATCACCTGATACTGACTGTTTGATTTGATCTTGATCCCGCCTGCGCTCAGGTCCGGGTCCAGCCACGATGCCGGAGGTGTCGTGATCGAGCCGCCGTCATCGGAATCCAGGTCAAATGACACCGTAAAATTACCTTGATCGTCACTCCACTGGAAGTGCATATTGCCAAAATGCGAGAAACCCAGGTGCGGGATATCGGTCAACGGTCTCGCAGTAACTTCGATCCCGTATTGCCCGCTTCCTCTTAACATCGTACCGGCGGGTACAGTAGGTGAGGTATATGCGCCGAACTCCGTGTCCGGGTCATTCGCGGTGTTGTCCTGTAGCAGGAAAGCCCCGAGGTTTACCATCGGTAATCCTGACAGTGACCATCCAACATCATCAGGCTGAACACCGGCCCCCGCCACAGCGGCGTCGAACTCCACCAAGACGGTTCCTACAGCCTCGTTGGCATTTAAGGCAACCACGAGGCACAGGCTCGATATCCCAAGGGCATACTTCAATCTTTTATCGCCAAACATCATTTATTCCTCATGTAAAAATTAGATGCAAATTCCTGTATCCGGTGCGCCGGCCGCAGCAATGGAAGCGTATTAACCCAGCAAAATGATTGTGCCTTGCCGCTTATGACTCTATTATTCATGGTGCATTGAGAGACTACTGTTGCTGAAAGACCTCGACAAAGAGATGTTGCCGCACCCAACACGAGTGCGGCAACATCTAAGGGAGGATCATGAACCCACGCGTCGCGAGAGAATGAACAGGCCCGCCGCCGCCATGAGGCCGACAGAGGCAGGTTCCGGCAGGGCCACGTCGTGAACGCGGACAAAAGACCACTCTGCCGCGGAGGGTCCTTGGCTGTTCGTTCCGTCGCCAAAATTCACCTTGTCCTGAATTCCGGCTGCGCCGTTTCCGTTGTTGAATGTTGCATAATCCAAAACGCCTTGACTCAAACCATCGAGGAAGAACTCAAAGTCGTCAGTAGCGCCCCGGTAAGCGACAGCGATGGTCCTCGCGACCGACCAGTCGATGCCGGTAATCGCCTCGGCCCGATCACCCGTAAAGCCGGTCTTGTACCGCAGGCTGCCTGTCGTACCGGCCCCGCCGTCATCCGCATCCATGTCTATGGTGACATCAAAGCGGTTTTGATTGTCTCGCCAAAGCACCTTCATGTTTGCGTACCAGTCGGTAGCAGGAAGATCAGACGTCGGTCGTACCATGAACTCGACCGTATAGTCGGATGTGTTCCGGACCATGGTCCCGGAGACCGCCGCCGATGTGTATTCAGAAAACTCATTGCCAGCGTTATTCATTTCCAAGAATGACCCATTATTGGGCATGACTTTACCACCGTGAGTCCAGGCCGGCACGACATCTACCGGTTCGTTTCCTGCACCCGCCGCAGCGGCGTCAAATTCGATTACCACAGCAGCGTTCGCCTGGAGGCCTAGCCCAAGCGAGACGGTCAACATCGAAAACAAACTGCTAGCTTTAAACAACCCTACTTTCCTCATAACATTTCCCCTCTCTTGTTTGGATGTGCCAGCGGCACATCATGTCTACCTGCTTGTCTCGCCCCAACGAGGGGTTCAACGCACGTTTAATCTTAAACCGACCAGAGTTATTACATCCGATTGTTTGCTTAACACATCAACGAACACCTGACCTGCCCGCAAGTGGCGGCTGCGCAACACTATTGACTTTCCTGCTCATCATTATCTGACTCTCCACTCTTGACCGGTTCATTGTCCCAGGTGACCGGACCGTCGCCAAAGCGCTCCCGCAGCCGCGGCAGGTAATGTTTGACGTTTGATTCGATGTGTTCACGCATCGCGCGCTCGGCAAGTCGGCCGTCCTTGGTAGCGATCGCGTCAATCAGTTGCTGATGACTGACCACTGTCCGTACGGCGGGCTTGATTAACAGCCTGCAGGTCGCCTGTAGGACCCGCAGCCGGTCGATCTCACGGGCGATCAGCAGCAGGCCAGACTCCCGCGCCAGCTCGCGGTGGAAGCGCAGATCGGACTGGAAGACCTCGCCAATTCCTATCACGGCAGAGTCCGACGGGTTCTCGAACTTCAAGTCCATGTCATCGGTCGCGATCGCGATTTCCCGCAGTGAAGCCAGCTGATTTCGGTCCAGCGTCTCGGCGGCACGTCGCACGATCGTGCCTTCCAGAGCAATCCGCATATCGGCGAGCTGAGCGATTTCCGACACCGTCCATACTTTCACGCGAGCCCCCCATCTTGGATTGATCTCGACCAGCCCGTCGTGCTGCAGGCGGCGCAGCGCCTCGACGATGGGTGTGGGGCTCATGTTCAGCATTTTCGAGATCTGCCTTTTGCGTAGCCAGAGTCCGGGGGGCAGTTCGCCATCGACGATCATCTGCCGCATCTGGCTGGCCGCCTTTTCGCTGAGAGTTGTAAGCGAGTGGGCCTCTGTAATTCTCGAAATTACATTGTTCATTACATAAACATAGTAGACCCCATATGTAATTTCAATGCTATTTTCATCAAAATTCAAAAAATATCCCATTAATATTTTATTGGGGTGCTAAATCAACCCTTCCGGGACCCAAATACAGTGCCTCCCTTGCCCGTGGGCCACCACCATTGTCCGCATCGCTTCTAATGCTGAGGTCGTACAGGCTGGTGTCGGCACGTCTGGCTAAATTCTGTTGGACGAACTACTTCAGTCCCGAGCATATCGGTGAGCGGCCTGCCACCACTGCGAAGCAGCAGTCCCGACCGGACAGCATGCTTGAAGTCGAAGGACGATATAGTCAGACCTCGGGCCACGTTATATCTGTAGTGCCTCGACCTAGGCCGCGTTGGCCCTCGGCGACTATCTTTTCACGTGTATGATGGGTTATTTCTTGGAGTGCTGTGATGGACGATCGCCATCGTGTACTGATTATCGGCGCGGGTTCCATCGGCGAACGCCATCTGAGGTGCTTTCAGGAGACGGATCGGTGTGTGTTGGCCATCTGCGAGCCCAGGGCCGGCCGTCGACGGGAACTAGCGCAGCGTTACGCACTGGATGTTGCCACGGCGGACATGGACGCGGCCATGG
>JAJDCW010000278.1 GCA_029260635.1 Phycisphaeraceae bacterium | reverse complement strand
GACGTTCTGGTTCCAGTTGCCTAAGACGATGTTCAGGTCCGAGATGCCGACGAACCCGTCGCCGTCCAGGTCGCCGACGAGCTGCGGCTCGGGCAAGACGTCTTCCCATGTGGTGCCGAGCCTCGGTTCGTCGAAGCTCGCGGCACGGGAGTAGTCGATCCCTGTCATCGTCAGATGCGTGATGTCGGCGTTGGTGCCCAGCGCAAACGTGCGGAACTCAAGCGGCGCGGAATCGGCGGTGGCCTCGGCTTCGGAATCAAAGACGGTCGGGTCCTGCCAGACGGTCAGCTTGGAGTTGCCGTTGGGGTTACCGGGGTCGTCGTTGAAGTCGATCCTGACCACGGTGTACCGGAGGTAAGGCGTGCCGGTATCCGGGTTATTCTGCACGATGTTGTCCAGGAGGATGTCGTCCTGCAGTGAACCCGAAGAACCGACGTGACGGATCACGTAATCGGTGCCCGAGACGCCGTCACCAGCCGCGCCAACCAGGAAACCGCGGAGGCCGTTACCGGTGATCATGTTGTCATCTGTCTCACCGACCGTTGCACCGGTGTTGGTGAAACCGACTCCGACGAACCCGTCCAGGTCCAACTCATCGGTGAGTACCTGCGCTGTCATTGAGAAGTAATAGGTGTTGGACGGGGTGTAGGTATCCAGCGCCCGCTGAACGCGGCGCTGCAGGTTATCCAGGCCGTTCCATCGCGCACGGCCGCCGTCTTCATAAGAAAAGTCAGCGACGACCCCATCGACCTCGGCGGTCCACTGGGCGATACCTAGCGAGCCCGAGGTCCGGTTGCCAGACCATGCATCGACGAAGCCCGCGATTGTCGGGTTTTGGCCCCCGCCGTTGGTTTCGCCCCGGCGGAACTGGTTGAGGAAAACAGTGTTGTCATATTCACCCAGAAGCGGATCGCCGGGCATACCTCCCAGGAAGTGGTCGGTAGCGATCAACGTCGCGTCCGCGGTCGATACCGGGCCTGCGAGCGTGAAGGCCGCGACCGCCGCAAATGAAAGCCGTGCCAGAGGTGACATGGGCTTGTTTGTTGTCTGATTGCTGCCTGCTGAACGCATGATTGTTCCTCCAAGTTGATTAGCTAATTCAAGGCATAAGAAAGGTTAAGGTATTTTCGAGTAACGTCTTGGCCGTTGTCTGAGTCCAAATTAAGGTTACCTGATAGCCCACTTCAAGCAATGCCTGATCGCGCAAGGTCATTAACCGCATGCGTCATTCGGGCCGGTTCCAAGAAAGCGGCGACCCGGAGGCCGCCGCCCGTGAATCAGGATTTGAACCGCGTCCCGTCAGCGTTGACGCCGTCCGGCCAGGCCCAGCAGCATGGTCAGCGCCAAACCCGCGGTGGCGGGCTCAGGGATGGCATCCGCCCACGTTGTAGCGAAGCGAGGCTCGTCGAAGCTGGCGGCCTTGGAGTAGTTCAGGCCGGTCATCGTCATGTGGGTGATGTCGGCGTTCGTGCCCAGCGCGAACGTGCGGAACTCAAGCGGGGCCGCATTGGCGGTTGCCGCGGATTCAGACCACCAGACACCGGGGTTGTGCCAAACGCTGATCTTGGAGTTGCCGTTGGGGTTCAACGGGTCGTCATTGAACTCGATCTTGAGGATCGTGTGTGTAGGGATAATGTTGTCGATGCCCGCGTCCAACACGTCGTTCTGTACCGCGCCGCTGGAGCCTACGTGGCGGATGACAAAGTCCGTTGACAGACCATCCGACGATGCCGCGCCGATGAGTACGCCGCGCAGGTCGCTCCCGCCGACAATGTTGGCGTCTGTCTGCGTGACGCTTGCGTCCGAATTCGTGAACCCTAGCCCGACGAAACCATCTGCCCCAGCCAGGTCGCCGGTCGCGATCTGTGTGATCACGGAGATGTAATAGGTATCACTGGGTGTGTAAGCCGACAGTTCGCGCTGCACGCGGCGTTGCAGTGCGTTGACCGCACTGGAGCCGCCGAAGCGTGCCCGGCCGCCTTCCTGATAAGGGATCAACGAACCGGTGCCGGCCGATTCCGCGGTCCATTGGGCGACCGCCAGCGAGCCACTTGTTACGTTGCCGGTCCAGGCACCGGTGAAGCCGGCAATCGTCGGGTCCTGGCCTGCGCCGTTGGCCTGTGACCGGCGGAACTGTGTGACCGAGTACTCACCGTTGGCTGTGTCTGCGGGGTTGCCGGTCAGGAAGTGGTCGGTCGCGATCAGTGCCGCGTCCGCCTGCGGGGCATACCCGCCGGCCAGCATCCCGATGGCCGCCATCACGGCCAGACGCCTGGTACAAGGCACACGCCTCGTTAAATCATGCATGCTTCTCTCCTCCAAAAGAACGGAACGATGTGACGAAAATCCTTTGAGATGGCATAAATGACCTACCATCTTGCACATCAGCGTACCTCACACATCCAGCCAGACAATGCCTGATCGCGCAAAGTTATTGTCCCTATGCGCCCGATCCCCCCCCGCAGTTGTTTGGCCATGCGCTTGTCCAGTACCTGACATGTCTCATTTGGTCAATACTTTTGCGCGAAACACCATTGCAATACGCCCGTGCCGCC
>JAJDCW010000277.1 GCA_029260635.1 Phycisphaeraceae bacterium | reverse complement strand
GGCATTACCCCCCACATCTCCGGCACCGCCCGCGATGATGACCGAGTTCCCGTTCGCCGCCACATAGGTATCAAACTCCACCGTCGGGAAGCTGCCGAATAGCGCGGGGCTGGGTGCGGTGTTGCTGCCGATCGCGTCCTGGTAGATCGTTCCCCGCGTCAACTCAAAAAGCATCGCCGCCGCGGTCCAGTCGCTGTCGGTCGTGACCTGCAGGTCCGCGGTGGTATAGCCTGACAGGGCGTCGGAGTTGTCGACCCAGACAAACTCGGCGGACAGCGAACCCGACAGCAGCCACCGCTGTTCGAGTGTTTCAAGCCCGTAGGCGGGTTCGTACGATCCCTGCCGCGGCCGGGTTTTGAGTTGTACACTCTCCCTCATCAAGTCATCGATTCCGCTGGCGGTTTCTTTCCCTGATTAGATGGCCTGATACAAAATAAGACCACAACCTAATCATGGCCCCGATCCCGTCTAAAACAAGGCCGAATCCGACATAATAATCCCGGGCGGCGCGTCTACACTCCCGCATATCCGTTACGACTAACCCAGACGGATCGGCAGCCGTCTACGGCCCCAGGTGCCGGGCTTTGTCTCGAAGTTTCCCGGTATCGGGGTCCCACAGTCGGGGCACCGGCCTCCCTCAAGCCTGTAAAGCCCGATATTATACCAATCCCGCTCAATCAGGACAGTCCCACAGCCCGGGCAGTAGGTGCTGTCTCTTTCCTTGTCGTGGACGTTTCCGACGTAGACGTAATGCAGGCCGGCGTCGAGCGCGGTCTGTCTGGCGCGGATGAGCGTCTCGTGTGGCGTACGGGGGGTGTTCATCATCTTGAAGTCCGGGTGGAACGCCGAGAAGTGCAGCGGTACATCGGGCCCCAGCTTCTCGATGATCCAGTCACACATCGCGCGCAACTCGTCGGGAGAATCGTTCTCGCCGGGGATGATGAGCGTGGTGATCTCGAACCAGACGTCGGTTTCATGTTTCAGATAGACGAGCGTATCCAGCACGGGCCGAAGCCGGGTCTGCGTGAGCTTGCGGTAGAACGTCTCGCTGAAGGCTTTGAGGTCGACGTTGGCGGCGTCGATGTACTCGAAGAACTCGACCCGGGCTTCGGGGCTGATGTACCCGGCGGTGACGGCCACGGTCTTGATGCCTTCACACCGCGCGACCCTGGCGATATCGATCGCGTACTCCGCCCAGATGACCGGGTCGTTGTAGGTAAAGGCGATGCTTCGGCAGCCGGCCTGCTTCGCCGCGTCAACGATGGCCGTTGGTTGGGCGTTGGAACTCAGCGTGTCCATCTCCCGGCTCTTGGAGATGTCCCAGTTCTGACAGAACTTGCAGCCCAGGTTGCATCCCGCGGTCCCCAGCGACAACACCGACGTGCCCGGGAGGAAATGCGCCAACGGTTTCTTCTCGATCGGGTCGATGCAGAACCCGCTGCTTCGGCCGTAGGTTGTCAGGTGCAGTTCGTCCCCGACGTTCGCTCGGACAAAGCAGAAGCCCCGGCTGCCTTCGGGGATATGGCACTCCCGCGGGCAGAGGGTGCAGACAACCTTGCCCGTCTCCCCGTCGCGATGCCACCAGCGGGCTTGATACGCACTGTCCACAGCGTGCTCCGTTCCGGTTAAGCGACGGCGTCACTGCCGGGATTATATGCCTTCGGCCCAATCATCCGCATAAAAACGCCCCAAATGGGGTGGATTGTGGGGGTTAGCGCGCCTAGAGTTTGATTCATCTACGCATCTGACCTGAGGGCCACTCTCATGCTGAAAATCGACAACGCACCCGACCTCAACGGCCGCGAACTGCTGCGAGGGGATACCGTGACCACCGTCGGCGGGGGGACCACCGGGAAAGTCAAGGACATCGTGAGGGACGAGGGGGCGTTATTCGTCGAGGTCCGCCCGATGTATCAGGCCTCGGGGAAGGGTGTCTGGCACGCCTCGGACCGGCTGCTGTGGCTGTCCCGGCCGAACACGAAAACCACCAAACCCGCAAATGACTCCCGTAAAGCAGGCAAAGCAGCACCCGGGAAAGCCGGTAAGTTGGTTAAGGCCAAGAAGTAACCCACCTTCATCGGGCGTGGGGCGGTGATAACTTAAAAAAGACCCTATTTGGCTTTGTTACCGGGCCTTGACCCCGGTATCATATACCCCCATTAGAAACCCACCGGACCGCTGCCGCCGGGCTTGTCATGTGATGAGCCTTCGTTTGGTCGGCAGCCCGCGGCAGATTCAAGGAAGCGATGAGCAGCACGCGACACGACACCCGACGCAGACGACCGCTTGGCTTAGGCGAGGTGGCGCTGTTTACCGTGCTGGTGATGGCGTTGATGCTGATGGCGACGCTACGCCCCGGCACGAACGCAAACGCCAACGTCGGCCAGCCCGGCTTCTCGTTGATGAACGTGAACACCCTGGAATCCAGGCCGGAGTTGCGAACCCCGGGAGACGTGATCGCCGGGGTGCTCGAACCTCAGCCACGGATCGTGGACGCCGAGCTATCCGACGCCAAAGTCCGCCCGACGTTTAATGGCCGACCGATCCGGCGTGTCAGTCAGATGTCGATGCTGACCACCGCCTACAGCCCGGACGCACGGTCTTGCGGCAAGTGGGCCGACGGCTACACCGCCTCGGGCTACAGCGTCTGGACCAACGGCATGAAACTCGTGGCCGCCGATACCAGCGTACTGCCCTTCGGCTCACTCGTGAGTATCCCCGGCTACAACGGCGGCCGACCCGTCCCGGTCCTGGACCGTGGCGGCAAGATCAAGGGCAACCGTTTAGACCTGCTGTACCCCACCCACGACATTGCCTTGCAGTGGGGCGCGCAGCGCCTCATCGTGGATGTCTGGGAATACGCGGACTGACGTACCCTGAGTCAAGTGCGATCACGATCCGGGGGTATGATGATTTATGACACACATGACGCGCGGCCGTAACCGCCAGGGTGGGGGATATGATCGTCGTTAACCCATTTTGAAAGGTCAGGGAATGAAGAGCACAAAAGCATGGACATTGGGATCGTGGATGATCGCGGCAACCTTCGTGGTGTCACCCGTTTTCGCGGATGAAGCCGCGACGGCACAGGCCTCCGCGGACGCGGCGGCGAAGACCGTGGACGCGGCCGCCGAATCGGTGGAAGAAGCCGTCGAAACCGTTCAGGGCATCGGTGATGAACTGGGTATGAAGGACAACGCCGCGGCAACGCAGCCCGCCGAGGGCGAGGCCGCCGGTGGTCAGATGGACCCGGACATGGCCGCCGCGATGGCCGAGTGGATGGCCGACGCCAACCCCAGCGAGCACCACGCCAAGCTCGACGCCATGGCCGGCAACTGGGACGTCACGACCCAATACTGGGTCGCCCCGGGCGCCCCCCCGCAGGTCAGCACCGGCTCCAGCAAGCTCAAGTGGATCCTCGATGGGCGTTACATCATTGAGAAATTTACGGGAAGCTTCCAGATGCCGGGCATGGAGCCTCAGCCGTTCCAGGGTTTTGGGATGACCGGCTACGACAACGCCAAGGGTGAGTACATCAGCACCTGGTCCGACACCATGTCGACGACGATGCTCGTCTCCGTCGGTCAGTTCGACGACAGCTCCCAGACGCTGACACTGCATAGTAACTTCGATTGCCCGATGGACGGCCCCAGCACATGGCGGATGTCCCACACGGTTGTCGGTCCTGACGAGTTACTGATGCAGGCCTACAAGTCCTCCGAAGGCAAAGAAGAAACCAAGGTCATGGAAATCACCTACAAACGCCAGGCCGACGGCTGAGTTGTATTGAAGTTCTAGAGCGTGCCTACGCCAATTGTAGCGGGCATGTTTAGCCGCTGGGGCCACGCGGCGAATACCGGGCGTGGCCGATCGGGCTAAACAAGATCGACGTGCGATGCATGTAAATTAGAACTGTTCTGCCCACTCAACCCGCGTTTCGGCGCGGGTTTTTTATGCGCGGTCCGGGGCGACGTGAATGAGCAGGTCGTCGATGAGTTCGTCGAGCCCGCCTTCCAAAACGACCAGCCGCCCGGCGATCGCCAGCATCGCCAGGCCGTGCAAGGCTATCCAGAATCGACCGGCCCGGGCACGGCTTTCCCGGTCGAGGTTCTCACCCTCGTAACCCTCGCAGGACAACCGACCCTTGACCTTGTCGAACAGGTGCTGGAACCCGCCGTGCAACAGGTCTTTGTCTTCGTCCGACATGAAGTGATCGAACATCAGCTTGTAGAGGTTCGGGTTCTCCATCGCGAACCGGAGGTAATTGCGTGCGCCACCGCGCCAGCCCTCGTCCGTGTCGAGTGTCGAGTTCTCGGCGCAGCCCTGGTTCAGCATCTCGAAGCCGGTGCGGACCATCTCCCGGTGCAGGCCGTTCTGCCCATCGACATAGGTGTACAGCGTCATCGCGCCCACGCCCAGTTTCCCAGCGACGGCACGCATGGTCACGGCGTCCAGCCCCTTCTGATGCAGCAGCCTCAGGGCGGTCTGGGTGATCAACTCCTTGCGGTGCTCGCCCCCGGCCCGGTGCCATCGCTTGCTCGTCGGCTTGGGGATTCCGGTGGTGGGGGGTGTGGGCGTCATGGCGGTATTGGGCTTTGTTAATCGGACGTTTTAGGGCAGCGGGTTGACCGGTGACGGGGCGGGGCTTACACTTCCCAATCTATCGTACATTGTACGATTTCGCAACCCAAAACCCCTCCCGGGCAGACTTATGGCTGATTCACGCCCCCCCTACACACTCATTGTTTCCGCGATGGCGTTCCTCGCCGGAGCTCTGGTCGCGGTGCTCTGGATGAACATGGCCGGCGCCGGCGGCGCTCCGATCCAGGGGGCTGACGGCGGTGGACACGCGCCGATGGGGCCGCCCCCCGCCACCGTCCGGGTCGCCGAGGCAAAGATACAAAATATCAGGCCGCGACTGGCTGTCGTCGGCCGACTGCGTGAGGTCAGGCTGGCGACCGTCGCCGCGGAGGTCGAGGGCAAGGTCCTTGAAGTCGCTGTGCGCGAGGGCGACCCGGTCGTCGGCGGGGAGACCGTGCTCGCCCGGATCGACGGCGTGTGGGCCGAGCTCGATTTAGCGCGCACCCAGGCCGACGTCGCCGCCGCCCAGGCGACGCTCGATCAGTCCGAACTTGACCTTGCCTATCTCGAACAGCTTCTAAAGGCTCAGTC
>JAJDCW010000276.1 GCA_029260635.1 Phycisphaeraceae bacterium | reverse complement strand
CAGAGTATCCCGAACGACGCGGAAGCTCAGTTGAAGTAATCGTTGGGACGAACAAATTCAACAGTATCGGGTGTCACGTTTTGACCGCGCAGCGGCAATGCGTGTCTGTCTAAAGCGTCTTGTGTAATGACTGTCTGTCATATTCACACTTTGCCGCTATACGCTCAAAGTGTGGCACCCTTGGACGCTATGACTGACTTGCGATCACAATAATGGCACCCCCCGTCAGAGCCGGGGCTTTGGGGTTCATCAAATGGCGAATCAAACGTACCCCTAAACCCTACGCCTGGATCACCACGACCTCGATCGCCGCGTCTTTGCTGATCGCCGATTTAAGTTTTGGGACGTCGGCGTTGAGGATCTTACACATCTTTGAGCGGTCTTCGCCGAGATGGAGCGTGAGGCTGTAGAACCGGCCGCCGGGTTTGGCGACAACCTTGGCGCCTTCCTCGTCGAGGCGGACCTGGCCGCGGTGGTGGTACTTGCAATAGACCACGCGCTGGTCGGTGACGATCACGCCGGCGAGCCCCTCGTCGAGCCGGCCGAAGTCCGCGTCGTTGAGGTAGGCGTGGAACACCTCGTGCGGGCGCAGCTTGCACCAGGACTGGATGCGTCCGCGGCATACCTCGCTGAGTTCCTGGAACTTATCACCGTGCAATAGCGACGTGTCGTATTCGAGCATCTGGTATTCCGGGCCGCACACGCCGTTGACCCGTGACAGCCATTCCAAAGCGCAGACCGCGTCGGGGATGACGACCTCGGCGGTGATCCCGCCGCTTGGCCTGTCGCGCGTCATGCAGTGGATGGTCTTGTTGGCGTAGCGCGTGCTGATGTAGTACGGCATCGGGTAGAGGAACGGGCTTGGCAAGCCCTCCATCGTGCCCATCATCTGCATGATCTTCCGGGCGTCGGCGTCGGCGAGGCTGCGGATGTCGTGGTTGGAACTGATCTCCGCCGCCGTCGTCTTCACGCCCCGGGCGCGGTCGGCGAAGACCATCGGGCGGGCGATCAGCTTGGTCCGGTCGGCCGCGCCGCTGTAGGCGCAGCGGGTCGGCATCGACGTGCGGAAGCCCTCGTGCGAGAGCCACTTGGCGTCGAACGCGAAGCGCACCCCCGCGCTGCCGCACTTCAGGATGACAAGGTGCGGGCTCTTGGGGTCGGTGCGCAGGTTCCTTGGGTACTTATTCGAGTCTTCATCATCGTCCACCGGTCGGCGGGCGGGCTTGATGGTCGGGCGTGGCCTGGGTGTTTCCGCTTTGGGCCGGGGCGCTTCCATCTGCTGGTCAAACGGCACGCCCACGATCGTCTCCCCGGCGGGCTGTTCGGCCTCTTCCGGCTTGGGCTCTTGCTTTAGCGCCGGCATGACCTGCGAGGCGTGGCTTTCATCGGCCGCACGGTCACGGTCCTCATAAATGTCGCCAACATCCTGCTCGATCCAGCCCGACACGGTGTCGTCCATCAGGTCGGTTCGCGTCGGGATGATGAAACGGTCCCCGCAGGCCGGGCAGCGCGCACGGCGGCCGCTGGCGCTGGGCGGGACATTCAAGGGCGTCTGACATGCGGGACAAGGTACGACGTGGGTGTTCATCATGATGTCGGTCCACCACCAAAAAAGACGTGCATCCCCCGATCCATTAAGCCTAACTCACTATGGCGTCTGCGCCAAGAATATTCTCGGCTAAGTCGCACAAAGACTTGTGTTCGGCCTGATTTATAAATCGTTGAGATGCCCGACCAGCCAGCCGGCGAAGTCCGGTTTCGTCATCCGGCCCGGCTCGGTGCGCCGCCCGTCGGCGAGCAGCCAGAGCGGCGCGATGTGGTCCCCATCCATCGTCCCAAGCGGGTTGGCGACCATGGCGTCCACCCCCTTGCGCTTCATCTTCGCGACGGCACGCTGCTCCATCTCCATCGGCTCCTCCAAAGCAAACGCCACCACTTTCTGCTCCGGGCGTTTGGTCGACGCCACCGCGCGCACCAGGTCGGGCGTCGGTTGCAGCCTCAGGGTCAGCTCCGCGTCACGTCCGCCTGCGGACTCGCGTTTGAGCTTGCCTTCGCTGGCCTGTTCCATCCGGTAGTCCGCGACCGCCGCCGCCATCACCAGCACCTCGCAGTCCGGGAAGTGCGCCTCGAGCATCTGTTTAAGCTCTGCCGAGGTGTTGAAACGATAAACCCGCATCGTGTCGTGCAGTGTTGCCGGTGCCATCACCGGCCCCAGTAACAATGTTACGTCGTGCCCCGCATCCGCCGCCGCCTGCGCGATCGCGACCCCCATCTTCCCGCTGGAGCGGTTGCTGATAAACCGCACCGCGTCGATCGGCTCCCGTGTCGGGCCGGCTGTGATGAGGATACGCATGGTTGGGGGTCGGGGAACAGGGTTCGGGGATCAGGGGTCAACTACGAACTAACCGCCAGCAGCTCATCCGTCTTGAGCGCCTCGGGGCCGATCGTCGTGATCGTCATGTCGCCGGGCGGGTTGGCTGCGAGGTAATTGTTCAGGCCTTCAAGGGTGACGCCGTCCACGCGCCGGGCGAGCTGGTCGAGCGTGCGCGGCTTGCCCAGGACGAACTGGTCGGTCGCGATCGAGCTGGCCCGTGCGCCGGTGGATTCGCCCTGCATCACCAGGTTGGATTTCATCCCCACCATCGCGCGTTGGAACTCGCTCTGGTCGATGCCTTTGGACAGCCGGACAAGCTCGCCGACCATCACGTCCAGCGTCTCCTGTGCCCGGGGGGTCGTCGTCCCGGCGTAGCCGAACACCGCCCCTCGCTCCCGACTGGCGGCATAGGTGGCATACACCGAGTAGCACAGCCCGCGCTTCTCACGGACCTCGGTAAAAAGCCGCCCGGACATCCCGCCGGACAACGCGGCGACCGCGGCCCGTTGCAGCACGCTGTGCTTGTCTGGCTCGGGCGGGGCCTTGTAAGCCAGCGCGATGTGCACCTGCTGCGTGTCCGCGTGGCTGTGGTTGTACCCGCCGGCGCCATCCACCTCGGGCTTTGTTTCGTCACGCGCGCCGGACCAACCAGACAACTGCTTCATCACCAGGTCGCGCAGCTTGGGCCAATCAAACTTGCCCGAGAAACCCAGCACGGTCCCGCCCGGCACGCATGTCGATTTCCAGAAGTCGCGCAGCGTGTCTGCGGTCACCGCGTTCACGCCCGCCTCATCGCCGTAAGGCGATCGGCCTAGCGGCGCGGGGTGGAACCGCTCTCGCAGGTCCAGCATGACCTTCTGCTGAGGCTCGTCTTCCAGCGACTGGATCGCCTGGAGCACAAGGTCTCGGCCGGGCACCAGCGCCGCGTCGGCCAGCGTTGGGGCGGTCACCATGTCTGTCAGCAGGGGCAGCGCCCGCTCAATCTTCTCGGCGATCATCGTCGCGCTGAGGCGGATGTGATGGGTCTCAACGTTCGTGCCACGCTGCACGCCGAGCTGGTCCAAGGCGTCGCAGTGCTCTCGGGCGCTGAGCCCGCCTGCCCCGCGTGCCATCATCTCTTCTAAGAGCGCCGACGCGCCCTGCTGGCCGTCCGGTTCGTTGGCGACGCCCGCCGGGACTAGCAGGGTCATGGATAGCGACTGTGCGGTGCCGTGCGGTTCGGCGACCAGCCACAGCCCGTTGGGCAGCTTCTCTTGATAGATAGAACTCATCCCCGGATTGTAGCGGGTGTTTGCCCCGCGGGGCTGTGGGCCGCATCCAATCACGGGCCTCCGGGTGCCAGCAGTGAGGGGCGTGCGGGAGCGGGCTCAGCAACCGGGTCCGGCTGGACCGCGGCCTCTGATCCAGACTTGGACTTGGACTTGGATTTGGGTTTGTCCCACCACGGGATGATAGGTTCCACCGTCACGGCTTCCGGAGCATCCGTTTGGTCGGTATCAACCGCCGGGGGTTCCAGGGCCTCGACCAGATCGATAGTGCGCAGGTCCGGGCTGGCGTGTTGCCCCGACGTGACCGGGTGGGGGTTAAACGCGACGGGTTCGCGCTGCGGGTCCGAGTCGTTGAGCAGCTTGGTCAGGGCGGTCCCGTTGACACGGTTATATAACTCAAGGGTCAGCCGGTCCGTGCCCTGCTGAGGCACACGCGCCCGGATGATGCCCCGCTCGGGGTTGTACCAGAACGCCGCCTGCTCCCCGGTCGCTAACGGGTCCGGCGGGTGGTCGTTGTAATCACCCTGAGGCGCGATATCCAGCCAGGGGCGCTTCCCGGCGATCAGAGAGTTCCGCGGCAGCCCCTTGCTGAACCACTCGGGCATGATCTGGGGCGGGTAGTTCCCCTGCGAGTCTTCCTGAGCCATCCACAGGGCGCTCTGATACTCAAGCGTCTTTTGAAACCGGTTCAGGCCCTCGCGCACCGACAGCATCTCAAGGTCCTTGCGCTCGGCTTCATGCCGATACGAGACCGCCCCGATGAGGATCACCAGGACCATCAACAGAATCATGCTGTCGATCAGAAGACGCATTTAACACTCTCTATCACGGGTTCGATTGTTATCAGGATCGGGCGATCATGTGTCGGTGTTTAGGAAATATCCGATAATCTGTGCTGGGAGAGCGCGGTTGGCCGTTGCCCGCGTTGCGATCCGTAAAGCAGACACACTCACGTCATCTTGCCCAGGTGTTGAGACCCGCCCATGCCCGGCAAAGCCCCGCTGACCATCCTGAATAACCGGATCACACGTTGCAGACGGTGCCCCCGGCTGACCGCGCACTGCAAGCAGACCGCCAAAGAGAAAACCGCGCGCTACCGGCACCGGCCTTACTGGGGCAGGCCCGTGCCCAACCTGTTGCCCGCCTCACCCACCGACGCCGCCTCGGCACGGTTGCTGATCGTGGGTCTGGCGCCGGGTGCCCATGGCGCAAACCGCACCGGCCGGATGTTCACCGGCGACCGGTCCGGCGACTTCCTCTTCGAGGCTTTGTACCGCGCGGGGTTCTGCAATCAGCCTGATTCAACCGAAAACGGGGACGGCCTGACCATGACCGACGCCGCGATCACCAGCGCCGCCCACTGCGCCCCGCCGGGCAACCGGCCGAACACAGATGAACTAAACAACTGTGCAGGCTTCCTCGATCAGACTTTTGAGGCCTTGCCGAAACTGCGGGCCGTCCTGTCACTTGGCCAGATCGCACACCGCGCGGTCCTGAACCGGTACCGGCGATCAGGTCTAGTCGATCGCCTGAACCGCTACCCGTTCGCGCACGCAGCCGCGTTCACGTTCCCCGATGCGCCGACGCTGCTGTGTTGTTATCACCCCAGCCAGCAGAACACCTTCACAGGTCGGCTGACCCCCGACATGCTCCTGAATGTGCTGAAAACGGCCCGGGCCGTCGTATCGGACGGTGTCTAACGCCGTGCCGGGGTAAACATGTTTTTTCATAATAACCCGCTTGATCTGTCCGCCGATCGTGTCGATTTTACCGAGAGAGACGCGCTCCTCTATAGAAGGGTGTTGGTGATATTTCTGTTGCCGGGGGTACGGCGTCTTCAAGACCATGAAGGACACAACCGCGATGGAATCCGACCCACAATCACAGACGCCTGATGCCAACGGCCAGACCCGTGGCGGGGCGGTCCTGAATAAGATCGGCAAGCTTGATATCCAGCCCGGCCCGCTGATGGCGATCCTCAACGCGCCCGCCAACGACCCGGACCAGGTCAGCAAGGCACTGAGCCAGTCGCCCGCGCTGGGCGCGCGGGTACTGAGTGTGACCAACTCCGCGGCGATCGGCGTGGTCGGCGAGATCAACGACATCCGCCGGGCGGTCCTGCACATGGGCTCGGCCCGGGCGCGGTCGATCGCCATGGCGTTCGCGATGTACATGCTGGCGGACGAATCCGGGCTGGACCCCAAGGTCGCTCGCAGGCTCTGGATCAACAGCCTGGAGAAGGCGTACCTGGCGCGGATCGTGGCCGAGATGATTGACCCCCAACAGGCACAGGCCGCCTACACCCTCGGGCTGATTCAAGACGTCGGGCTGTCGGCCCTGTGGGCGATTGAGCCGGGGTTCTACGAGAACCTCACCGACGAAGAACTCAACCGCAAGCCGCTGCAGCAGATGGAACGGGAACACTTCGGCATCGACCACGCCGTGGTTGGCAATCACCTGCTTGAGTTGTGGAACGCTTCGCCGCAGCTATGCGAGCAGGTGCTCAACCACCACCAGCAGGCCCTGACGCAGGCCGACGCCTCGGCGGTCGACCTGGCCAACATGGTCTCGGGGACCCTCCCGCACGACGGCGAACCGATGACCTCCGAGCGCATGCAGTGGCTGGACGCGGTGCACGGCCAGTTCCTCTCGCCCGGGGAAGAGTCGGCGGACACCTTGATCCGGGGCGCGGTGAAGGCCGCCAAGGAGATCCACGGCGATGCACCCTCCGTCCGCATCGACGCCACGGCCCGGGCACGGATCCTCAACGAGATCGACGTCGACACCGCCGGGATGGTCCGCCAGCTATGCGCCATGGAGGCCCTGCTCACCCAGAAACACGAGCAGGTCAACGCGCTGGAGTTCGAGGCGATGACCGACCCGCTGACCCAGATACTCAACCGCCGGGGCTTTAACCGGCTCGGTGAGCGCCGGCTGCTGACCGCGGTGGAGCGGGGGTTGCCCGTCTGTGTGGTCATGATTGACCTGGACGGCTTCAAGCAGGTCAACGACACTTTTGGCCACGACGCCGGGGACCTCATCCTCACCGAAGTCGCCGGCCTCCTGCGTGGCAACATCGACTCAAGCGACCTGATAGGCCGGCTCGGGGGCGACGAGTTCGCCATCTTCCAGATCAACGTCAGCGACGAAATCGCTCGCCGGATCGTCCAACGCGTCGTCGACGCCTGCGTCGGTCAGACGATCGAGCTGGGCGGGGGGAAGTCCACCCGGGTCAGTTTCAGCATCGGCGCGGTGACCTGCGCGAA
>JAJDCW010000275.1 GCA_029260635.1 Phycisphaeraceae bacterium | reverse complement strand
CGCCATCGCCCGCGCCTTGGCCATCGAACCCGCTTGGATCCTGTTGGATGAACCGATGGCACACCTGGACGGGCCTTCACGGCTTGAGTTGTTTGAATTACTCCGTAGCGCCTTACGCAACACCCGCGCCGGGGTGGTGTTGGCGACCCATCACGCCGACGAGGCGCTGAGGTTGGCCGACGACGCGGTCGTAATCTCGGCCGGCCGGATCATCCAACAAGCCACGGCCCGCGATGTTTACCGCCGACCGGTGAATCTCATAGCGGCGCAGGCTACCGGCCCCGCAGCCATGCTTCAGAACAGGATCGTCAGGCCCGAACATTTGTGTTTCACCCCACGCGACGATGGTGACGCAACCATTCAACGCTGCGAGTTCGTCGGTCCGGGGTATGTCATGTCAGTGTTGGTTCAAGAGGATGTGGTATCGGTGAGTAGCGATACCCCCCACGACGTTCGTTGCCGAGGATCGATCACGATAATCGATGCGTAACAAAGTATTTTGATGGCTTTAAGCCCGGAATCGAATCCACTTCGAATCCGACCCTAAGATGTTATCAGACAACCAGAAAAAGCAGCAGCAGATACAGAGGAAACCGTATACAACGGCCAAGAACGCTTTCACACCACGCAAGGTAAAATCGGGATCGGCTTACAATACGTATCCTTATATAGTAACGACTGCCCCGGTTTGTGTGGATTAGAGCAGCAGATCCTGACAAAGACGAGTAATCATCAGGTGCCCGGCGGGATAGAGGCAAGGTATGGCGGGTTTACATATGGGGTTTATCAAACGGATGTTCACTGCGACGATGCTAAGCCTGCTTTCTGTTAGCCCTGTTATTGGGGGTAGTGGGCTTGAACCGATAGCGGAAACCCGGGGCGTCTGGCTGACGACGACCGGTATCGACGCCATCGCCTCGCCCGCAGACACGGAACAGACCATGCGCCGACTCCGTGAAATCGGGATCAACACCGTCTACGTCGAGAGTTGGAAGAACGGGTACACCCAGTACCCCTCCCGTGTGCTCCAGCAAACCATCGGCCCAGACCGCCGACCCGCGCTGATGCCGGCCGACCCGTCCGATGCGCCCCACCGCCACGACAAGCCTGGCCGTGACCTCCTGCAGGAATCGCTCATCCAGGCGCACCGCAACTCATTAATTTACATCGCCTGGTTTGAGTACGGCTTCATGGCCGCGCACAAAGATACGCATAACCACCTGCGAGAAAAGTACCCGCAGTGGATGACGACCACACGCCGCGGCGAGTTGGTTTCCGATCAGAACCCGTTTGTGTGGATGAATCCGCTTCGACCGGCATGCCGTGAGTTTTTGTTATCGATCGTGCTGGAAGCGGTGGAAAAGTACGACCTGGACGGCGTTCAGCTCGACGACCGGATCGCCTGGCCTGTAAGCATGGGGTATGACGAGTACACACGCGAGGTCTATGCCAAAGAGCACGACGGGGCGGCACCGCCGGACGATGAGCACGACTCGGACTGGGTGGCGTGGCGTGCGGCGAAGGTCAGCGAGTTTGCCGGTCAATTCTATGCCGAGTTGAAAAAGGCCCGACCGAACCTGATTGTCTCGATCAGCCCGGCGGTGTATCCCCTGTCACTGGAGCAATACGCGTGTGACTGGCCCGCCTGGTCACGCAATGGCTGGATGCAGGAGTTTGTCCCTCAGGATTACTGTTACGGCTACACCGAGTTCAGATCAACCTGGGCGCAGCAAGTCCAGGTGATGCCGGGCATGCTCGATCGGCTCGTGGCCGGGGTGCTGGTCAGCAGCGGCGTAAGGGTCAACCCATGGGCGGATATCCAACGCGAATTAGACCTGGTCCGTGACACGGGCGCGTCGGGCCACGTGTTCTGGTCCAGCCCGGGCGTGCTGGTACATTATCCCGATGAACTCAAGGCGTATTACAAGCGTGTCGGTCGGGCACACAACCCACGATTGCCCTCGGATTGGCGGCCCGCGCCCATCGTGTGCGGGCGGGCATCTCCTGATGTTTTTTTTGTCGGCCGGATCGAAAAAGCGGGTCGATACCGCGTGATCGCTGAAACCGATGGCGTCTGGAGGATTGTCGAGGCACGAGAACTGCCTGTGGGCGAATTCAAGATCACCGTGCCAGACGCACAAGCCGTTGAACTGCTCATAGATCGGCGCACAAATAACCCGATCAAAGGGTAAACTCACACGCTGACACGTAACAGGAGTACGGCATGATTAACGTCGGTGTGGTGGGATTAGGAACGATGGGGCAGACGCACCTGGATGCGTATAAGCGCGTGCCCGGCGCGCGGGTGGTGGCGATCGCGGATAAAGACGAGGCACGGCTTCGCGGTGAAGGAAACGTGGACGGGAATATCCCCGGCCAGTCCAGGGGCGGTTACGACCTGTCGAATGTCGCGCGCTACCGAGACGGGATGGATTTGATCCACGACCCGGACGTGCAGATGGTGGACCTGTGCTTGGTGACACCCTTACATGTCAGGTTCGCGGTCGCTGCGCTAGAGGCGGGCAAGCACGTACTGATTGAGAAACCCTTAGCGAGATCGAGTACGGATGCCCGGCTGATCCTCGACGCTGAGTCAAAGTCTGATGCCTATGCGATGTGCGCCTTGTGCATGCGTTTCTGGCCGGGTTG
>JAJDCW010000274.1 GCA_029260635.1 Phycisphaeraceae bacterium | reverse complement strand
AATGCGCCCGAGCCGACGCTGGTGCCCATCGCGTTGGCGACGTCGTTGGCGCCGATGTTCCAGGCCATGTACAGCCCAAAGGCCATCGCCAGCCCGGTCAGAATCATCGCTTCAGTGCCCATCGGGTCTCCGAATCATTTAGGTAAGAGTGTCGGGGGAACGCGAACCGTCGGCTGTTACTTCTTCAATTCAAGCGTTCGGCGGACCCGGTTCGCCAATCGCTCCGACAGGTTCGACAGGTCCCCAACCTGCTTGAATAACTTGGTCCAGAGGAAAAAGTCCCCGGTGGTCAACCCCTCCTCATTGACGAACAGGCTCTTAAGCATCTGCCGCTGGATCACATCGACCTCGTGCTCCATGTGGGCGACCTGTTCGACCATGCGCAGGACACGCTCGGCCTCGTCCCCGCCGAAGCCCGTCTCCATAAGCTCGTCCAGTTGATTGATAATCCCGCGGGCACCCTCGAACGCCTCGATGTTTTTGTTCAGGAACGCGTTGAAGTCCCCCGCCAACCAATCGGGGAGCTTCATCGCCTTGAGTGTCATCAGTACACCGATGTTCTCGGCTTTGTCCGCGAGGTTGTCCTGGACGCTGAGGATGTCCAGGATCCGCGACCGATCAATCGCCATGAACATACGCTTGGGCAGGTGGGTCTGGATGTCGTGCTTGATCTCGTCGGCCTCGAGTTCAAGAGCCGAGGTCTCCTCCGCCAGCTTCTCGATCGCGGCCTGGTCGCCCTTACGCAGGGCCTCGAACATCTGCTTGACCTTCTCCACGCACTGCGTGACCTTCTGCATGTGGGCCTGGAGCGGGACGATCGGGGATTGGCCGAAGAGGCTGGCGATGGTTCTCATAGGGGGCTCTTTTCCAGAGGTACGGGACGGCCTTTATAACCGCTGCCAGTGAGTGGTCAAATGCTTGCTGGCTCGGGGAACAGTGTTCCGGCTTAGGGGCTTTGCGGCTCCGATTTATCGGGCTGATTTGGGTCGATCTGGCGGAGGTAGGCCCAGGAATAAAGGCCCGTGCTGTGCCCGTCGGAGAAATTGATCCGCACAGCGTAGTTGCCCACCATCTCAATCCCCTCGGCGGTTAGCGGGCGTGATTCGCCCCCCGCCCCGGCGGGCAGCACGGTTAAGGGATTGCTGGCCATCTGCTTACGCAGTTCCTTGGCCTCGGCGGATGGCGAGAGCTTCCGCAGGTACGCGATCGGGTAGATCGAGACCCGCCCATCCGACCACTGGATCGTCAGGGCCTTGTCCTTTTTGAGGTCCATATGGCGCGGGCGCAGACCTCGGCTCGAGGGGTTCTCGCCTTGATCTGAGGCCCCCGGGTCTGAATGGAACTTGATCGGTTCGTGCATCGATCAAGAGGATACCTATTCATGTCCTTAAAGGCACACAACGGTTGCTTCTGTAGCACATTGTCAATATGGGGTGTCTTGGTAGGCTGGAAAAAGTCGTGACATAAGCTAAAAAACACATAAAACACTGGACATATGCCTTCGGCATGACATAATAAGGCAGCGTGGAAAGGAGGGGTGTTCTACACACCTTTTCAAGGGAGTATGGGGTGATTTTCATTTTGTGCCGTAAGCACGTCCAAGGGCGTGTATCTGTTGTTGTCGCATTGATTGCTGCGGCGATTCTTGTCACATTTACCGCGACGCCTGCTAACGCTATCGAGACCGTCGCCCGTCAGTGGGACGAGCAAATGCTCGATGCCATACGTCTGGATACACCCAGGCCCACGGTCCACGCGCGGAACCTCTTCCATGTATCGGCCGCGATGTACGATGCCTGGTCCGCCTACGACGGGACGTCTTCGCAGTACCTGCACCACGAGTCCGCGAACGCGGCCGACATCGAGGCCGCACGCGACGAGGCGATCAGCTACGCCGCCTACAACGTCCTGAAGTATCGCTTCCAGCAGGGGCCCGGTGCCGCGACATCGCAGGCCGCGTTCGATCTGCAGATGGATAATCTGGGCTACGACAAGACATTCACCTCGACCGTAGGGAACACACCCGCCGCGCTGGGTAACCGTATCGCCCAGACCATCATTAACCACGGCCTGAACGACGGCGCCAACGAGGGCGTCAACGGAGTCAATGACTACGCCGACGACACCGGCTACTTCCCGGTCAACCCGTCGATGGTCAAAGACCTGCCCGGGACCGAGATGTTCCAGCCCAACCGCTGGCAGCCGCTGGCGTTTGATCACCTGGTCCTTCAGAACGGCATCGTCATCGGTACCGCCGTCCAGGAATTTATCAACCCCAACTGGGGTAACGTCACCCCGTTCGCGATGAGCAAGGCCAGCCCCGCAGACGTGTACCACGACATGGGCGCCCCCCCGCAGCTCGGGGACATGGTCGGTGGTGGTGATGCGGAATTCAAGGCCAACGTGGTTGAAGTGATCCGCTATTCAAGCCTGCTGGACCCGGGTGCCGGGAACATGATCGACCTCTCACCTTCCGCAAAAGGTAACAGCACCCTGGGCACAAACGACGGGACCGGTTACGTCACCAACCCCGTAACCGGGCTGCCCTACACCACGCCGAACATGGCTAACCACGCCGACTACGGCCGAGCCATCGCCGAGTTCTGGGCCGACGGGCCTAGTTCCGAAACGCCTCCCGGCCACTGGAACGTTCTGGCCAACGACATCGCCGACAATCCCGGCTTTGTGAAGCAGATCGGCGGGGTCGGTCCGGTTGTCAGCGACCTGGAATGGGACGTCAAGATGTACTTCGCCATGAACGGCGCGGTCCACGATGCCGCCGTCGCCGCCTGGAACCATAAAGGCGTTTACGACTACACCCGGCCTGTCTCGATGGTCCGCTACATGGGTGGCAAGGGCCAGAGCACCGACCCGCTTGGGACGTCATACGATGTCGAAGGACTCCCTTTGGAGCCGGGGCTAGTTGAAATGATTACCGCCGACACCACGATGACCGGCGGCAAGCACGAGCACCTGGCGGGCCACGAGGGCGAGGTCGCCATCTTCGCCTGGGCCGGTGAACCTGCCGACCCCGAGAACGAGGTTGGCGGCGTAGACTGGATCCGTGCCGTCGAATGGCTGCCTTATCAGAAGAGCACCTTCGTGACCCCGGCGTTTGCGGGTTACCTATCGGGCCACAGCACGTTCAGCCGCGCCTCTGCTGAGATCATGGCCGCCATGACCGGCAGCCCTTACTTCCCCGGCGGGCTCGGTGAATACGTCATCGAGATCGATGCCCTCGAGTTCGAGGACGGACCGGACATGGAAGTCCTCCTGCAGTGGGTCAGCTACTACGACGCCGCCGACGAGGCGGGCCTCTCCAGGCTTTACGGCGGCATCCACGTCGCCCCCGACGACGGCCCGGGCCGTATCCTCGGCTCCATCATCGGCAACGACGCCTTCGATCTCGCGATGCAGTACTACACCGGCACCATCCCCGAGCCCACGACGGCAACACTCGTCATCGCCGGTGCGTCCACCGTGCTGCTACGTCGGCGCGATTGATCTGCATACGTAACTTAAAACAGAAACACTTAAAAACCGAAGCCCACGTTCTTAGAACGTGGGCTTTTCTTACGTGAACAACAACCCTAGTCTCCCCCTCAGCCCCCGGCTCTGCCGGGGGATCGGTCAACGGAACTGGCAGAAGAATCCCCCGGCGAAGCCGGGGGCTAAAGGGGCGTCATTCGGATGCGCTGTTTTCATTCACCGTCGTCGCACGCAGCTGCTTGGCGTGGTCCAGCAGAAGGTCGGCGTCCACATCTTCGGGAGCCGCCTGCGCCTGCATCGTAAAATGCCACTTCAGCTCGGCCTTCGCATCCCGCTGAGTCTCCGCGATTAGATCAATCCCCGGCGTCTCCCACCAGGGCGCCTTCGCCTTCTGCTTCGTCCACAACGGCTGATACCCCTCGGCTTCCATCCGCACGTCGTAGACGCCGTAGAACGTAAAAGGCACCGTCACCGGCGTCCGCCCGACCTCATCGTCATTCAGATACACCAACGCCCCCGGCGGGTCACTCGTGATCGAGATCGTACGCTGGACGCAGCCGACGCTAAGAAGGCAGGTCACCAGAAGTAGCGGTAGGGCGGTTCGCTTCATGGGTGGGATTGTAACCAACCAACTGGACCGCGTCGCCCTCGACGCAGTCCGCCACATAGCCGCGGATGCCATCCGCGGTCCGCCGTGAGGGCGCGGCGGCTCTGCATGTGGATTCACTCAATCTTCATACGGCACCGGCCACAACACCCAGTCACCGTCGTTTTCCTTTTCAGTTTGTATTTCTCCGGTAAACCGTTTCGGGCTGGCCATGTCGTTCACGATGTCGCCGTCTCGTTCCGCCGG
>JAJDCW010000273.1 GCA_029260635.1 Phycisphaeraceae bacterium | reverse complement strand
ATGGCGTCATGATGTGGTTAAGATGAAGCACCGGCGGCGGTAATCGTATGCACTATGGCCTGTATCTTATTTTACTTCCCGGGCCTGCCGGTCACAATGAAAAACAAGGTGCCTTGCCCATAAAACAACCATAATTAGCATGATTTGCGTGTATATCGGCCCGGTTCATCGTCAAACCGTGATACGGCCGCGCCCACGCAAGGCAACTCGGCTTGTCGTCAGCAGAACAAGAACCGCCGCCGAAGCCGGCTCAGGGATATGGCTTGATGCGCCGGGCGGCGTCCCCGCGTTCCAGTTGCCCAGGACTTCATTCAGGTCATCGATGCCGACGAAGCCGTCACCGCTTGGGTCGGCCAGCGGGTTGGCGGGCGGGACGTTCTGGTTCCAGTTGGCGAGCACGATGTTCAGGTCGTTGATGCCGACGAAGCCGTCGCCGTCGAGGTCGCCTTGGATGGCGGTAGGGAGAGGTGTTAGTAGTGCGAGTTGATCTATGTTGGAGGCCAGGGCGCGGCCGACGGCGGTGATGTGGCCGGCGTTGCTGATGGCGTCGGCCTCACGCAGGTTCAGCGGGAAGGCGGCGTCGATCAGGTCGTCCAGGAAACGCATGCCCAGGGTTGTGTCGTAGATAAATGCCCGGCGGGTCGAGTTGTCGATGTAACTGCCGACCGCCATGCCATGGTCGTTGATATCAAAGACGAACGTATTGCCTGCGGTTGCGTTGATCCCGCCGGGGTCGCCGTGGAACCGGACGACCTCGTTGGAGGTCTCGTTTTCCTCGAAGAAGCCGTTGCTGTTGGTGTCTGCCCAGTCTACGACGTTGTCGCTGTTCAGGTCGGTCCAGATGAACCCGATGTCGCGTGCGTGGTCGTTACGCATCGTGCCGACGACCTGACCGGTGTTGTTGATGCTGAAGACCGTGGTGTTGGGTGAGCCGATACTCATGAAGGGGAGTTGGGTCTTCTCGTTCGCGTCGGCGGTGTCATCGTTGTTGAGGTCACGCCAGACGAAGCCCGCGTTGCCGGAGATGTAGGAGACTTCTCCCGCGCCGTTCATGTCGGGCAGCGCGGCGGCCGGGGCGATTAAAGAACGCACGCCGGGTTCAGACACGACCCCCGTGTTCAGCGCGATGTCTGCCCGGTAGAGCCCGGTGTCGCCGTCGATCAGGACCTGGTTGGCGTTGTTAACACGCAGGGCCTCGCCGAAGGTCGCGCCGGGGTTGAGGCCGAGTTCATGCATCTCGCCGAGGGTGTGTGCGTGGTTGGCGTCGCCGTCAAACCAGAGGAAGGGGCGGTCGTCCGTGTTGCCCGTGCCGGTTGTGGTGCTGCTGCTGCCGACGACCCAGCGGGCGTTGTTGATCGACACCGCCCGGCTCTGGCCGTGGCGAGATGGATCGGATTGATCCGCAAAATCGCCGGAGAGGTCGCCGAGGTTCGCGGTGGTTGCCTGGGCGGGGTCGTAGAAAAAGGGGCGGGCGTCCTTCAATAACTGGTTGCCACCCGCATCGCCCGTGCCCACGATCTGCCCGGCTTCGTTGATCGCGCCCACGGTCGGCCGACGAAGTTCCAGGCCCGGCCTGTTCTCCGTGATATCGAAAGCGGGTTGCGCGGCGTTAAAAAGATTGACTGCGTTGTATTCGACCCCGGCGACTGCAAGTGCGGGGCTGGCGCAGGCCACGAGCAAGATCGTGAGGCCGGTTACATCCGTGCGTCTTGTGATAGGCTCCCGCAGCACGAAGACAATTCTACTGTTGTGCGGTGTGAGAAGGAATAGCGGGGCGTTAAAATATGCGTATAAATCTCGAATTTCATGGCGGAATGACCGTTTGCGCGGCGTGACTGGGGAGTTAGGTAAGTAAGAAGTGAAGTAGGGATGTAAAGTGGAGGCATAAAAAAACCCGCCGGTAAGGGCGGGCTTTGGGTGGATTCATTTGCCTGCCTCATCGGCTTGTTGTCTTACTTGTAGACGGCGGGCGGCTGGGTGATGTCGGCCTCGGGCTCGGCGGCGGGGGCCGCAGTCGGCGCCGCCGCTGGTGTAGCGGTCGCGCTTGATTCGGCGGGGGCCGAAGCCGAGGACATCGCGACGAGGTAGATCTCGACACGGCGGTTGGCTTCGGAGCCGCCGGTCGCGTTCGGGGCGACGGGGCGGTACTCGCTGTACCCGCCGACGCCCAGACGGTTCGACGAGACGCCTGCCTTATTAAGGGCCTGCATCACGGAGATCGCGCGGTGCACGGACAGGTGCCAGTTAGTCGGGTGCTTGGCGCGGGTGCCGACGTTCTTGATCGGGACGTTGTCGGTGTGGCCGACGACGCGGACTTCGTAACCCTTGGCGGCGGCGGAGTTGAAGATCCCCGCCAGGCTGCCCAAAGATTGCGATGCGCCGGCGCTGACGTCTGCCGAGCCCAGCGCGAAGGTCAGGTCGCTGCGGAGCTTGATCATGCCGCGCTCGGCGTCGTAGCTCATCAGTTGCGGGTTGGCCGCGGCGAGTTGGCTCAGGGCGTCGTCCAGTTCGGGGGGCAGGACCACGCCGCCGGCGTTACGCAGGCGGGATTCGGCGTCGTCCAGGGCCGCACGCAGTCGGTCACGCTCGGCGATCGCATCAGCCAGGGCGGTCGCCTCGCTGTCGACACCACCCATCAGGGCGTCGATCCGGGCGTTGGCCTCGGCGAGCTGTTCCTGCAGGTCCAGTACCTGGCTCTGGCTGTTGCGGTAAAGTGTCTTCAGGTCGTCGGCTTCGCCCTGGGCTACGCAGCCGGTAGCGACCCAAGCGGCCGCTGCGAGTATCATCCATGTTGCCTGTCGTTTCATCGGGAGCCACTCCTTCGGAGAGTTAAGTTTGATTGGGAGATTGGGATTGTAACGGGTCGTCAAAAGTCTGGGAAGTCACCCCCTGGAATCCCCCCCGGATTGCCCCCGGTATTGCCCCGGCGTTTCCCCGGGATCACTCCCCCGGATTCTGCCCGTGAAAGATCCTGCATTTCCCTCGATACGGCGGGTGGATTAGCCTTATGTCGGTTTTAGTGGATGTGAGACATGAAACAAGACCGGATCACGATTTACCGGGCCGCCGCCATCCGAGACGCCCAGGGCACCCACGCCCGGCCCGGCGCGGTCGCGGTGAAGCACGGCCGGATCATCGCCTCGGGCCCGACCGACTCGCTGCCCAAACGCCTGACCAAGAATGCCCACTTCATCGACCGCCCCGACGAGCTGATCCTCCCGGCGTTGGTCAACGCCCACGCCCACCTGGACCTGACCCCGATCGGGCCGATCCCTTTCAGCGGGCGGTTTACGGACTGGCTGCGCGAGGTGATCAGGCTCAGGCCGACCGAGCCCAAAGCGATCATCGACGGGGTCCGGCGGGGGATGCGGATGAGCCGGGCCGCCGGGGTCGGGCACCTCGGGGACATCGCCGGGTCGACCGCTGCGGTGATGGGCCGACGCCAGGCCCCGGACGACACCGTGATCCCCGGCGTGAGTTACCTGGAATGCTTCGGGCTGGGTGAGAATCAGGCATCCACCATCGCGCGGGTCCAGCGTGCGTTGGAAGACCTGCCTTTTGAGACACGGATCGACCACCACGACCGCGGCGCGGTGCTCGGGCTCGGCCCACATGCGCCCTACTCGACGGGGAAGGATGTTTACAAGGCCGCGAACCGTCTGAGTCATCAGCGTATCTACCGCCTTTCGACGCACCTGGCGGAGACGCCCGAGGAGCTTCAGTTCGTGCGTGAGGCCGACGGGCCGTTCGCCGAGTTGCTTAAAGAGCTGGGCAAGTGGGACGAGGCGATCAAGCCCGCCGCGAAACACCCTGTGCAGTGGCTTGAGTCCGTGTTGAAGCACGCGCGGTGGGTGTTGGCGCATTGCAACTACGTGGATGATGAACATATCGACATCCTCCAGAAGACCGGCACGAGTGTCGCGTACTGCCCGGTGACAAGTGAGTACTTCGGGCACACGGACCACCGGTATCGGGATATGCTCGACGCCGGTGTGAACGTCTGCCTGGGCACCGATTCGATCCTGTGTCAGCCCAGTGACGAGGCGCAGCCGATGGGCATCCTGCCGCAGATGCGCCGTTTGTATCGTCGTGACCAGACCGAACCCGGCACGTTGTTGAAGATGGCGACGACGCACGGGATGCTCGCGTTGGAATTTTCAGAGAACGACGCGACATTACAGAAACGCGCCCCCGCGGTGTTTGCGGCGGTGAAGATCGACCCGGACGACAAGCTGGACCCGCTGGTGCAGGCGCTATTGAACGATCACCCCGTGACGTCGATCGACGCGACGCATAGCGAAGCTGTTTAACCGCGCAGACGCGAAGGGTGCGGAGAAGAATTTAATCACAGAGGCGCGGAGGGGAAAGTATCCGCAGATTGCGCAGATGACGTAGATTTAAGAATAGAGCAGACGCTACAAGTCGCGACGCTAAACAATCCTGACCTGCGCAATCCGTATAATCTGCGGATCACCCCCGGATCACCCCCGGATCACCCCCGGATCACCCCCGGATCTCATCTTGAACCCTACTTCACTGTGCCTCTGTGTCTCTGTGGTTAATTCTGCATTCCCTTCTTTTACATCATCAATCCTAAATCAGAGATCAGCAATCTAAAAAACCCACGAGGCTCCAGCGGTAACGGCAGGCACGGGCACGTCGGGACCAGGCCGGGGCCGTGTCCTGTACCCCGATTTCCTTGGAAGGAACCCGGGGCCCCGAGTCCCCGGGATGTCATCCGGGGGCCGGGGGTCCGTCATCTAGCCGGGGCGTCCGCTACCAAGTCCCGTCACCGGCTATGCCTTTTGAGCATAACTTTCCGTGGGGGCAGCCCTCGAGTCCTGGTCCTTTTAATCTTTGGATGCTCAGGGCAGCTGTCGACGCCGTCGTGGGATTGTCCCCCCCGGAAGTTTTCCAGGCTGCATTCGTAGCCGTTGAGAAAAAAGCCGGGGGTCTACTATTGGCTGACGCGACGGGTTTGTGCGCATGGGGGTGGTTGTACATGCTCGTCGGAAACACACAAGTTCTTTCGTGACATAGAAAAGAAAATTATTTTGTGAGACGAAAGTGTGGGTGGATATTTGTCTGGGATGTGCGCGAAGGATGAGTCATGTGCCGATCGGAGAGGGAGCGATGATATGAATACGCGGGAAGTAGTGGGGGTGTGTTTGAAGTGGATCCCGGCCAAGGCTTTTTGGGCCATGACCGGGCTTGAGGGGGCTTAAAGCGGGTGGGGTAGAGGTGTCTTAGAAATTGTCTTGCTGGATTGCGGGTGGGGATGGTATGTTGTGTGTTCAGCGGTCGGGCATTTGCACGGCCTGCTGTGTGAGGGCGGGAGATACATTTCAACTTAGAGGGAGAGAAACGTGGCAAAAGAGACATTTGATCGTAGCAAGCCGCACGTGAATATCGGGACGGTGTCGCAGATCGTGACGGATACGTCCGGGCAGTTGACGCTGGGCGGGGTGGGGGACCAGGTCGGGGGGAACCCTGCGCCGAGCACGAAACTGTTTATCAGTGCGCCGGGGTCGGGCGATCCGCAGAGCTTTGTGGTGGCTTATCCGTTTGATACGGATTTTGTGTTTACGCCGATCGCGGATTGTTGCCGGGACATGTCGATGGACTTCTTTATTGACATACTGCCGACACAGGTCACGGGGACGGCGGACGTGGAGGTGACGCTGGCGATCCTGCAGGACGAGGTATTCGTCGCGACCGGTCACGGCGGGTCGGTGTCGGAGGGCGGGGGCTGGCTGACGATCGGTGACAGCGGGATGCTGGCGCGTGACTTCTTCGAGGCGGATGGCGGGGCGTCACACCCGGACTTTACAAAGACGTTCCAGTTCGGCTACGCGTTCATGGGCGACTACTCGACCGAGGGGTTGGACGTGGAACTGAGTGTTGACAACATGACCGTCGGATTGAATAACGTGCCCGAGCCGATGTCGCTGGCGGTGGTGCTGGTGCTTTGCGGCGGGGCGTTGATGTGCCGCAGGGGGCTGATCCCGACGATGCGGTAGTGTGAGGGCGTCAGGGCGTGACGGGTGGCGGTATTTCGTGTTGTATGACGGGGTGGTAAGCTATAAAGCGGAAACGATCCGGCAAGGAGGATTTATGATTCGCCACTGCCTTTTTAATCTTACCGCGTTGGGTTGTGTCTTCGGTGTATTGACGGGGGTTCTGCTGGCCGATGGGACCTTTATCAATTTCAGGGGCGAGCAGGTCCGCCGGGCGATCGAGCAACTGGATCGTGACCCCGTCTGATCGCCGATATGTTTGTGTGTAAGAGTTGCGATCGGACCAGAGTCGGTCCGCAAGCCTTGGGGCGTATGATCCCGGTGGGGCTGTTGGGTCGTCAGTTATCATTTATCTATCGCCACGGCACCAGTAAAATTGTTCTTGCCGTAGTGGTTGTGAATTGCTATACATAGCCGAAGTTCCGGCGGCCACGTCATCGATCTGCCGGGGAATGACATAGGCTTGGGAGAGGAGAAAGGCATGCTTGTCGCGCGAAACAGTTGTGGTTTGGTTCCCGCGTGGGTTCTAACAATGATCTTGGCTGTGGGTTTGCCTCAGGCTCAAGCGTCCGGGTTGTTTGTGGATGAGTCGGCGGCGGTTGCGTTAGCGACGGGGCCGGGGGTTCAGCACTGGCCGGATATTGATGGGGACCGAGTCGTCTGGGTGGAGGATGCAGGCGGGGTCAGCACGCTGTTCGCCGCGAACTTGTCCGTCCCCG
>JAJDCW010000272.1 GCA_029260635.1 Phycisphaeraceae bacterium | reverse complement strand
GTTGTCACCAAGATCGACGCGCCGGCCTGTTCAAGCATCTGCGGAATGTTCGTCGTATGCACACTCCGCAGAGGCGGATCAACGGCGACATCCGATTCTTCGTTCTTCGGCGACGGGTCGGGCGTCACTGCCATGCTCAATATTGTAAATCAAGTGACGTGATCTGCCCACAGACCTAGCATGTTACGGCCGACTTAGGCCAATTCGTCTCAATGCGATACTTACATACTATATAAACCAGGCTGCGATACACCCCACAGGCCCGAACTGAGTCAAGGATAACTGGTGGGGGAGGATTCGAACAGGCCCGCCTACTTCGGAATCGGCGATTCTGGCTCGATATCGGGGTTCGCAGTGTAATTTAGGGCGCTATTTAGGGCGCGTCACGACGCATGCGCCTTAAGCCGAATTCATGTCCACGCGATGCTGTGAGATTATGCGCGAGAATCCGGCCTCAGCAAAGAATCCGTTTCTATGATGATGACGAAGTTAAAGCTTGACGAGGTTGTATATTTCGCCACCACAGCCCTCGGGAGTTTGAGTTGTTCTAAGTTTTCTTGAGTATGACATGTAAGTTGAGCGTGGATTTGTGCCTTTAGCAACGTACGTAGACCCCGCCTGAGTTTCTTTCGATTGTGGTATAGATGACCAAGCTTTCGATCAACCTTGCTGTTCTGGCTATCGCTCTGGGCTGCTTCGTGCCGGCCTGCACCCCTGCACCAGACGATCGTACGAAACCGGAAGGGCCTGACCCCACCGCAACTCGTAATCGGCAAGATCCAAGCGCCTCGGCACCGACCGCGAATGAGCCCAGCGAGCATCGAAAACGCCTGACGGACTTCGACGACCCGATCGCGAACCAGCGCTGGCGGATGGTGAATGACAATGTCATGGGCGGACGCTCGCTCGGCTCGGTGAGTTTTGCGGACGGCGTCATGGCCTTCACCGGCTCCATCAACACTAATGGTGGCGGATTCTCCTCGGTACGGTTGTCCCTCGATCCCACAGTGTTCGACACCACGAATCATGTCTACCTTCACGTCCGCGCAGACGGTCGCGGGCCCTATCGCCTGATGGTGATCGATCGGTTAGAGACGCGCCCACGCCGCATCCTCCATCGCCGGGACTTGCCGCTCGACCCCGCCGTCCCCAACGGACAGTGGCAAACCGTTGCCGTCGATCTCGACGATCTTACGCCGACTTTCCACGGCGATCCGGTAAACGCCGCTCCGCTTCGCAGAGACCTGGTGGTCGAGGTCGGGATCATCCTCAACGACACCGGTGATGGACCCTTCCGACTCGAGATCGACTGGATCGATCTCGGTGTCTAACACTGGCGGCCATGCTCACGTGATCCGTATTCACGCCACGGTAGGCAAACTATTCGTGACAGAAAGCGATCAGCCCCCAAACCGGCCGACCGTGGCCAGAGCATTGCTCTAAAATCAATATCGCCATCTTTTTACAAGCCTGCTATAATTTATGATCCCGCACGACATCGGGTTCAATCGTCACCGTGTGAGGTCACATGAAACGTCGGATATCCGTCCCGCTAATCAGCTTGTGCTCCCTCCTCGTGCTAGTGATCGTCTGGCAGGTCTTGATGTCTGGCTCCGAAGAGGACGCGGGCCGTTCCACAGCTAACCGTCCGGTACCCGTGGAAGTCGCCACCATCGAGCACGGCCGGATCGAATTGCACCGGCTGTTTAGCGGCACGCTCGAGTCGATGGTCAGGTGCCTTTGCCGCACTCGAAATGTCAGACTAGGCAATTCCTGCAAATTGTTTGAATGTTACAGCCTGCAACGCTGTAATGATTGAACCCATCGCTGGACCGGGTAAGCCGCGTTCCGAAACCGTGATTAGATGTTTCTTGTTCAAGCACGGGTTACAAATATGTACCTGCAACACAGACCGGCATCGATCAGTGTGATATGGAGGACTTGGCGTGGTAGCGGGTCATTTGTTAATCTGGGTAACACACATAATCTATCTGCCTGATTTTCCTTGTTATATCTACGCGAGTTCGGTACTTTAAGTAATCGCCATATCACACAGGTGGAGCATAATTTGAGTCGCCGTGAACACACAATGGTTATTAATACTTTTCAGGAGTATGTAGATATAGTTACCACGTTCCGTGATGTGTTTAAAGCGGTAGGCGCTGTTTGTGTACTGACGATTGTGACTACGTCGTACACTACGCTGAATGCTGCTGTGACTTACAGCACGCGTGCGCTAACTGGCGTGCAGGCGCCTGGGGCCGACCCGGGCCAGATGTTTGATAGCTTCGAAGCCCCTATGTTAAACAGCACGGGGCAGACCGCGTTCCTCGGCAAGCTAACCGGCACCGGCGTGACAACCTCCAACAACTCGGGCCTGTGGTCGGAGGGACCCGGCTCACTTGCTCTGGTTGCACGGACAGGTGCATCAGCGCCAGGCACGACCGGGGATGTCGTTTTCAAGAGCCTGATACGACCCGGCCTGAACAACTCGGGACATACATCGTTCCGTGCCGCGCTCGAAGGCAGCGACACAACCTCAAGCAACAACTCGGGCATCTGGTCCGAAGTCTCGGGTACATTGTCGCTGCTGGCGCGCGAGGATGGCGGTATCGCGCCCGGTACTTCGCTGGTGTATGCGGAATTTGATACATCCATCGGCCCGGTAAGTCCCGGGATCAACAGTCTGGGACAAACCGCATTCTATGGCCGGCTGAAAAACCCCGGTGGTTCGAGTTCGGGGACCGCAGGCGGGGGTATCTGGTA
>JAJDCW010000271.1 GCA_029260635.1 Phycisphaeraceae bacterium | reverse complement strand
CCCGAAGGGCAAAGTGTGTGTTAATCTTGCCCTAGAAGATACCCGCCACAACAACCTAACTTTGCCATGAGACACACACTTTGCGGCTACGCCGCCAAAGTGTGTGCACCCGGCAAATAGTTAGAAGCCCCCGCCATCTTCTGGGCCCATTACACGATCAACAACCATTCCACTAACGAGCTTAGTGAACTCGTAAATACACACAAACCCCGCAAGGATAAAGAGTGTGGTAAAAATCGCGGCGATGAAGCCTGCGTGGTTTTCATAGGTCATCTGCGAGTAATTCATTAATTCCAACCACTGCTCTTGCGTCATCGTGCGGGCGTCTTCGCGAGCCTGCTCCATATAGAACCCCCAAGGGATCCCAATAAAAGCCGTCATCAATAGAACCGCTAACGCTTTGGTGATGTGTGCTCGCATAGTTACCCCTAGGTTCAAGATCGACTTGTTGAGCTTAATCAGTTTATCGTGCCCTAGATGAGCGTGCATTGCCGATCTACGGCGGCATCTTTTGATGCCCTCCAGGCAGCCCCCGTTCGGCGAAAGTGGGCTTCTGCGGTACACTTTCTCCGCTATGAGTACTACTAAACCCAATCTCTATGACGTCCTCGCGGAGCGGGGGCTGGTTTCGCAGGTGACGGATGAGAAGATCCGGGAACGGCTTGGTAAGCCGGTGACGCTGTATATCGGGTTTGACCCGACGGCGGACAGCCTGCATATCGGGTCGATGGTGCCGATCATGGTGCTGGCGCACGCGCAGCGTTGCGGGCATCGGCCGATCGCGGTGATGGGCGGGGGGACGGCGTTGGTCGGGGACCCGTCGGGGAAGACCGAGAGCCGGCAGATGCTCACACCCGAGGTGATCGACCACAATGCGCACTGTTTTGCGCAGCAGATGTCCCCGATCCTCAAGTTCGCGAATCCCAAGACGCCTCAAGCGAACGGGCCGACCGATGCACTGATGGTGAATAACGCGCATTGGCTGACGAAGCTGGGGTGGATCGGTTTGCTGCGTGACTTTGGGCCTCACTTCTCGGTAAACCGGATGCTGACGATGGACTCGGTGAAGAACCGTCTGGACGCGGAGAGCGGGCTGACGTTTTTAGAGTTCAACTACATGGTGATGCAGGCGATCGATTTCGTACACCTGTACAAATCACAGAACTGCACGGTGCAGATGGGCGGGCAGGACCAGTGGGGGAACATCGTGATGGGGATCGAGTTGGGTCGGCGGGTCGCGGGGGCGGACCTGGCGGGGCTGACGATGCCTTTGATCACCAAGAGCGACGGGAAGAAGTTCGGCAAGAGCGAGTCGGGGAACATCTGGCTTAGCGCGGAGCGCACGCCGGTGTTTGATTTCTATCAGTACTGGCGTAACACGCCTGACGCGGACGTGAAGCGGTTCCTTGGGTTCTTCACGTTCCTGCCGATGAACGAGGTCAACGGGCTGGGAGCGCTGGAGGGCCAGGAACTTAACGAGGCGAAAAAAGTGCTGGCGTACGAGGTGACGCGGCTGGTGCACGGGCACGCGGAGGCGGACAAGGCCAGGGACAGCGCGGGTAAGGCGTTCAGCGGCGAGCAGGACGTGACCGGCGAGGCGATCCCGCACGCGGAGCTGCCTAAGCAGGAGCTGACGGTCGGGGTGGGCGTGATCCAGCTACTGGTGATGGCGGGGCTGGCGAAATCGAACGGGGAGGCCAAACGGCTCGTAATCAGTGGTGGCGTCCGGCTGCACGACAAGCCGGTGAAGGACATCGGCTTCAAGGCGACCCCGGAGAGTGTGCGCAACGGGTACGTGCTGATCCGTGCCGGGAAAAAGCGGCTGTTCCGGTTTGATGTGAAGTGACACGAAGTGGCCTGATTTACGAGCCGTTCGCGTGAGCGGGCGGTGGGTGGCAGGCGTGGGATGTGTCGCGGCCTCTATCGCACAGCAGCCGGTCATGCAGTGATTCCGCAGAGTTCCGCAGCCTTACGGCTGCGGCTCGTAATAGGTCGTAATGGGTCGTAACAGGGCGCGGACCTGTGATCCGACGCTAAGCCGCAAGCGGCTATTATGAATACAGGTCGATAGGATTACCCGAGGTGCCCTTGCGTTTATTTGTGCTTATTCGCGTTCATTTGTGGCTCACCTTCGGTGGTGTTTTTGCATTGTTGTGTGGGTTGGGGCCGGCGGTTCAGGCACAGACCTGGGAGTCGTTGCCGGAGATGCCGATCGCGGTGGCGGCGCCGGCGGTGAGCGTGGCGGGGCGCCGGGCGGTGCTGACCGGTGGGATGACGCTTGGCGGCGGGGCGAGCACGGCGGTGCAGGTGATGGACCTGGATACGTTTGAGTGGACTGAGCCGATGCAGTTGCAAACGGCCCGTTATCAGCACGCGCAGATCACGCTGCCGGACGGGCGGGTGCTGGTGGCCGGGGGGCGGAGTTCGCGGGTTCCCGGGCAGTTGCGTGAAGGGATCAAGCAGTGCGAGCTGATCGACCTTGAGAAGAACACCGTCACACCGACGGGCGACCTGCCGATGCCGATGCACTCGCCGACGCTGCACATGCTGGCGGACGGGCGTGTCGTGGTGGCGGGTGGGCACGCGGTGGCGGTCCTGGATCTTGGCCAAGGCGTCTGGACGACGGTCGCGCCGCTGTCACAAGTCAGGCGTGAGCACGACTCGCTGATCCTGGGTGACGGGACGCTGTTGCTCGTCGGGGGGATCCGCAACTGGTCGATCGAGCGTGTCGATCTTGCCGCCGGCACGGTGACCCGACTCAAATCGAACCTGCCGACGGGGATCGACGACCTGGCGGTCACACCCCTGCCCGACGGCCGGGTCTGGATCATCGGCGGCCAGGGCATGGACGGGGCGACGCTGGACCAGACCTGGGTGTTGACGGTGGGTGAGGGCAAGGAGAGCACGCTGGAAGACGGGCCCAGGCTCGGGATCGAGACCGGGGTGGCGGACCACGTGCTGATCCGCACGCCCCACGGGGTGGTTGTTTCAGGCGGCGAATCACAGCAGGGGCGGATGGATACCGAGCTGGCGGACGCGTTCTGGCTGGACCCCGCAACGCTTGGGGTATGCCGGCTACCCAGCACGGAGATCGCGCACGACGATGCGGCCGGGCTCAATGACGGGCCTTGGGCCATCGTCTTCGGCGGGCAGGTGAAGGAATCGTTCCTGGGGGTCAAGGTGCCGACGCCTGTACGGGCGGTGCACAGGATCAGGCTCGATAGTGACGGGGATTCATCTGAATGAGGGGTCGGGTGTGAAGTGCTTTGACCTGCCCGTAGTACGGCCCTATTCTTGCTTGTCGCGCTGCCTAACGGGTCTGTCGCGGCCCGACCATGCCCGACACACCACCACCCACCGAATCCGAGCCTAAACCGTCCAGCGGCGGTAACTTCCGTCAGTTTTTCCTGCGCGGCTTGGGGATCATACTGCCGACGCTGCTGACGATCTGGCTGTTCGTCTGGGCCTACGGGTTCGTGCAGAAGAACTTCGCCGGGCCGATCAACCAGGGCGTGCAGGCGACCCTGGTGCACTTCTCGCCCCTGCCGGTGGCGACGGACGAGGACTACGACGAGGTCTTCGCGATCGAGAAACGGGAAGACGGGGGCCTGAGCACGGCCCAGAAGAACGCCTGGGCGGTGGCGGACGGGGATCTTGTCAAAACGCTGGGAGGTGACTACGACAAGACGCGCCAGCTCGAGCAGCGTCGGCACTGGATGCGGACACAGCCCGATGTTCAGAGTCTAGTGCGCACGTTCGTGGTCGAGCGGTGGTGGAACTCGTACACGATTGGCGACTGGGTGGCGATGGACCTGATCGGCCTTGTGATCGCGATCATCCTGATCTATATCGTCGGCTGGCTGGTCGGCAGCTTCATCGGCAGGCGGCTTTACCACAAGGGCGAGGAGCTGATCCACCGGGTCCCGGTGATCCGAAGCATCTACCCGTCGATCAAGCAGGTGACGGACTTCTTCGTGGGGGCCAAGACCGGGCCGCAGTTCAGCGCGGTGGTGGCGGTGGAGTACCCCCGAAAGGGGCTGTGGTCGGTGGGTCTGGTGACCGGGGAGACGATGGCGAATATCCAGCAGCGGGCGGGGCAGCCGTGCTTGACGGTGTTTATCCCGTCCAGCCCGACGCCGTTCACGGGGTACGTGATCACGGTCCCGAAATCGGACACGATCGATTTACCCATTACAATAGAAGAGGCGATCAAGTTCGCCGTCTCGGGCGGGGTGTTGATCCCGCCGAGCCAGCAGATCAGCGGGCAAGGCCCGAAGCTGTTCAACGAGAACCAGGACGCGTCGGACGGCCCGGAACAAGGCGACACGCCCGACACGAATGGAAACTACAACGACGCCGGCAGCTAGGCGTCACACACGGAGATATCGATGGAAATTATCGTCAGTGGCAAGCACCTGGACATCACCGAACCGATCCGCGCCTACGCGGAAGAAAAGGCCGGGAAGCTCACCAGGTACTACAGCCAGATCAAGTCGATCGAGGTCATCGCGGACAAGAGCCAGGGCACGCAGTTCGAGATCGAGATGATCGTCCACGTCGACCGGCACGACCCGTTCATCGCGAAATCTCGAGGCGAAGACCTCTACGCCACGATCGACCAGACCCAGAGCAAGCTGGAACGCCAGCTAACCGACCACAAAGAAAAAGTGAAAAGCCACAAGTAATAAACACGGTTGCCGATACAACCCCACCCCGCAGACACCTGCAAGAAAAAGGCCTACCGATGAAGCTGCTGGATTTTATACTTCCTGATGCACTGGTCCCCGAACTGAAGTCCACGGAGCGCGACGAGGTGATCGCCGAGCTGGTCGATGCGGCGGTGGCGGCCAAGGGCGTGCCCAAAACTTTGCGCGACACGCTGGTGAAAGAGATCATCGGCCGCGAGAAGCACGGCTCGACGGGCTTCGGCAAGGGCGTCGCGGTGCCGCACGTCAAGCACGAGAAGATCAAGAAGATGACCGCCGCGGTCGGCGTGAGTCAGAAGGGCGTGGACTTCAACGCGCTGGACAAGGAGCCGGTCTACTCGGTCGTGCTGCTGCTGTCGCCGATCGATCAGCCGGACCAGCACCTCCAGGCGATGGAGAACATCTTCTCGAACCTGCAGAAAGATAATTTCCGCCGGTTCCTGCGCCAGGCCGACTCGGCCCAGGCGATCAAGGACTTGCTGCTGGAAGCCGACAACCAGCAGCTCGCCTGACCCGCTGTAATCACCCCGCCACCACCGCACCGCTACCGAGAAACGCTTTGGACTCCGCATCGACCCAGGTCACGATCATCAACAAGCTCGGGCTGCACGCCCGGCCGGCGATGTCGTTTGTCGATACGGCCAGCACCTTCACAAGCGACATCAAGGTCACCAAAGAAGACCAGACCGCCGACGGCAAGAGCATCATGCAGTTGATGATGCTCGCGGCTCCCAAAGGGACGGTGCTGAAGATCGATGCCGAGGGTTCCGACGCCGAGAAGGCCATCGACGCGCTGACCAAGCTTGTGGCCAACAAGTTCGATGAAGAGTGATTCGGGGATCGGGGATCGGGAAGATAATATTGACCAACGCCGTCCCTGAGCGAAGTGAAGGGGCGGGCGGTTTGCGTTGTTGAGGTTTCAAACTCAGCCTGCGCCGTTGCCCGGTTCACGGTGCCCGACGGCGGGCGCGTGTTTGTGGCGGATGATCCGGCGGTACGCCCAGATCATCGGCGCGGACAACGCGTAGACCACAAATCCGGCGGCGAGTGTGGGCTGGAGCCAGACGACCAGCAGCAGGGCGATGATGACCGCCTTGGCGACCGTGCCGAAGGGTGCCCGGCCGCGGACGTATCGGTTCATCAGGTGGACGTAGCGGAACCGGCTGACCATCGCCAACGCGGTCAGCAGGCTGATGAACACCATCGCGACCGCCGCGGCGCGGACCCTTAAATCCTCGGCCGGGTAGTGTGCCAGGAAGCTCTGGTGCAGCAGGATCAGGCTCGCGACGGTGCCAGCCGCGCCCGGTGAGGGCAACCCTTTGAACAAACTGTGCGACCCTTCCGTAGCCGAGGTGTTCTCGATATTGAATCTCGCCAGCCGCAGCGCGACACAGGCGACGTAGATGCAGGCGACCACGACCGCCAATCGCTCGAACATAATCGCGCGTTCGGGTTGTAGCTCGGAGACGAACGGCGCCCCCACGCCGATGAGCTGGATAACCATGAAGGCCGGCGCGACGCCGAACGTGACCATGTCCGCCATCGAGTCCAGTTGGGCGCCTAAGTCGCTGACACTGTCGGTCAGCACGGCGACGCGCCCGTCCAGGCCGTCCATCGCCAGCCCCAGGAAGACCAGCGCCGCCGCCATCGTCAGCGGGGACCAGCCGAACGGCAGCGGGGCCTCAACCGACATCATCCGGGACGCGAAAAAGATCGACCCAAAGCCGCACAGCAGGTTCGCCAGTGTGAACATCGTCGGCAGCACCGCGATCCCACGCCGGGCGACCCGGCCGGGCAGCCGGCCTCGCCTCTGCTTTGAGCCGGGGGATCCGGGGGCCGGGTGCTCATCGTCCTGGTCTACGAGTCGGTAAGGCATCGGCGTATCTTACCGTGTTTTTACCCTTTGCCCTCACTTGGGTATCCTTAACCCATGTATCCGTCGGCCTCTGCAAGCCCCAAGACACCCGAACCGGCCTCAATCGTGAGTAACCCCCGCTTTGCCTCGGCGGTGGTCTTTGCGGTCAGCGCGACGGTCCTGGGGGTCGCCTACGGGCTCACGCCCAGCGGGGAGGGGTACGGGACACACACCGCGATGGGCCTGCCGGCCTGCGGGATGCTTGAAACCACCGGCATCCCCTGCATGACCTGCGGGATGACGACCTCGTTCAGCTACGCGGCACACGGGGACTTCGCCGCGTCGTTCCTGACCCAGCCGGCCGGGGCCTTGCTGGCGTTGCTGACTACGATGGCGGCGGTGCTCTCGGGCTACGCGCTGGTATCGGGGATGAGCCTGGCACCGATCGCCGCGGCCCTGTGGCGACCGAGGGTGATCGTCCTCGGGTTCGTGCTGGCGGCGGCGGCGTGGGGATACAAAATTTTCATTGTCACCGGGTGGTTCGGAGCCAACTCATGATGCGACATGCGGGACGGGTTTTAATCTTGGGCGGGTTGCTGGCGGTCGGCCTGACCGGCTGTGGGCCGATGCCCGGCGAGAAGGTCCTGGTCGATGTCCAGGCGGAGTACCTGGGACTCGCCGACCAGCGTGTCGCGGTCATGGTCGCCGCCGACGGGCACCTGATGCACAGCTACCCCGAGGCCCAGCCCCTGCTGATGAAAGTCGTGACCGCGGCGATCGCGCAGAACGTGCCGGGCGTGACCACCACGATCCCGGACCAGGTTACGAAGTTCCAGACCGCCAACCCCTACTGGATGAACCTCCGCTACAGCGACCTGGCCAAGAAGATGGGCGTCGACAAGATCGTCCTGGTCGACCTGGTGGAATACCAGACCCACGAGCCGGGTAACGCACACATCTGGCAGGGGCTGATTACCGCCAACCTCGGGGTCATCGACGCGACGGCCCAGGACCCCGACAACTTCGTGTACTACAACACCGTCATGGTGCGCTTCCCGGAAGACAGCGAGATCGGCATCGTCGACTCGGACAATGAAACGATCCAGCTTGGCATGTCCGTGCTGTTCGCCCGCAAGGGTGGCGGGCTGTTTTATGACCACCAGATCGAGGTAGACCCTTGATGTGCCGATGGACCCGCCAAGTCGGCCGAGATGTTCTGTGCGCCTGCGTATTCGTGGCGATGCTCTTCAGCGCGGGGTGCGAAGGCCCCGGGTTTATCGCGCACGTGCTGGCCGGCGAGCCAAAGGTGCCGGCCACCTTCATCCTCACCCCCCGGCCGACGCTGGTGATCGTCGACGACCCGCACAACGCGCTGGGCGACCCGAACTACCCGGCCGTGGTCGCCGCCAACGTCGGGCACCACCTCAAGAAAAACGAGGTGCTCGACGCGACACAGATCATCTCGCAGGACCGGCTGTCCTCGCTGGCGACGCAGATGGGCGACCGCTACCCGATGTCGCCGATCGACCGGATCGGCGCAAGGCTCAACGCCGAGCAGGTGATCTATGTCTACATCCGCACGGTGAAGATGCAGGTTGCCGGGGCGTACCACCACCCGGTCGCGGGCATCGAGGTGAAGGTGATCGACGTGGCCGAGGGCACACGGCTGTTCCCCAAGGCCGGTGAGTACGACGACCCGCAGACGACCCCACCGGGGCAGTTCATGTCGATCGAGATGAATCGCCAGACGATCGACACGTCCCGACGACACGCCGGCTCGATGCTCGCGCGCGAGCTCGCCGAACGCGTGGGGCTTGAAGTCGCGCAGCTTTTTTATAAACACGTGCCGATCGACGACGGGCCGGGCAGCTGACCCCATTGAACCTTGTGCCTCCCCGGGGATGAGCCCTTCTCGATGCCAACGCTCCACCTGATCGATGACCACAGCACCCAGGCCTGCCCCAACGTGATGGCGGCGATCCGGGACCGGATGACCGCGGAGGGTGGCGGCCACCCGCTGCTGCTGCTGGGCGCGCCCGGCCTTGAACGCCTCGCCAGGCGTGCGGGGATCGACAACACCGACCGCATCGCCCCGCCGTTCGGCTCGGTCAGGCTGACCCCGAACCCTATCCGCCGCTGGGTGAAAGCACGTCCGCGATTCGACCGCATCCACTGCTGGTCGCTTAATGCGCTACAGTCCGCGGGGTTCGTCTTCACTAACACGCCGACGCAGCTCTCGCTTTTCCACCGCCCCGACCCGGCCCAACTCATACGACTGCGGAAATTCTGCAAGAGCCCGTGGGCGCATCCGATCCGTGTGGTAACGCACACGACATCATTGCGTGACGAACTAATTTCAGCAGGCATCACCGCAGAGATCGACCCGACGATGCAGCATGTCACGGACGCCCCCCCACAAAAGCGGCCATCACGCCCCGATCTGCGAAACATGTGGCACGCGCCCGAGAGCAGCGACCGCGTCGTCGCCCTGCTCAGCGACCACCCTTCGCAGGTCAACGCCATGGACGCGGCGGCGACCGTCTGCCTGGCGGGGGCATCGCTATCCGGCGATCAAGGCCAGCCACTGAATATCAAGCTCCTGATGCACCCCGATCAACGCAACCGCCAACGCGCTCAATATTTCCTCACCGACCAATCCGACCGGCACCGCGTCGTCCAGGACGTGCGGACACTGAACCCCCGAGAAATCCTGGCGGGCTGCGACGCGGCGTTGGCATTGGGTCCAAACGCCGTCGGCCTGAGCCTGCACCAGGCGCTGAACATGGGGACCCCGGTTATCACCGATGAATCGGCCATTGTAGACACACACGGCTCCCCCCCACCGCACCTGCACATCGCACGATCCTCCGCTCACAAAGACCTCGCCCACCTGTTGCATCAAGCGCTGACCGAGTCGCGGGTATTACGGGCGGTTTGATTGGGTTTCGGATTGGATTACACGATCAATGTGAGAGTCGATAACACACCAATACCATCCACCCGGAGAGTTGCTATTTCAAAGTGCGCATGATTCAGGACGTTATCGTTACGATCTTGAGACGACGCAAGAAATTATAATGTCACTCATGATCATTTCGCTTTGGCGGGAAGCACACGTTTATCAATCCTGCCACAATAATTATGACGAAGGGATATATTAGTTCCCATACAAAACAGATCAAAAAGAAGACAATAATAGCTACCCACCACGACCACTCGAAAACCCCAAATGCCAATAAGAAAAATCCTAGAGCGAATATCCAAACCATAGCACGGATTGCGGCTCCAATAGCGCAACCAAGCATCTCAGCCGAGTCATCGGTGATGCGCATGCCCATTATGACCTCCTAGTGGAAATTAGTTCCGATATATCACTATGATTCTGCTGTGAGCGCCTTGACTTTCCCCAACCCCGACACCCGTTGCGAAGACTGCGGCTACGTGCTGCAAGGTCTGAGCGCCGAGGGCGGCTGCCCGGAGTGTGGGCTGGCGATCCGGGCGTCGTCGCCCGAGCACCGGACGGGTCCGCTGTGGCAGGAAAGGCCTGGGCCGCGGGCCGGCCTAGATATCCTGGTCTCGCTGATTAGGAACCCCAAGCCGTTTTTCCGCACGATGCGGGTGGACGGGTCGAACGTATACCCACGGCTGTTTCTTTTGCTGACCGCGATGGGGATCGGGGTGGGCTGGTACATCGGGGCGCGGTGGGTCTACCGGCCGGGGCCGGGACCGGCGTTGATCCAGACGGGGATCGTCGTGCTCAGTGTCGTCGTCCTGAGCTATATCGAGGCGGTCGGCGTGGTGTATTTCAGCCGCCGACGGGGCTGGCGGGTCACGTATCGGATGGCCGAGCGGATCGTGTGCTACTGCTCGATCGCCTGGGCCCCGGCGGCCGGGGTGATAGGCGGGGCTCTGATGCTCAACGCGGATGGCGGGATCGACCGGGCGATGAAGAGCCTGATCGGCGTTTGGGGCGCGTGGCAGTCGATCGAGCTGATGGTTCTAATCGGGGCGGTGGCGATGCTTTGGTTCGAAATCCTTGTCTGGATTGGGGTTAGGCAGACCCGGCACGCCAACGCCCACCCCCGGGCACCTCACAAAGCGGTCCGGGTGGAAAAAACTTCTCCCGGTGTGGAAACTTGAAGCGGGGCCAACCCGTGGATAAGATCACATTATAAATGACTTTGAGTCGGGCGGGCCCTTTGGCTTACCCCCCTCAGAGAAGACGGCGCAGCCGTCTGTTAATTCCGTGTGACCGCCGTGTAAACGGCGTTTAACCGGCACGATCCGGGCAGTTATTCGGCCCGCATCGGCGACCGATCATCCGTCAGCGTTTGCGACAGGCAGACCCGACGGCCGCTTGTGAAACAGGCGGGATAGATTTATGACGCTCTACCTTGATGCCATCGAAAGTTCGGATCATCCCACAGCAACCGGGGGACGGGGTTTACACGCGCGGGGACTTCAACCAGTCTGCGCACGACAAACCCGCCTTCAACGAAGCGGACGACACAAAACACCGCTGCCCGATGCTGTCACAGGTCAGCCCCTCTGACCGCCGATCCGACCCGAGGCCCCTCCAGAGCCGACCGGTCGCCATGACGAGTTGAACCCCCGACGCGGAAGCGTCCGTGGGCTGCCTCGTGACCGTGCCCTAACCAACCGGCCCGTGCAACAAGACAAGCACACCGCCGGCATAAAGGGCTCGAACCGTGAACACCCTACTCCTGCTAGCACAAGACACCGGTGGCAACGGGCTGACGTACGGCCTGGTCGGCCTAATCGTCGGGCTCGCTCTGGGCGGCATCGGCACGATCATCCTCCGCAAATTCATGGGCGTGCAGATCCTTACCCAGAGCCGGCGCCAGGCCGAGGACCTGCTGGACAAAGCCAGGAGCGAGGCCGAGACGCTCAAGAAACAGGCCGAACTCGACGGGATGAACGAGCTGGCCAAACGCCGGGAATCCTTCGAGAAAGAGATCAACGGGCAGCGCAACGAGGCCAAGGAGATCGAGCGCCGGCTGACCAAACGCGAGGACAACCTCGACCGAAAGCTGGACACCCTGACGACCAAGGAAAAATACCTGGACGAGATGGACGCGGGGGTCAAGAAGCGCGAGGCCCAGTTGGCCGGGAAGAACGACGAGCTGGACGCCCTGATCGAAGAACGCAAGGAGCTTATCGAAGCCTCCCGCAACGAGCAGAAACAGACCCTGCTGCGGATCGCGAACTTGTCCGAGGAAGACGCGAAGCGCGAATCGCTCAAGGCCGTCGAACGCGAGTGCCAGCACGAGGCAGGGCAGCTCATCCAGCAGATCACCGACAAGGCCGAAGAAGAGGCCAAGGACAACGCCCTGAAGATCACGCTCCAGGCGATCCAGCGCTACGCCTCGGAACACACCGCAGACTCGACCGTCAATGCGGTGCAGATCCCATCGGACGACATGAAGGGGCGCGTGATCGGTCGCGAGGGCCGGAACATCCGCGCGTTTGAGAAGGCGACCGGCGTGGACGTGATCGTCGATGATACCCCCGGCGTGATCGTCGTCTCCTGCTTCGACCCGGTACGACGCGCGATCGCGGCCGAAACCATGCACAAGCTATTGGAAGACGGGCGCATCCACCCCACGCGGATCGAGGAGATCACCGCGCAGGTCCGCAAGGACATCGGCGATCGCATCGTGAAGTACGGCAAAGACGCCTGCATCGAAGCCAACATCCAGGGCCTGCACCCCAAGCTCTCAGAAACCATGGGCAGGCTCTACTACCGGACCAGCTACGGGCAGAACATCCTGCGCCACTCGATGGAGACGGCGTATCTATGCCAGGTCATCGCCGAAGAACTGGGGCTCGACGGCGAATTAGCCCGGCGATGCGGGTTCCTGCACGACATCGGCAAGGCGTTGGACCACGAGGCCGAGGGCGGCCACCCGCAGATCGGCATGGAATTCGCCAAGAAGTTTGGCGAGAAAGAGGCCGTACTCAACGCGATCGGCGGGCACCACAACGACATCCCGTCGACGACCCCCTACACCCCGATCGTCATGGCCGCCGACGCCATCAGCGGCGCACGCCCCGGCGCACGACGCGAAACATTGGACCGCTACGTCAAGCGCCTCGAACAGCTCGAAGCGATCGCCACGGATATGAAGGGCGTCAAGGATGCGTACGCCATCCAGGCCGGCCGCGAGGTCCGCGTGATCGTCGACCCGGACAACGTGGACGACACCCACTGCGGCTACATAGCCCGCGACATCGCCAAACGCATCAGCGACGAGATGACCTTCCCCGGCGAAATCCGCGTCACCGTCCTACGCGAGATGCGCACGATCGAGTACGCGAAGTAATCGCCAGTGAAATCAGCATTCAACCACAAAGCCCACGTTCTTAGAACGTGGGCTTTTTATATGGATTAATTCGATCCCCTACTGTTACCGACGCTGTCGTAGAGCATACAAACCCAATAAGCCCAACAACGTAACCGTGCCCGGTTCGGGCACCACGCCTGCCCCCGGTGGTGTGCTGTTGTTCCACTGAGACAAAACCCAGTTCAGGTCATCGATACCGACAAAGCCGTCGCCGGAATGGTCCGCCTCGGGGTTGGCGGGCGGCGCGTTCATGTTCCAATTACCCAGCACGATGTTCAGGTCTTCTATGCCGATAGTGCCTCCACATCCGCCGCTTGAATCGGGGCACAGATCACCCGGTAACGGCGGCGGAACCCCCGCGTTCCAGTTGCCCAGGACCTGGTTGAGGTCGTCGATGCCGACGAATCCGTTGCCGGTGATATCGGCCAGCGGGTTGCCCGGCGGGATGGTCAGGTTCCAACTGGTTAGCACCGTGTTCAGGTCGTTGATGCCGACGAACCCGTCCTGGTCGATGTCTCCCCCGCAGTAACACGGGCGATCGACCGGCGAGAAATCGGCGGTGATGGTAGCGGCGGTGATGTGGACCTGCG
>JAJDCW010000270.1 GCA_029260635.1 Phycisphaeraceae bacterium | reverse complement strand
GCTCTGATCGGGCTTGGCGATCTCCCAGTACAGTTGAGGCGTGAAGTAATCAATCCAGCCCTTGTTCAGCCAGAGCTTCGCGTCGGCGTAGAGCCCCTCGTACTGGTTAAACCCCTTGATCTGCTCGGGGTGGCCTGGCTTCCAGATGCCAAACGGTGACAACCCGACCTGCACGTGTGGCTTGGATTGCTTCACCGACTTGTACAGCCGCTTAATGAAGTCATCGACCGCCTTGCGCCGCCAGTCGCTGCGGCTGAGCTTACCGCCGGCCCCCTGGTAGGCGTTCCACGCACGGTCGTCGGGGAAGTCCACGTCGTTACCCTCATCATCTTGAACGATGTAGGGATAGAAGTAGTCGTCCATGTGGACGCCGTCGATGTCGTAGCGGTTGACTACATCCATGATGACATCCAGCGAGTGCTGTTGCACCAATGGCTCCGCTGGGTCCATCCAGAGGTAGGGCCCGTACTTGTGGACGACCTCCGGGTGCGTCTTGCTGATGTGGTTTTCCGCAACGCCGCCCTTGTTGTTCGGGTGCAGCGCCCGGTAGGGGTTGAACCAGGTGTGCAACTCAAGCCCGCGTGCGTGTGCCTGCTCCACCGCGAACGTCAGCGGGTCGTAGAACGGTTCGGGGGCTTTACCCATCTCCCCGGTCAGGTAGTACGACCAGGGCTCCAGCTCGCTGGCGTACAGCGCGTCCGCCGTGGGCCGGACCTGTAACACCACGGCGTTGAAGTTCATCTCGACACACCGGTCCAGGATCCTTATCAGTTCGTCCTTTTGTGCTTGCGTCGATAATCCGGGTGTGCTGGGCCAATCAATATTCGCCACCGTCGCCACCCACACCCCCCGGAATTCACGCGGGATGGCCGGGACATCTGAGGCGTCGGCCTCCCCCTTGAACCAGCCGCCGGAGCCGGAGGATCGATGCCCCGAGCATCCCGCCATACCAATCAGCGTTAGTGCCACGAACAAAGTCATCAGAATCCGACTGGAGGTGGTGGTTTTCATTTCTTTTGCCTGTTTCAAGGTGTATGAATATCCGTGCCTCATTTGAGGCGGCAGAATTATATAACAATTGAGTCTGGGGTGCAGTTGTCAGCCGTGGTCCACGATTGAGGATGGCTCAACGCGGAATAACAGGCCTGGGGACAGCCAAACGATCACCATCCAAGACATCGGCTCGGGGATCGTCGCTATGGTGGTTGGCGGTATGCCCTGGTTCCAGTTGGCGAGCATGAAACTCAGGTCGTCCAGGCCGACGTAGCCGTCGCCGGTGATGTCGCCGAGTTGGGGCTGTTGGAAGCCGGCGTACTCGTTCCAGTGCAGCAGCAGGAAGTTCAGGTCGTCGACGCCGACAAAGCCGTCGCGGTTGAGGTCGCCGATGATCGGCGGGGATGGGGGCGGCAACTCAAGCAGGTATGCCGCTCCGGCGTTGCCTCCGGGGGTGCTGACCAGGGGGGCGCCCACCAGCGCGGTCAGGCCGCTGAGTGATAGGCTGAAACCAAACGAGTCGCCCGGTTGTGATTCGTCGGGGGTGAATTTGAAGAGTTCGTTGCCGGTGAAGATTTCGAATCCGTAGACCGCACCGGTGTTGTCCTTGTCGCCGTAGGCCCCGATCAGTGCGATGCCGTTGTCGATCGCGACGGAGAAACCGAAGCGTGCGTCGGCGGTCGGGTCTGAGGCGGTGAGTTTGCGTAATTCCTGGCCGGTTGCCACGTCATAGAGGTAGGCGACCCCGGCGTCTTGTGCGTTCGTGTCGCTGCGGGGCGCGCCTATTAACGCCAGCCCGTTGCTGATCGCCACCGAGCCAAACATGTCACCCGCCGCGGCGTCCGAGGCGGTGAACTTGCGTAGCTGCGTGCCCGTGGTGGTGTCGTAGAGATATGCCGATCCCGAATCAATTCCGGCGTCATCCGACTGTGCGCCGATGAGTACGAGGTTGCCATCGACCGCGAGCGAGTAGCCGAACCGGTCGCCGGCTTGAGCATCCGGCGCGGTGAGTTTGCGTTGTTGCAGGCCATTACCAGCATCGAACACGTACACCGCCCCCGCGTTGGTGCCTCTCTGATCCTCCCAGGGTGCGGAGACCACCGCCGTACTCCCGCTGATCCCCACCGCATGCCCGAACTGGTCGCTGGCGGCGGCGTCATCCGCAGTGAGTTTGAACCGTTCTCGACCGGTGGTGGCGTTGAACAGGTATGCCGCCCCCGAGTTGTTGCCCGCATCATCGTTCATGGCCGCCCCGACGGCCACGTTGTTGCCATGCAACGCGACGGATCGGCCGAAGAAGTCGCCCGGCTCTGCGTCATCGGGCATGAGTTTACGCAGTTGTGTGTTGGTGGCCGTGTCGAAGAGGTAGGCCGACCCCGCGTGGCTGCCCGCGTCGGTATCGTGAAGGCGTGCGCCGACCACGCCGACGCCGTCATGCACCGATACCGAGTAGCCGAACATATCACCCGCCGTCGTGTCGTTGCCCTGCAAGGCCGGCACGCTGACGCCCGCCCACGTTGAGACGCCACTCAACGAGGCTGTCACCGCTACAGCAGTCAACTTGCTGTAAAGCCGCAGAATTATCCGGGGTCGCGCCATCGCCGAAGCCCTTCTCCCTGTCGCGTTGATATGACGCCACGATTATAGCGATCGGCGTCGAAGCAGCAGGGGAGAGGCGAAGATCGCCAGAAGGGCGGTCCCCGGCTCGGGGACCAGCGAGCCGACGGCGTCGGTCGGGGGCGTGCCGACGTTCCAGTTGCTAAGCAGGACATTCAAGTCGTCGATGCCGATGAACCCGTCCCCGTTGCCGGCGATATCGCCCTGGGCGTGGTCCCCGACGGGCACGGTTTGATTCCAGCGTGCGAGCAGGTAGTTCAGGTCGCCGATGCCGACGAACCCGTCGCCGTCGATATCGCCGAGGATCGGCCAGGGCGGGCCCAAGTTGGGGGGTGCCCAGAACAGATCGTCGAGATAAACGACGCTGTCCTGATTGCCTGAGAAGGTGATCGCGTCCAGCGTGATCGAGTTGCTTAGGATGCCGTCGCCGCTGTCGTAGAGGCCCGACGACCACAGGGCGGGGTCCTCCAATGACCATTCGTACATATGCCACTGCCCGTCGTCGATAACACTGACGGGTAGAGCCAGTTCCGTGCCATCTCCGTCCTCATCTACATGCAGCCCGACGTTGAGCCCGGGGCTGCTCGTCTTGAGCCAAAACCCGATCGAGCCCAGGGGTTCCAGGGCCAGGTTGGCTTCGCGCTCCCCGGTGAACATGTTGCTTACCCCGGCGAACTCGGTGCCGGTAACGTGGTTGAAGACGAACGAAGAGCCCGCGCCCTCGTCCAGGTCGATATCGATCCGCTGTCCGAACACACCGTCGTGCGCATGGGAACTGACACGCTGGATACTGGTTGATGCCCCGAGGTTCAGGTTGTTCGCGGAGAAATCGGTGGGGTTGCCCAGGTATCCGTCATTCAGTTCGAAGTCGGTTAATAGCTTGAGATGTTGCAGCGGGGGCTGCCCGCCCGTGGGCGAGACGGTTTCGAGCTGGATGTCCGCGCCGTAGTAGTATTTGAGGATGTCGACGTAGCTGATGCCCTGCTGCCCCATGAAGTTGGCGCCGTTCTGGCTCTTCGCGCCGCGGTTGGGCCAGTTGGGGTTGGTCGGGCTGCCGATGAAGCCAAGTGGTGTGCCTAGGTTGTCCCCGCCGATCACACCGGTGGGGTAGGTGTGTGTGACCCATTTCTCGGTGTTGGTCGGGTCGGAGTCCCAGGGGTTGGGCACCGGCGTCGGGCCGGAAGGGATCGCACCCGCGACGTAGAACGAGGCGATGAGGATGTCGTTGCCGCTGAAGTTGCGTATCGAGAGGATCTCGCCCTCGGTCGCGTTGGTCGCATCGAAGTGGACCTGCCTGGCCCAACCCCGGCTGGGGATGTGGTAGACCTGGTCCTGTGTGCCGTTCTGGATGCTCCCGCCGAGGCGCATCTTGTAATAAGCAAACGTGCGCGCCGCCACGGCCTGAGCCTTGAGCGCCTCGAAACTAGCGGCTCCGTTTTCTTGATGGACGACGTTCGGGACGTAATCCGTCTCCGTAGGGACATGCCCAAAGCCTACGACGTTGATCGTCTCGAACTGGTCGAAGGCGGCGTGGGCCGTGTGATGCGATCCGAGCAGACACACAGCCAACCCGACGATCCATGCGGCCCGCTTGGGTCGCGGACCAGTCGATATCACAGCCTTGGGTGCCAGCAAACCCGTTCCAGACATCGTCATCTCCAACTGGTGTAAATCCCCACGGTCAAATATCTACTTCAACTGACATTTTATATCACGGAGGGCCGTAAATCGACCGTCAGTTATAGAATTCTGTCTTAAATAGTCATTTTGGTGGGTTCAGGGGGGTTACGGGCCTGGATCGACCCGGAACTGTGACAGCCCCGATCAACTGCGGTCGAAGTATGAAAATCAGGTTATTGGCTCAAAACAAGGTATCCAGCCAAATAAATCCTGAAATTTAACTTGTTCTCTACATATATCTCTTGCATTCTCACACCCGTGGGGTTATATAATAGTAGTCGGATATTACATCCAGAGGAGAGAAAGACCCATCTAACCGGTCCGGACCCCCTCATTCATCGTGTTTATAAGTAGCCCTTTCGTAGGCTGGTTCGGTTCTTTACCACATGTTTAGGAGGAGAGAGATATGAAGAAAGCAATTGCAGGACTCGGCTGTGCCGCGGTCATGGCTGCGGCCACGTCGGCCCAGGCTGTGGTCATCGTGCAGGACGACTTTGAAAGCTACGCCGACACCACGGCCATGGAAGCCGTCTGGGGTTCGGCCACCGGATCACTCGACACCGTGTTGGGTAACCCCGGCCAGTCGATGCTGGTCCCCGGTGGAGCGCAGAACCAGCAGACGATCGCCACGCTTCATGCGACCGCGGCCAACCCGATCGTCTACACCGTGGACATCTACGATGACGGCACCAGCGCCAACAAGCGCACCACCGCCGGCCTTCGCAGCTCCGGCGTCGCTAACCTGATCGAGATGGGCATGTACAACAGCCCCAGCCACTACGCCGTTCGCGCCGTGCTGCCCGGGCCCAGTTGGGTCGCCTTCGGCACCAGCGCCAGTATCGTCGATGATGCTGGGGCTCCCATCGCCAACGAGCCCATCGTGGGCTGGCACACCTACCAGGTCGTTCTGGACGGCTCCTCAGCGACGTTCACGCTCGACCTGGGTGGCACCGGCATTATCAACGCGACCGAGGTTCTCACGGCCGCTTGGAATCCCGCCGGTATCGACACGGTCCGCTTGGGCATCGGCCTCAGTTCGGCCGGTGGCGCCGCCAACATGGACAACGTCCTGCTCGAGCAGGTCCCCGAGCCCGCCTCGCTGGCTCTGATGGGTCTGGGCGGCATCGCCATGC
>JAJDCW010000269.1 GCA_029260635.1 Phycisphaeraceae bacterium | reverse complement strand
TGCCACGATCGAGGATGTCAAAGACGCGGTCATGGAGCACGGGCACAGCCGTATCCCCGTCTACGAGCAGACCATCGATAACATCGTCGGCATCCTCTATGCCAAGGACCTGATCCGGCACCTGGGTGACGATGGGCCTTTCGACCTGCGGTCGATCCTGCGTGACGCGATGATGGTCCCGGAGAGCAAGAACGTCGGCGAGCTGCTGGCGGAGTTCAAGGCCCGTAAGGTCCACATCGCACTGGTCCTGGATGAGTACGGCGGGACGGCGGGCCTGGTCACCATCGAAGACATCCTCGAAGAACTCGTCGGCGAGATCCAGGACGAATACGAGGCCGCCGAGGAGACCCCCTCGATCCACCGCGTGAACGAGACCACCCTGCATGTCGATGCCCGGGTCGAGATCGACGATCTGAACGACGAGCTTCAGATCGGGCTGCCCGAGGATGAGGACTACGACACCGTCGGCGGGTTCGTCTTCGCGACCATCGGCCATATCCCCAGGGTCGGCGAGAGCTTCGAATTCGAGGGCTTCCGTTTCACCGTCACCGAGGCCCAGCGCACACATGTCGTCCGTATCGAGGTCGTGGCCCTGGACTCGGAGGACGCCTCGACGGCTACCTGAAAAATGTAACCGTTCGCGAACCCGCGCCGCCGGGGCTACACTTTCCCGCCCATGGATATCCGTTTCTACAACACACTGACCCACCAGGTCGAGACGTTCAAGCCGATCGAGCCCGACACGGTGTACATGTATAACTGCGGGCCGACGGTCTACGACTACGCCCACATCGGCAACTTCCGCTCGTTTATCTTCGCCGACGTGCTGCGCCGGTTTCTGGAGCTGTCCGGGTATACGGTGAAACAGGTGATGAACATCACCGACGTCGGGCACATGACCGACGACCAGCTGGCCGACGGCGGGGGCGAGGACAAGATGGCCGCCGCCGCGACCCGGCTCAAGGCGTCCAAAAAAGACGGTAAGGCCCTGGTCGATAACCCCGACGACCCGTACGCCGTCGCCGAGTACTTCACCAACGCTTTTATCGACGATGCCAAGAAGCTGAACCTCAGGATTGCCGACGAATACCCCGGCCAGATGCCGCGCGCGACCGACCACGTTGCGCCCAGCATGATCCCGATGATTCAGTCGCTGATCGAGAAGGACCACGCGTATGTCGCTGGGGACGGGGCGGTCTACTTCAGCGTGCAGAGCTTCCCCGAGTACGGCCGACTGTCGGGCAACAGCCTGGATAACCTCCGTGGCGGGGCCGGCGGGCGGGTGCAGGACTCACACACCAGCCAGAAACGCCACCCGGCCGACTTCCTGCTGTGGAAACCGGACGCGACGCACCTGATGAAGTGGGACTCGCCCTGGGGCGCTGGCTACCCCGGCTGGCACATCGAGTGCTCCGCGATGGCCAAGGCGGTCCTCGGCCGGGACACCATCGACATCCACACCGGCGGCGAGGACAACATCTTCCCCCACCACGAGTGCGAGATCGCCCAGACCTGCGGCGCGACGGGGAATGACCGCTTCGCAAACTACTGGCTGCACTCCCGCTTCCTCATGGTCGAGGGCGAGAAGATGAGTAAATCCAAAGGCAACTTCTACACCGTCCGCGACGTGTTGGAAGGGAAGGTCACCGGCCGGCCGGTTGATCCGGCGGTGTTGCGGTTCGAATTGCTTAAAGGGCATTACAGATCGCAGATCAACTTCACCGCGAAGGGATTGGCGGATTCGGGGAGCGCGGTGCAAAAACTTCGTAACGCGGCTGCCAAGTGGACTGCTTTCTTGAGTGGGGCCGATCATATTGGTAAAAAATATTCTGTTATCGACGACTTCAAGTCAGCATTAGCGGATGACTTGAATATCAGTGCAGCGTTATCTGTTCTATTTACTTGGTTGAAACATGATCCTGATGACCCAAGCGAAGCGGTGCCGATCTTAATGCTTAGCAACCAGGTATTGCAATTTTTAGATATGGGTATGACGACATCAGTTGTCGGGGGCGAGAGTGGTACAAGTGAAGGGGGTGTTACACTATTGTGCCAAGATTTAGATGCGGCTCGCGATGACAAAGATTTCGGCAAGGCCGACGCTATCCGCCAGCAGATTATTGATGCCGGTTACGACGTGAAGACGACCAAGGACGGGACGGTCGCGTCGAAGCGGTTGGCGTGAAATATTTCTTCAATCATAGCCGCGGGCTTATAGCCCGCGTGTCCGCGGCACGGAGTGTCACGGCTAATAAGCGATGAGATCTGTTACACCACGTTCCGCTTCGCCGATCGTGCGGCACCTGTGATATACGGCAGCCCACTGATCACGGTGACGATCACGGTCAGGTAGACCAGGATGTCGCGGACCCAGGCGGTCCACTCCCAGCCCTCGGAGCGCGGGTCCAGCCAGACGATGAGCAGGACGATCGGGATGACGATCGACTGGAGGATCATCTTGAGCTTGCCAAAGACGTTGGCACCGAACTTCACGCCCTCGCTTTCCAACTCGCCACGGATCGCGGTGACCAGCAGTTCGCGTGACAGGATGACGGCGACCATCCAGGGGTAGACGCCGCTGGCCATACTCAGGAACGAGATGTCCGGTTCAACGATCGCCCCCGGAATGACGAATCTCGGGCCAGCGAGGTAGACGAACGCGCCGATGACAAGGACCTTGTCGCAAAACGGGTCCATGATCCGTCCGAACTTCGATTCGACGTGCCAACGCCGTGCCAGATACCCGTCCAGTGAATCGGTGATCGCGGCAAGCACAAAGATCACGATCGCGACCGGGATCAGCCAGATCGGGCTGTTGGCCCCGTAGCGGTAGCAGTTCAGCAGCACGAAAAACACCGCCGCCAGCACCAGCCGGAGCATGGTCAGTTGGTTGGGCAGTTGGCGGTAGAAGGTGTGCATCGAAGTATCATATCCCATCCCCGTTACGGTACATGCTAACCGATAAGGTACGCCGGTGAGTCGGCGGGGGTTCGGGAGAGTCGGGGAATAGGAACAGGGATGAACGCTGATAGACGCGGATAGAAAGATGAAACAGAATAATAATCCTATCTGGGTTCATCAGCGTTTATTAGTGTTTCATCTGACTTAAAAATGTTGGGGCGGCGTTGCTTCCGCGTTTGCCGAGTTGATGCCCGCGAGTCGGCCGGAGGCCCAGGCCCACTGGAAGTTGTACCCGCCGATCCGGCCGTCCACGTTGAGGATCTCACCACACAGATACAGCCCCGGGCACTTGCGCGATTCCATCGTGGCGAGGTTGACCTCGGACAACGGCACGCCGCCTGCGGTGACTTCGGCAAAGAGGTAACCGCGATCGCGGACGACGGGCACGGGCAGGGAGGTCAATGCCCGGACAACCGCCCGGCGTTGGGGCTTGCTCAGCTGCGCCATCGGTGTTGTCGGATCGACCGAGGCCCCCTCGGCGGTCAGCATGTGGGCCAGTCGGCGCGGGACGTAATCTTCCAGCACGCTCGTGATACCTGATATGCCATGTGACCCGGTGAGATCAACTAACTCAGCCTCGATCTCATCGAACGTCCGGCCGGGCAGGAAATTGATCAGCAACTGCGTGCCCGAGTCTTGCTGGTGAGCGGCGATCCAGTGCCGGCTGATGTCCATCGCGGCCGGGCCGCTGAGTCCGAAGTGGGTCAGCAAGAGTGAGCCAGCCTGGCGGTGGAGGATTTTTCCGTTGGCGTTCGCGACAGCGAGTTCGGCATCCATGGTCAGGCCGGACAGGCGTGTCAGCCAGTGGCCATCGGTTAGGACCAGCGGGACCAACGCCGGCGTGGTCTGCGTGACGGTGTGCCCCAGCCCGATGGCGAAGCTGTACGCATAGCCGTCGCTGCCGGTCTTGGGCAGGCTCTTGCCACCGGTGGCGAGGATGAGGCTGCGTGTGTGGAATTCGCCCTGCTCGGTTCGGACGGTGAAGCCGTCGTCGGTGCGTGAGGCTTTGGTGACGCGGTGTTCGGGTAAGAGTGTAGCGCCCGCGCGATCGACCGACGAGAGCAGGGCGTCCAGGACGGTCTTGGCGCTGTCGGTCGTGGGGAAGAGTTTGCCGGTGTTTTCGCGTTTGAGGCTTACGCCCAGTTCGTGAAAGAACTCGACGGTGTCGTCGGCACTAAATGTCTTGAGGACCTTGGCGATCTGGTTGCGTTTGGAGCCGGCGAAGTCGGCGGGGGTGACGATGTCGTGGGTCACGTTGCAGCGGCCGCCGCCGGAGATGAGGATCTTGGCACCGATGCGTTTGGCACCGTCGAGCGCCACGACGGAATGAGAAGGGCCAGTGGTGCGTCCCGCGAAGATCGACGCCATCAGGCCGGCGGCACCGGCACCGATGATCAGGACGTCATAGGTGAGGGCGGGGGGCATGGGTTCAACCGTGGGGAATTATTATGCCGGGTGTGTGTGCTTTCACAAAGCCAGGGCCGGTGAGCCGGCCTCAGCCAAGGTATGCAGAAGCACCTTAGACCTATTTCCGGGGGTGGGGGGTCACTTGAAATCGTCAAGGTTCAGGCTGCCCAGACCCTGGCCCAGGCTCTTGGCTTCCATGCCGCCCTTAAGGTCTTTGCGTGGTGTCTTGGGGGCGGCCTTGTGCGGGCTGGGGGCGTGGCGGCTGGATGTATCACTCGACCCCCCGGATGCACCGGCGGGCTTATCGACAGCCTTGATCGACAGGCGGACCTTGCGGTCTTCCTCGCTGATATCCAGCACGCGGAACTGCTTGGTGTCGCCGACGTTTAAGACATCGGTGACGACGGCCACATGTTTGTTGGCAAGCTCCGAGATGTGGACCAGACCTTCGACGCCGGTTTCTAATTCAACGAAGGCACCGAACTCGGTGGTGCCCAGGACCTTGCCCTCGACGAGGCTGTCTTTGGCGAACTTACGCTCGGCACCGACCCAGGGGTCACCCTGCGCCTGCTTGAGGCTCAGCGTGATCCGTTTTTTACCCATGTCTACGCCGATTACGGCCAGCCTAAGGACGTCGCCCTGCTTGACGACCTCGTCGGGTTTGTGGATGCGTTTCCAACTGATCTCGCTGACCGGGAGCAGGCCCTCGACACCGGGCTCGATTTCGATGAACGAGCCGAAGGCGGCGTTGCGGACGACCCGGGCGGATATCTGGTCGCCGACCTTGATCTTGTCCCCGAAGCCTTCCCAGGGGTCGGGCTGAATCTGTTTAAGGCCGAGGCTGATGCGCTGGTTTTCCAGGTCGATCTTCAGGACCTTGACCGTGACCGGCTGGCCTGACTTCACGACGTCCTTGGGTTTGTCGATGTGGGTGTGGCTCATGTCCGAGACGTGGACCAGCCCGTCGATCCCGCCGAGGTCAACAAAGGCACCGAAGTCGACGATGTTCGAGACCTTGCCCTCGCGGATCTGGCCGACCTCAAGCTCGCCCAGGAGTTTTTCCTTATTCTTGGCCTGGCGGTCGTGCAGGAGGTGACGTCGGCTCAGGACGACTTTCTTGCTCTTGCGGTCGATCTCCTGGACGGTGGCTTCGAGCTTCTGGCCGACGAAGGCTTCCAGATCGTCAACGTGGTGTAGGTCGACCTGGCTGGCGGGCATGAACGCGGCGATCCCGCCGGGCATCTCAAGCTCCAGCCCGCCCTTGTTCTTTGCGATGACCCGGGCCTCGACCACGGCGTCACGCTGCAACTGCTCCCACGTAGATCGGTTGATCGCGCCTTCACGAGACAGGAAGATCAGGCCCTGTTTCTCATCGACGTGATCGACGACGAAGTCCATGATCGAACCCAGGCGTGGCGGACGATCAAACTGGACGACCGGGACGACGCCCTGCATCTTCCCGGTGTCGCCGGTGAGTTCGACGAAGACATCGTCGCCACGGATCGCGGCGATACGGCCGCGTCGGACCTCGTGTCGCAGGTCTGGATGCCCGGCTTCGTCGGTGGGCACGGCTGGCTTATCGTCGGGGGTGGCTTCGGCCTGAGAGTCCTCGGCCATCAGCTCTTCAACACTCTTGCCGCCCAGCGCGTCGGCGATCTCCTGCTCCAACGCCTGCTCGGGGTTGGGCGTGGGGGCCGCGTCCGGTGCACCGCCTGCGGTGTTATCGGTAGAAGGGGTTTCGTTTGGGTTATTCGGTTGTGTTGGGTCGGTCATGGGGTGGGGTACCGGGTCGTGGGTCTGCGAGCCTTCAATAAGTAAGTCTACACGCCGAATCGGGGGCTCACCACCTTAATCGGCGGACTTAGATCATACCGTGTGTCGGACCGGTCTGTATCCCCGCTGGAGGCGTGTAACGGGGATCAAACATCTGCCATCGGGGGTCGGCCCCGTCTAAGCGGTGGCGGCTCGGGGTGTGCTCGTGCATAGGCCTCCCAGGCCTCCTTGGCTTCGGCTTCAGGCATCGGCGTAAGCCCAGTGGGGACAGGCCGATCCAGCACCGCAAGGGCCCGATGGGTTTGAGCCAGAGCAAAGCGGATGCCCTCATCCGTCTGCGGACAGGTCAAGGTATAGGCCGACATGCCGTAATCGCTGGCGCTGGGTATCGCCCGGTAGGCCGCCGACTGGTCCGCCAGGGAGTAACCCAGCCCGAGCAAGCGGATGGCCGCATTGATTGACAACCACTCGGCGACATGGGCATCCGGGTGGGCCAGCCCCAGGAAGCCGACGACACCGGTGTCACGCAGTTCGAACATCGTCTGGAGCATCCCGCCGCTCTTGATCTCGGCGGGGTCCTCGACATGAAGGACCAGCGCGTCCAAGCGGTCACGGCCGATCGCCGTCATGCGTCGCAGGATCGTGTCGCGGAGTTGGCGTGCAAAGGCGGGCTCACCGACACCCAGCAGGACCGGCATGTCGGCCATGTATGGGCCTGCTGTTTTCAGGATGTCGTCGTGATCGGTTGGGTCCACGACGATCAACGAGGGATGTGTCTGGACGTAATCGCGGTCATCCCCGGCCAGCATCGGCAGCCGCCAGGCGCAGGGGCCGACGGGGAGGTCGGTGTGTTCAAGCGTGTGTGTCGGCCATCGATTCATCATGTTCTGCTGACGTGGGGGTTGTCGGTGAGGTAAAAGCGTAGTGGTTTGTCCGTCCAGTCCTGAGCGTAGCTTACACCGATCCGTGGGCCGGTGGTGATCTTGCTGGCAGGCACGGTTGTCTTGCGTATCTGTTCGATAAAAATCTGCGAGCTGGTTATCAGGTCGCAGCCGTCGAGTGTCCGGTCGATCACCAACGCCTGGCATAGTTTCGCCGGGCCGGAGCACAGGTCGGAATCACGCTTGACAGCTTTACGTCTGCGGTACATCTCCCCCAAACCTTCGGTCGGCTCCAGTGCCCGTATCAATACCGCGACCGGATCGCCCGCCACGGAGGCGACGACGTTGACGCAATGATGCAACCCATAAGTGAAGTAGACATAAGCATGCCCGCCGTCCCGCCACATGGATTCGTTACGCGGCGTGCGTCGCCCGCCGAAGGTGTGGGCCGCCCGGTCTTTCTCGCCAAGATAGGCTTCGACTTCGACAATCGTTCCGGCCAGCCTAGTTTTCTTTCTGTCGTCCAGCACCCGGACCAGCCGCTGGCCAAGCAGGGCCTTGGCTAACGTGACCGGGTCACGGCTGTAGAAACGCTTGTTCAGACGGGGCGGCATAGCGGTAGGGTATCGCGATTACTTGTCCGGTCAGGACATGAAGCTGCGCCAGCGTGACTGCGGGATCAGGCCCGCGCTCATGATGGCGAGTTGGCTGACGACGAAGATGAGCATCCACAGGACGGCCGAGTCCATGAAGCCGTAGCTGTGCAGGCCGACACCGAGCATGTTCGTGCCGAACCAGCTCCAAGCGGTGATGATGTTGCCGAAGACAGCGAGTACCGCCATGCCACGCGTCTTGACCATCCCGCCCCAGCGGGCGTGCAGGATCAGGGCATTCATCAAGACGATCAGGACCGCGCCGTTTTCCTTGGGGTCCCACCCCCAGAAGCGTCCCCAACTCTGGTCCGCCCAGATGCCGCCGAGCACCGTGCCGACGAAGCTGAAGAGCAATGCGAATGCGATCACGCCGTACATCATCTTGCCGAGGGTCTTGCTGAGGTCGGTGGTCAGGCCCTGGGTGTAGACACCGGTGATGATGTAGGTGATCCCGATGAAGCCGGCGAGGAAGGTCGCGGAGTAGCCGATGGTCACGGTGATGACGTGGGTCGATAGCCAGAAGTTGGAGTCGAGCACGGCCTGCATCATCTGCATCGTGTCGCCGTCGGCGAGGTTGTGCGCGATGATCAAGGTCACAAACCCGATCAAGGCGGCTAGCGCGGAACCCAGGCGGTTGCGGAAGAGCCATTCCAGGAACAGGCCCATCCCGACGCAGAACCAGCCGAGGAAGACGGCGGAAGAGTAGAGGTTCGTCACCGGGGCGTAGCCCTGCATGTAGACCCGGGCGGCGAGGCCGAAGGTGTGCAGGATGAAGGTGAAGATGAGGATGCAGACCGTGGCTTTGGATAAGGCGTCGGTCAGGCCAGGCGATTTCATCCCGGCTGTTAGTAGCGATCCGCTGATTAACAGGAACGCCAGGACGTAAAGCACCGTCCCTTGGTAAAACGGTTCGAGTTTATTGAACTGCACCTCGAAGCGGGATTTGCGTGTGATGTCGGGCATCTGCTGGTCGAGCATCGTCGCGTACTCGGCTACGGCCTTGTTGAAGTCGGTGGGGTTCTTGGCCTGGTAGGCGATCAGGATGTTGTCGAAACGCTTGGCGGCCTCGCTGGGTTGGGCGTGGTCTTCGTGCCCCTCGTGGCCGGGGTGGATCTCTTCGATCAGCGGACGCCAGGCTTCGCCCTCGACCAGCGGCGGCACGACGTAGGGCGTCTGCTTCCAGATCAGCCCGTCGTAGATCGTGGCGTGGTCGCGAAGCTCGGCTATATGCTTCTCATATAGCGTTCTGTTTGGATTCTTGGTGTTCTCGACACGTGTGAATTGTTCATTCAGGTCGCCAGCGAACATTTGCAGGTGCTCGAACGAGAAACGCTTCTTGTCTTTGTCGTTCGCCTCGATCAGGCTGCGCACGTCCGGGTGGTCGATCCGAAATATCTCGTACCGGTTGGCGATCTCCGGCTGGGCCATGACCTCCAGAAGCCACCATATCGCGGGTCGGCGCACGTCATCCACCGTCACGGTCTGGCGGTCGCTCATGATCATCAGGTTGTTACGCGCGACCGTGTCCATCGGCTTGGTGCGCCCGCCGGCGGAGACAGGGAGCTGCGCGAATGTATCCAGGTCGTAAGCCCCCGCTTCGTGCTGAGGCATCATTGGCCGGATGACCACGATCAGGCAGATCAGGACCGCCAACTTCGGGATGAGTTTGGTGAGCATCTTCATCGTCTAACCCTGCCGACAAACGTCTTAAGCATCACCCCGAAGTGAACTATCAGCCCGAGCGACACCAGCGCACACGCGGCGTAAGGCATCAGCCAGCCGGGGTTGCGGACGACCTGGAGGATGGTGCGCGACTCGCCGAAGAACCCGCTCTGATAGAACGTCTCGCCGCGGTAGCGAAGCGGGTGGTTCATGTAGATCTTCACCGGGCGGTCGACGTTGTTTTCGGTATCGACGAGTCGGACATCGCTGGAGAAGTTCCTCGCGACTTCCGTGCCGACAAACTTGTCGTGGCGGAAGTCGATCAGGTGGAGGGTGTAGGGCTTGTAGTCCCGGCGGTAGCGCAGCTCGATCAGGTATGTCTTGTCGTCGATGGTCACCGGCTGGCGGGGGTCGCCCATCAGCTCGGCGTGCAGGGAGACCAGCCAGGTACCAAGCGATTCTCCCTTCCTGGTCAGTTGCACATAGGCAGACGGTGCGTCCATGTTGCTGGTGTCGACGCCGGTGGCGCGGGGGATATCGACCGCTAGTGCCATCGCCCCCAGGCCCTCGGTCGCCGGGTTCTTTTGTGTCAGCGCCGGGTCGTTGATCTGCTGTAAGCCCAGCAGCCCCGAGTTGGGCATCCACTGCAACACCCGCACCTCAAACGGGAGGGCCGGGTCAATAATAGGCAGACCTTTGCCGGTCTGCGGGTCGGCCTGATGGCTTTCAAGCATCGCTTGCGCGATCACCACGACGCCGTCATGGTCTGTCGGGGATGGGTCGATGATGGCAAACTCAGCCTCGCGGATGTCCTCGGCGTAGTTCGCGTAGCTGCCCTCATCGATCGGCATCTGCCACTCGACCGCGAACAGACCCGTCACCAGTTCGCCGGTCAACAGCAGTATCAGTCCGGCGTGGGTCAGGAGAATCCCGGCCCGCTTCCAGCTGAGCTTGAACCTTACCGTGTGGGCGGCCAGCAGGTTCACGAGCATCAGGATGCAGAGGGAGTATCCGCCAACGAACGGCACCTTGATCCCGGCGATCCCGATCGGCATCCACAGCCACAGCGACCGGAAGTAGGTGTCAACGACGGTCCAGTTGCCCTCGTACTTCTGGGCGACCGTCCCGACGAAGATCAGGATCATCGCCAACGTGAACAGTAGCACGGTCAGGCGCAGTGAGGCCAGTGGGGCCAGGGCTTTCTTGATGCCGCTATTCATCGGCCGCCTCCCCGAATCGTACCGACTCGACAAACCCGATGAAGTTCTGCTTGTGTTGTGATACGACATCGTCCGGGCCGGTCATCTTGAAGAACCAGGTGCTGTTGGTCTCGATCCGGGGCAGCAGCACGACGAGCATCCGCGGGATGCCTGGGGTGACGCCCGGTGCAGCGGCGAGGTCGATCAGGCCGGCGGGGTGCCCGTCGATCTGGACCGGGCTGATCGGCTGCAACTCAATCTTCTCGACCGGTGCCAGGCCGACCTGTCCACGCCAGCGGTTGACGTTGCCAAGGAAGCCTCCGGCCTCGCCGGACAGTTCGGTCACGGTGACGCGGGCCGCTTCCCCAACCTCGCCTTCGGCAGAGTTGCCCACGACATCAAATATGGCCATCGCCATCGACAAGCCTGTCGTGCTGGTCTGCCAACCTTCGGGCAGGTCCCAGTTGATATCGCTCGGCGCGGCTGAGCCGGACCCCGTGACAGGCCCCATCGGGGCGGGGGGGGTGTAGGCCGGGGACTTGGGTGCCTGGTAGGACCGGACCGCCTCTTCTTCACAGCCTGAAAATACGCAAACCAACGACAGGCACGCCACAACCCACACGCTGAGCTGTGTAGGGTGATCGAGACGGTCGGCTGTGAGGTGGGTCTTCATTTTCTATCGGGATTAATAAGCCGGGGCTTGGAATTCTAGCAATATTAGGAAGTCCCGGGGGAGCCCGCTTGGCCTGTGGCGGTGGGGCGCGTCCCTGCGTACATTCCCCGCGCTTTTCTGGTAAAAAACAGCCGTCGGGCAGACCGACTGGCTTGGAGGTCGCGCTTTGCGGGTTTTTACAACACTTTTGATGGTCGCTTTGGGGGGAGCGGTCGGCTCGGTCCTGCGGGTCAGTCTTACGGCTATTCTCAATACCGCCCCGACCGGGGCCTGGAAGATTGGGACGCTGGGGGTCAATCTGCTGGGCTGCCTGTGCTTCGGGTTCATCTGGGCCAAGGCGGATATGAAGATGCAACTGGAGGCCCCGGCCACCATCGCCATCCTGGGGGGGTTCCTGGGGGCGTTTACCACGTTCTCGGCGTTCGGCTTCCACACCGTTGAACTGTACCGGCAGCAAGACTACGTCTGGGCGGCGGTCAACCTGATCACCCACAACGGGCTGGGCATTGCGATGGTCTTCGCCGGGATCGCCGCCGCCCGCGCGTTAACCCAGGCAGGATAGGTGTTGAAATCTTGTCGATCTGAACGGATGTCCTCCTTGGCAAAATCATGTCCACTTAGGCAGTCTTGAGAGACAGAAAGTAGGCTAAAGCCTAAACTTCAAGAAACAACCGTTGGTGTCATTCTGAGTCTGAGTTACAATAACCCTTCGATAGATTCCGACTTTTTCCCGGGGACAGGAGCCGTCGCTCATGGGCACGGGTACAAAGCAGGAGGCCGGCGTCAAGCCGACCAGTGAGATCAAATCCGCGGTGGTCCGTTTCGCCGGGGACTCCGGCGACGGGATGCAGTTGGCCGGTGCGCAGTTCACCTCGACCTCGGCGGTCATCGGCAACGACATCGCCACCCTGCCGGACTACCCCGCGGAGATCCGCGCCCCGGTCGGGACAGTCGCCGGTGTGTCCGGGTTCCAGATCAATTTCTCCAGCGAGAGCATCTACACCCCGGGTGACAAGGTCAACGCGCTGATCGCGATGAACCCCGCCGCCTTCAAGGCCCACATCGATGACGTTGATGTTGGCGGTATCGTGCTCGTCAACGAGTCCGAGTTCGGGAAGATGAACCTCAAGAAGGCGGGCTACCCTGAGGGGTACAACCCGCTGGACGACGAGGAAATGAATCAACGCTTCCAGTTGTTCAAGGTCCCGATCTCCCGGCTTAACACCGAGGCGTTGGCAGAGTCCGGGCTGGGCAACAAGGACGTCAACCGCTGCAAAAACATGTACGCACTTGGCATGGTCTACTGGCTCTACGACAGGCCGTTAGACACGACGATCAATCAGATCGACAGCTACTTCGGCAAAAAGAAGAAGATGCCCGAGGTCGCGGCGGCGAACATCGCGGCTCTGAAGTCCGGCTTCTACTTCGGCGAAACGGCCGAGCTGTTTCCTGTTCAGTACCACGTCGCCAAGGCCGCGATCAAGCCGGGCAAGTACCGAAAGATCACCGGCAACGAGGCGGTGGCGATGGGGCTGGTCACGGCCGCCAAGCTCGCGGGCAAAGACGTCTGCTACTGCTCCTACCCGATCACCCCGGCCAGTAACGTCCTGCACGCACTGGCGGGGATGCGCAACTTCGGGGTCAAGACCTTCCAGGCCGAGGACGAGATCGCCGCGGTCTGTGCCGCGATCGGAGCTTCCTATACAGGCCAACTCGGTGTGACCGGCACGTCCGGGCCTGGCTTGGCCTTGAAGTCTGAGGCGATTGGTTTAGCAGTGATGACCGAGATGCCCCTGGTCGTGGTCAACGTCCAGCGTGGTGGCCCTGCGACCGGCCTGCCGACCAAGACCGAGCAGTCCGACCTGCTGCAAGCCATGTACGGCCGTAACGGCGAATGCCCGGTCGTCATCATCGCCGCGCAATCCCCCGGTGACTGCTTCGACAGTGCTATCGAGGCCTCCCGTATCGCCATGCAGCACCGCGTACCGGTCATCCTGATGACCGATGGGTATCTGGGCAACGGCTCAGAGCCCTGGCCGATCCCCGACCACACCAAATTCGAGAAGATCAAGGTCGAGCACGCGACTGATCCCGAGACTTATCAGCCCTATGCCCGTGATGAGAACCTGGTCCGTCCCTGGGCGCTGCCCGGCACCCCAGGACTCGAACACCGTATCGGTGGGCTTGAGAAGCAACACATTACCGGCAACGTCAATTACGAGCCGGACAACCACCAGCTCATGGTCGAGGTCCGGCAGAAGAAGATCGACCGGCTCGCGAAACTCATCCCCGAGATCGAACCCTACGGCGACCCCGAGGGCGAGCTGCTGGTCCTGGGCTGGGGTGGCACCTACGGCTCGATCTATACCGCGGTCGGGAACGCACGCAAGGAAGGCAAAAAAGTCTCCGGATTACACCTGCGTCACATCAACCCGATGCCGACGAACCTCGGCGAGGTCCTTAAACGCTTTAAGCGCGTGTTGATCCCCGAGTTGAACCTCGGCCAGCTGCGGATGTTGATCCGCGGCAAGTATCTCGCCGACGCACGCGGGCTGAACAAGGTGCAGGGCCGACCGTTCCTGGTTGAAGAGATCGAGCAGGCCATCGACCTGATGCTTCAGGGCAAGTATGGCGATCGCGAATACCTTCGGCCACACAACGGCCTGGTCCGGGTTGAAGACCAGGACTATGATTTCACAAGCATTGATGGTCGGTCCCAAAGCTAAGGAACGACGATATGCAGCGTAAATCCACGGTATCTGTGATGGCGATGGCTCTGCTCGCTTCGGGTCTGTGGCTGTCGGCCGGGACGATGGCGGATGAGGAACCGGTCTCCGAGCCCCTCCGAGCCGAGGCGTTGCCGACATTGGAGGTCACCATCAAATCACTCACGGGCGGGAATTTCAGCTCGTACAGCATGCCGTCCGTCGATTCGATTGCCACACTTGATTTTAACGCGCTTGGGAATGCAATCGACAACAGCGAGATGATCAAATTCCTCAAGCCGGCAGACGACCCCGATGAAATGGGGTTCTGGTACATCCCCGTCCCCGGGCCGATGCACATCGATGCCGTGAACGACAAGTTTGGCCGTCAGCAGGTCCGACTCATCGGCGAAGGGCCGGGTGGAGGTCGTTTGAGAATCGAGTTGGACCTTTTCAAGGATCAGCCGGGGACCGTCCGGGTGTGGTTCATCCACGAACACAAGGGATTTATGGACAGCGTCGCGTATGGCGAAGCACCGTTGGAGGGGCCAATCCTCAAGGATCAGGCATCCGAGTAAGGAACGTAATTGATATGACACAGCTACCCATCCTCACCGCTAAAGACTTCGCTTCCGACCAGGACATCCGCTGGTGCCCGGGTTGCGGCGACTACGCGATCCTCAACCAGGTCAAGAAGGTTCTGGCCAAGATCGGCGCGAGGCGTGAGAATACCGTCTTCGTCGCGGGCATCGGCTGCTCCAGCCGGTTCCCCTACTACATGAGCTCCTACGGGCTGCACTCGATCCACGGGCGCGCCCCGGCGTTTGCCACCGGCGTGAAGATCGCCAACCCGGACCTGGACGTCTGGGTCATCACCGGTGACGGCGACGGGCTGAGCATCGGCGGCAACCACCTGATGCACATCCTCCGCCGCAACGTCAACGTCAACATCCTGCTATTCAACAACCGGATCTACGGCCTGACCAAGGGCCAGTACTCGCCGACCAGCGAGACCGGCAAGAAGAGCCCGTCCACCCCGATGGGGTCGATCGACCTGCCGCTGACCCCGCTGTCGATCGCACTCGCCGCCGAGGCCAGCTTCGTGGCGAGGTGTATCGATGTGGATAAGAACCTCGGCGAGGTACTGGAGCGCGCCGCGGCCCACCGCGGGTCGTCGTTCGTGGAGATCTACCAGGACTGCAACGTATTCAACCACTTCGCCTTCAAACACGCCAGCGACAAGGACACCAAGGAAGACAACATCATCCGCCTGAAGAACGGCAAGCCCCTGATCTACGGCAAGGACCGCGACAAGGGCATCCGGCTCTCCGGCGACTACAAACTCGAGAAAGTAGTCATCGGCAAGGACTGCCAGGAAGACGACCTGATCTTCCACGACGAGTCCGACGAGAAGCTCGCCTTTATGCTCAGCCGGATGTCGTATCCCGAGTTCCCCGAGCCCATGGGCGTCTATTACGACGTCAAGGACGACTGCTACGAAGACCTGCTCACCCAACAGGTCGCCGACGCTATCGAGCAGCGTGGCGAAGGCTCGATCGAGAAGCTGTTGAACTCGGGTGACACCTTCGAGGTCAAGTAGCTCGATCTTGCGACACACCGACTAGACATGAATGCCGCCGCGATTGGTCGCGTCGCGGTTTTCGTCTAATCTGTGGGCCTGATTTCCCTCCCCTAAACACGGAAACGACCATGCCTGATTGGTTTGACCAGTTAGATACCGCCGCACAGGCCCAGAACCACCCGACCCACCGGATCGTGGCCGGGGACGGGATGCTGCTGGTGACCGAGCGCGGGGCCCGGGTGATGGCCTGTGCGATACCGGGGGTGCCCGGGGTCGAGGACAACCTGTTCTTTCATCATGAGAGCATGCTTGATCCTGAGAAGGCGGCCAATCCGTTCGGCGGGGACCGTCTATGGATCGCCCCGGAGGTCGGCTGGTACTGGCCTAGCCTGGCGTTGGCCCGCGAAGATGCCGGAAAGCACGCCGCGACCCCACCGCAAATCGATCCCGGTGAGTATCTCACCGACAGCGCTTCGCCGGTCCACGTCCAGATGTCTACCCGTATTGACCTGACCGACGTGCGTGACGGCAAAAAGATCGAGTTGGCGGTATCGAGGCAGGTGCGGGCGGTAGAAGCACCGGCCGGGCTGCCAGAGACTCTCAAGTGCGCCAGCTTTGCTATCACCAATGTCCTGCTGTTGCGAGGCGGGGATGACGGGGCGGTCGCCTGTGCCTGGGACATCCTTCAGGTCCCGCCGGTCGGCACATTGATCTGTCCGACGACAACGGACCCTAAAGCTGTAAGTGAGCCGACGAGCTACTACGAGCCGTTCGGTGATAAGCACGTCGCTCGGGATGCAAACGCTGTGCGCTTCCTGATCGACAGCGAGCGCAAGGTAAAGATGGGGCTCAAGGCCGAGCACACGACCGGGCGGATGGGCTACTACCGGAAACTCGGTGATGGCAGCGCGACCCTGATCCTGCGCCTCTTCGCCCCTCAACCCGGCGAGCCTTACCCCGACATCCCGATTTCCGCCGACGAGAACCAGCGCATAGGCGGCGACGTCCTCCAGGCCTACAACCATAGCGACGGTGGCACGTCCGGCTTCGGTGAGATGGAATACCACGACCCGGCCGTGATGGTCGGACACGGCCCCGCGTCCCGCCACGGCTCAAGCGTCACTCACATCCTCGCCGGCCCCGACGCAGATGTCCGTGCCTACGGCGAGCGGCTGCTGGGTGTGCCGATCAAGGCTATTCAATAATCAGGGGCTTGGCAGGACGATCGTCTCGCCGTTTTCGAACTCACGCTTCCCGGTGACACACCCGCAGATGACTTCCGCGACTTCCGCCGGGCTTAGCGTCTTCTCCACGGGGATCATCTGCTCATTGAACATCGCCCGCAGCATCGGCGTCTCGACCGCGCCTGGCGCGACGGCGACCGCCTTGACGCCGAGGGCTTTGCCTTCTTGGGCGGTGCAGTTTGTAAACATGTTCAGCCCGATCTTCGCCGCCGCGTAGGTGGCGAAGCCGGGGAAGGGATCAACGCTCGCCAACGATGAGACATTGACCACGATGCCGGCTTGTTGCTTCTTGAAAGTCGGCCATGCGGCGGCGGTCAAGATCACCGGGGCGCTCAGATTGACATCGATCGTCTTACGCCAATGCTCGGCGGTGACCCGCTCAATCGGGAGCAATTCGGCGTAGCCCGCGACATTCACCAACGCATCGATGCGCCCAAAACTGGCTAAGACGTCCTCAATGAGTGTGGTGACGGCATCGGTATCGGTCACGTCCGCCGGGTAGACGAAAGTCTCGCCGTCCACCAGTTCGGCTGTAGCTTCAAGACGATCCCGGCCGCGCGAAACCAGAACCACGCAGTACCCCTCGCCACCGAGCTGGACCGCTACGGCGCGTCCGATCCCGCTGCCCGCACCGGTTATGATCGCGACCTTCAGGTCTGACAATATCTAGCTCCGTATTGATTAGGTGCTGGCGGTTTGCATTGCTTCCGCCACGTGCCAGTCTGCTCCATCCCGTTCGATTCTGCGGTAGAGGGTGTCGCGTTCGATGGGGTCGTAGCCGGACTCGATGATGGCCTGACGCAGGTCGTTGACGCCGACTTCCTGATGGGTGTCGGCCCCGCCGACCTTGGTGATGTCGTACCAGACGACGGTGCCATCCAGGTCGTCCACGCCGTAGTCCAGCGAGACCTGAGACACGGCCAGGGTCTGCATGATCCAAAAGGCCTTGACGTGGGCGAAGTTGTCCAGCATCAGCCGGCTGACCGCGAGCATGCGTAGGTTGTCTAGCCCACTTGGCCCGGGCAGGTGCTCCAGCTCGGACTCGTCGGGGAAGAACGGCAGGGGGATGATCGTCTGGAAACGGCCGCCCCCGGAGTTGCTGTTTTGTATCGCCTCGTCCTGTGCTTCGCGCAATAGGCAGAAGTGGTGGACCCGGTCTTCGAGAGACTCGATGTGGCCGTAGAGCATGGTGGCGTTACTCATCAGGCCCAGCTTGTGGGCTTCGCGGTGGACGTCCAGCCATTTGTCGCTGCGGATCTTGCCCTTGAAGGCCTCGTCATGCACACGATCGTCAAACACCTCGGCCCCGCCGCCGGGGAGTGATCCAAGCCCGGCGTCGCGCAGGTCGCGCAATACGCCAGCCAGATCGTTGGGTCTTTTGCCGATCCGCGCTAGGTGGACGATCTCGACGGCGGTAAACGCCTTGATATGGATCGCGG
>JAJDCW010000268.1 GCA_029260635.1 Phycisphaeraceae bacterium | reverse complement strand
TGGTTCAGGTCGTCGATACCGACGAACCCATCACCGGAAGGGTCGGCCAGGGGGTCGCCCGGAGGCACGTTCAGGTTCCAGTTGCCCAGGACCAGGTTCAGGTCATCGATGCCGACGAACCCGTCACCGTTGAGGTCGCCGACCAGTGAGACCGGTGCCTCGATGATTTCCAGGACGATGTTGTCGAAGTGGACGCCGCCGCCAGCGGAGGAGGTGTTCGAGGGGCCGCCGAAACGCAGTTCGTTGAACCCGACCGGGCCGGATGCGATCGTGGTTCCTTCATAGGTATCGGTGCCATCGATCGTGCCGTCACGGTCGAGGTCAATCTCGAAGATTAGAGTCTCGGGGCCGATGGTGACGTGGTAACGATGCCAGCCGGCGCCGCGGAAGCGGTTGACGGGTAGTACGCCAGCACCCACGGGTTCCGTGCCCATGTCCCAGGCGACCCAGTTGGGGTCATCACCTGCGCTGCCGAAGAGGATCGCGCGGTAAGCGAAGTGGCCGGGGGCGTTCCACATGCCCAGTTCGATGATGTTCGAGGGGACGGTGGTGTCACGCAGGCCCAAACTCCTCCGTTTGTTGTCCGGATTCAGAGGCAGGAACGGGTCGAGGTTGGTGGCGTCGTCAAAGATATCGACGCTGAGTTTGATCCATTCGTCAACGGTGGCGACAACAGGTGAGGCCAGAGGCATCGCGTTGACGCTAGGCCCGGAGTGGGAAGCCGAGTTGTTGCCGACTTCATCGGGTATGCCGTCGTAGTCGAAGTCGATCTCGGTTTCCAGTGTGCCGTCGAACCCGGCCCAGACAGCCGACATGGCTGAGGTATCGGCGTAGCTCTCGAAGTCTTCGCTGACGACGACGCCCAGGGCCCCGAACGAGGTGCTTGCGGTACCCAGCATCGCTGCGCAACCAAGGCTTAGTGCAATCTTCCGCATGGTATGAATCCTCCCTTGCAAGATGGTTGTGATGGACAACGGGATTGTTTCCGTAATCTCCTGCGCCCGGCAAAGATACATGCCGATACGACGCACCCTGATTATATAACAAGAAGGCCTACTGTCAATGATTCTTCGGTGGAATGGCTAAAACTCGTTGTATTCGCTCATTCAGCCCCCTTTTAGGGAGTATAGGCCGTTCTTATCGTTTCAATGTTTTATGACATCTGTGCGGAACGATAGGGCGAATAAAAATAAAGCTATGTATAACATATATTTAAGTGATAGAAACTTGCATGTGATATAATTACATAATTTAGTGGACCTGCAGATAGGGGCTTCGCCATGACTTGTCTGGTGCGTGGGGCCGATGCGGACTGGTCATATCTGAACTCTTACGTATTATCCCTGACTGGGAGAATCAACCGATGTGAGACTTATATATGTGTAGTTCTGGCAAGGATAATGTCCGCACGCAGCGCCCGCCTGACTCTTTCGAGCCTTTACCGCAGATCGATGTCCGGCATGTCCTGAGCATGACCGACCGCACGGGGGTGTTCCAGCACGCGCTGTACTCCCTCCCTGACCTGGACCACGGCTACTGCATCGATGATAACGCCCGGGCCCTGATCGCCGCGATGTACCACACCCGACTTTCCGGCGACGGCACGACCCCCCTGGCCAAACGCTGCTACCTGGCATTTCTGGCGCACGCCTTCAATGAGGCGGCGGGGAAGTTCCGAAACTTCATGGCCTATGACCGGCGCTGGCTGGAAGAGGTCGGCAGCCCGGACAGCCAGGGCAGGACGATCTGGTCGCTGGGGGTCACGGTTGCCAATGCCTTGGACCCGGACATCCGCGACCTGGCCGACGACCTGTTCACCAAGGCGTTGCCGGGTGTCGAAGACTTCCGCGACCTGCGTTCCAAGGCTTTTGCCGTCCTTGGTATCGAGGCGTACCTTCAGAAGTATCCTGCCCATGATTCAGCAGGCACCCAAGCCAGCGGGTCGGCGGTCGTGCTACGCGACCGCTATGCACACGAAATCTATTCGGCATTCTCCCAGCACGGAACCGATGACTGGCCCTGGTGCGAAGACCTGGTGACGTATGACAACGCCAAGCTCTGCCAGGCGGTGATCGAAGCGGGGCAATCCATGGGGCGATTGGAAATGGTGGAGCAGGGCCTAAAGTCTTTGAAGTGGCTGTTAGAAGTGCAACGCGCACCCGACGGGCACCTGAGCATCATCGGCAACAATGGCTGGCTGCCGCGCGGGGGCACGCGGGCGGCTTTCGATCAGCAGCCCCTGGAAGCTCACGCGATGGTGCAAGCCTGCCTGGCCGCTGCGCAGGTCAGCGGAACCAATCTCTGGGCGGATGAAGCCCGGCGTTGTTTCCAATGGTTCACCGGCGGCAACGACCTGAGCGTACCCCTTTATGACCTCAAGACCGGCGGGTGTAAGGACGGCCTGAACCCCGAAGGCGCGAACCGCAATCAGGGTGCCGAGTCGAGCCTCGCCTATCTGCTGAGTGTGATGGAACTGCACCGGTATCAAGGTTCGCAGGCTTAGGTTCACCTGTCATCACTCGGCTAAACAGCCGCCCAGGTGTTACAGCCGTCATATCTTCTCCTCGCGACCTTCAGTTTTAACAATCCAGTGTGAGTCCGCGTCGGGTTATATCCGACGATTCACGGTCGGGTCCGGTTATTGGACGGCGGTGAGCCGTTAAGTCTGCCGGTTGTCGCGACGATGAGGATTAAGCGGTTTGTAACGGTGCCAGCGATATCAATCCTGGACCGACAAACATTGGGAGTTGTTGCCATGTGGTTTCTACCTAGCCCCCGGCCAAGCGTTACGGTATTGGATACCCCGCCCCAGGCGCAGCCCGCGCCCAAGGTGGCGACGCCTTTCGTGCAACCGAAGGCCAAGCCGCGCCCGATACCGGTGCAGCCTTTATACGAAGAGTCGCAGGCGTTTTATGTCGCCCTGATCTTCTTTGCGGCCTTGGTGCTGCGGGTGATGTTGTTCACAGTGGGACCCTACGGCGGCGGTGAGCGGGCGATGTACCCCGACTCATACCGTTATGTCCAGTTGGGCGAGACCCTGGTCAGCCATGGCACGTTCGGCATATCAGGCCCGGAGACGGGCGTGGTGCATAAACCCCTGCATCAGCTTCGCACGGACCTTGGGCAGAGCGAACAGACAGACACCAATGGTTTACGCCCGGAGATCATGCGGACCCCGGGGTACCCCGCGTTGCTTGGGGCGACCGCATGGCTTGGATTGGGTTTGAACGGACTTCTGCTGCTTCAGTGCTTATTCAGTGCGGCCTCGGTGGCGCTGGTGTACGGGGTCGGTCGGGCGTTATTAAAACGGCCCGGACCGGCGCTGTTTGCCGCGGCGATTGTTGCGCTTCACCCGGCAGATATCGCGGCACCGACCGCGGTTTTAACAGAGACGTGCTTCACGTTCCTGGTGTTGCTCGGCCTGTGGTCGGTCGCCGATCGTCAGGCACGCGGCATCGGCTCGACGACCTTCGGCGGCCTGATGATCGGGCTGAGCGTGCTGGTCCGCCCGGTGTCGATCCTGCTGGGCCCCGCGGTGGCACTGTGGATGATCGTGACCGACTTCAGGATGAAGACTTTTATTCTGGCGACGCTGATGGTGGCGCTATCCGTGGCACCCGGGGTGGCGTGGATGGCGCGCAACCAGGGCATCGGGTTCGGCTACCGACTCAGCAGCATCCCCTACATCAACACCTACTTCTACGGCAATGCCTACATGCGTATCACCGAACAGGGCGGTGACTGGAAGGAAGACTGGCCCGCCACGGTGGACACGCTTGTTCAGGAACTGCGTACCGAGCAGGAAGCCAACCCCGAGGGTGAAGTATTTGACACGATGAAGACGCTGGGCGTCCAGGCGATCCAGGACAAGCCGGGCCTTTACGGCCAGGTCATCAAGGAGAGCTGGACCAAGTTCTTCACCGACCACAGCATGGGCGGCTTGTACCAACAGCTTGGGTTGACCTACACACCGACCGGCCTGCGCGACAAGCTTATGAACGGCGGGTTGTCATGGGAGAACTTCTCCGAAACCCTGAAAAACCCGACCGGCTGGCTCGCGCTTGCCTGGGTCGGGATCAACGGCCTGCTGGTGGTGGGTATGATCCTCGGCACGGTTATGCTGCTGGTCCGCCGACACTGGGCCGCCTTTATCCTGCTCGGTGGTGTGATGTTCTACTTCACATTCGCCACGCAGACGACCGGCCTGGAGCGATTCCGCCTGCCGGTGCTGGGTATCCAGGCACTGCTCGTTGCTTCGCTGTTCTCGCCGAGATTTATCCGCCCGGCGAAGGAGAAGAAGCACAAGCGTCGCTGGTATGACGATGAGGAGGACGGCGATGAGTCGGGTGAAACGCAGTCCACCGGCGAGACAAACGAAGAAGAAGCCTGTGAAGAACCCGAGCCGGAATCCCTTGCAAGGCCCCTGTGATTGTTGTTATCGGTCTTTGCTGATTGGTGTCCGCTTAAGTGCCCTCCCGGATGCGTCGATACTTCCTGTGCCGGTTGTGCCGGCTGTATCGATTAGCTTGTCCGTCTGACCGACAGGCGCTGATGCCAGGGAGCACGCGGTTTTGTCCAGCACACCCTATTCTTCCGTACTCCCGCCCGTGGGTTCGCTAAGCAGTGAGTCACATCAGACCGTGATCCGCCCGAGCCGCGGGTTGGCGGCGCTGGACCCCAGAGAGCTTTGGCGTCGCCGTGAGTTGGCCTGGGTCTTGGCGTTGCGCGACCTGCGTGTGCGTTACAAGCAGACGTTCCTGGGGGTGGCCTGGGCGGTGATCCAGCCGTTGGCGACGATGGTCGTGCTGCACATCTTCTTCGGGAAGGTGATGGGCATGGCCGACAAGGTCGGTGGCGTGCCTTACCCGGTATTCCTGTATGCCGGACTGTTGCCCTGGACACTGTTTGCCAACGCTGTGACGGCTTCAAGCAACAGCCTGGTCGGCAACGCGCACATCCTCAGCAAGGTCTATTTCCCAAGACTTTTATTGCCATTGTCGGCGACGCTGGTCCCGGCGATCGATTACGCCATCGCGTTTGTCGTGCTGGCGGGGTTGATGGTCTGGTTCCAGGTCCCGGTGACGGTGGGTCTGGTGCTCGTGCCGCTATTAGTGCTTTCAACCGTGATCGCGGTGCTTGGCGTCGGGATCCTTTTAGCGAGCCTGACCGTGTGTTACCGCGACTTCAGATACGTCGTGCCATTCATGCTCCAGCTCTGGCTGTTTATGACCCCGGTGATCTATGACCTGAGTTTCGTGCCCGAGCAGTACCAGTGGCTGATGCATCTGAACCCGATGGCGGGAACGATCGACGCCTTTCGTGCCGTCGTTTTGGATCAGCCCGTGAACTACGCCGCCTGGCTTGTCTCGACCACGGTTGCGGCGGTGACACTGCTGGTCGGGCTGACGTTCTTCGCGAAGCTGGAACGCCGTTTCGCGGACGTGGTCTAAGTAACATTGAACGCCCGTCCTCAACCTCAACCCATGGCACTCCGGGACCGCATTATCGCTCCTTGTCGTCGGTCGTGACAGCGATAACTGCTGTTGTTACATACCGGACGCGCCCCTCAAGGACCCCTCTCTATTGGACGATGACGATCCTACCGGTTGGTCCGTCTGTGACGTATGCAGCGGCGTGCCGTTATTCGGACCTTGCCGGTCTTGTAGGAACGTCATGAGTCAAGCCGTCATTCAGGTCGAACAACTCTCCAAGCGCTACCGCCTGGGTCAGACGCAAACGCTGCGTCAGCGCCTCATGTCGATGGTAGTTCCGAGTTGCCGAGACGCTAAAGTACACAACCAATCGCAGGATTTCTGGGCGCTCCGCGACGTCTCGTTCCGGGTCGAGCCCGGCAAGGTGTTGGGCGTCGTTGGGCACAACGGCGCTGGCAAGAGCACCCTGCTCAAACTGCTGTCGCGCATCACCGACCCGACCTCGGGCACCGCGACAATCCACGGCCGGGTCGCCAGCCTGCTGGAAGTCGGTACCGGGTTCCACCCCGAACTGACCGGCCGAGAGAACATCTTCCTCAACGGCGCGATCCTCGGGCTCAAACGCTCAGAAATCAAGAAGCACTTCGATCGGATCGTCGACTTCGCTGAGGTTGATCGGTTTCTGGATACCCCGGTCAAGCGTTACTCCAGCGGGATGTACGTCCGTCTGGCGTTCGCTATCGCGGCGCATTTGGAGCCGGAGGTTCTGATCGTGGACGAGGTCCTCGCGGTGGGTGACGCGGCGTTTCAACGCAAGTGCCTGGGCAAGATGAGCGATGTCGCGCAGAGCGGGCGGACGGTCATCTTTGTCAGCCACAACATGGCCGCCGTGCGCAACCTCTGCCACGAGGCGATACTGCTTGACTCGGGCCGGGTCGCGCACGCCGGCGACACCCCCGAAGTCATCGACGCCTACCTCAACCAGTTATTCGCAAGCACCGCAAGCAACGGGGAGGTGAATTGGGAAGACAACAGCGGGGCACCCGGGAGTGAAGAAGTCAGGCTGCTGTCTGTCCGTGTTACGGACCCTGCCGGGCAACGCCGCGGTGTATTCGACCTGTCTGAACCCGTGCAGGTTGAGTTGACCTACCGCGTCCGCAAGCCGGTGGACGACATGCGCTGGGTCATCAAGGTCATGTGCGACGACGGGACGATCGCGCTGGCGACGACCGACCACACCCAGCGCGCCGCCCGCACGGAACCCGGCGTCTTCCGCAGCATCTGCACGATCCCTGAACGTTTACTCAATGTCGGGCGGTACACACTCCGGATCAACGCCGGCTGCCCGGGGCTCAAAATACTCGTGCCGAGCAAGCCCTACCTACGGTTTCAGACTACCCGGACGACCGATCATGGTTCGCACTACACAGAGCAGTGGCCCGGTGCGGTTGCGCCCTTGCTTGACTGGAAGATGAAGCCTATCACCCCGAATGAACTGGAAACATGCACGGGCATTGCGGCGTAGGTCAAGGGTATTTTGATGATGCACTGGATAAATAACCTCTTTAATTCGTGGAATCGATCCCAGGGCGGGCCGACACCATCCGCGTGTGAACCGATCTATGACGATGATCTATTCCTGGTCTCATACCCCAAATCGGGGAACACATGGATGCGGTTCCTGCTGGCCAATCTGTTGCGTGGTGAGCGAGATAACCAAGGCGACCAACCAATTGATTTCCATTCAGCGGTGTCGTATGTCCCCGAGTACGGGCTTCACACACAGGAAGTAAAGGCCGCCGCACGGCCGAGGGTGCTCAAGAGCCATTCACCTCTGGATGAACTGTTCCCCCGAGTCGTCTATATCGTCCGTGACCCTAGAGACGTGTACGTGTCGTACTACCATTACCTGCGTAAACGGCTGCCTGGCGGGACGAGCTTCGGTTCCTTTCTACGCAAGCCGGACCTGCACCCATGCCATTGGCATGAACACGTGGCGGGCTGGATAGGTCGCCGCAATGTCCATGTCATCCGCTACGAAGATATGCTCGCCAACACTTCACAAGAGCTCCGGAAGCTGATCGATTTCTGGGGACAGCGCAGCTACACAGATCAGCAGGTGCAGAGTGCCGTGCAGGCGTCATCGTTTAAGCAGATGAAGAGTCTTGAGAACCAGAATGGACGGCCCTTCCGCAGTGAAGTGCACCGTCAGCAGTCGACCCGGTTTATGCGCAGCGGTAAGCAGGGCGATTGGGTTAACTATTATGAAGATTCCGACCTTGTTTATCTAACCAACCGTTGCGGCGCGTTGATGAACCGGCTGGGATACGACGAACCCAACACCCGGTCAAAGGCAGGCTAAGGCAAGACTACATTCCATGCTCAGAGAACTCACGCGAGATACACGAACCTTGATCAGCGTCGCGGGCCAGGACCTGCGGCGGCGGCTGTCGTCGTACGTCCCCGCCAAGCCGACCACGGTCAACCTGCTGGTCAATGATATCTGTAATTCACGATGTGAGATGTGTAACATCTGGCAGCAGAAGCGTGACGTCGAACTAACCCCCAACCAACTCGGCAGCGTGCTGCGTGACAGGCTCTACAGCCGGGTAGATTACGTCGGCGTCTCCGGCGGTGAACCCACGCTACGCAAAGACCTGCCCGAATTGTTTAACGTGATCTGCAAGGCCCTGCCCAATCTCAAGGGCACGGGCGTCATCACCAACGCGATCCGCGATCATGATGTCATCGAACGCATCGAGGCCTCCGCCAGGGTGTGTGCGGATCGCCGGGTTGACTTTAACGTTATGGTCTCACTTGACGGCGTCGGTGCTGTGCACGACCAGGTCCGCGGTCGAGAAGGCAACTTTGAATCGGCCATCTGTGTAATTAAGGATATCCGTGATCGTCTAAATCTGCCTTTATCGGTCGGCTGCACGATCACCAAGACTAACCTCTGGCACGTCGACGAACTGCTTGAATACTGTCAGGCGACAGGGATCTACGCCCGATTCCGCGTCGGCGAATTCATTCAACGCCTCTACAACTTCGGCCAGACTTCGTATATCCGCGGGTTTGACGATGACGAGTCGTATCACTTGGCGATGTTCTTCACGAAGCTGGAGCGTGAGTACGAGACGCGCGACGCTGTTCGGCGGACCTACCGCAGCATCGCGGGAATGCTCAACGGCCAACCCCGCCGGACAGCCTGCCCGTATCAGGACCAGGCCGTCGTCCTGGATTGTCGGGGTCAGTTGCAGTACTGCGCTCCGAAGTCGGAGATCATCGGCAACGCCTTGGACCAGTCCTCCGAGAAGCTCTATCTGGGCAAGCTCAGTGAGCGTCGACGTGTCAAGAAAGAAGACTGTGCGACTTGCATCCACGACTACCACGCAACGGTTACCACGCGCGAATGGGTTGAGGGTCTCACGGAAAAATACGCCCGCCGTGCCCTGTCGATCAAGAACGCGATCCGGCTTTCCAATCGATTGCCCGTGATGCGCGGGCAGTCTGAGACGATCGGCAGACGCAAGATCCTGATCACAGGCTGGTACGGCACGGAAACCGTCGGCGACAAAGCCATCCTCGGCGGGATAATCCAGAAATACCGCAAGCGCTACCCCGACGCTGTGTTTTCGGTCAGCAGCCTGTACCCGTTAATTACAGAACGAACGCTGCGCGAGCTTGGTGAGCAAGCAAAGATTGTTCCGGTTTACAGCCCGCGATTCCTGAAAGCCTGCTGGACATCGGATGAAGTGGTCATGGGTGGAGGCCCGCTGATGGACCTGGGCGAACTGGGCGTCATCCTCGCCGCCTTCGCAGTAGCCGCCGCCAACGGCAAGGTGCGGACCGTCTACGGCTGTGGTGTAGGACCGTTACAGGATGTGTTCTGTATCGATGCGGTGAAGCGAATCCTGACCTTAGCGAACGATATCACGCTCCGTGACCGTGCTTCGGTTGCTTACGCGACGGAGCTGACTGGTCTGCGCGGTATCCGATGTGTCGGTGACCCCGCAACAGATTATGTGCAGTCACGCAAACGCGATCTGCCGGTTCTCGAACAGCAGCCGGTCCTGGCCTGCTACCTTCGGGAGTGGCCCGCGGGTTACCGTGGTTCGCGCTCCGTTGAAGAATACAATGAACTGCGGGACCGGTTCGATCAGAAACTTGGCGACCAGATACGCCATCTGTGCGAAACCAAAGGCCTGCGTCCAGCGCTTTACAGCATGCACTGCTTCTTCGAGGGCTGCGACGACCGCGGCTACAACCGCCGATTCGCGGAGCAGTACCTTATGGGGCTCGACCCGTTGATCGAACAACGGCCATCCGGTGTGGACTCGGTCATCCAGTCGATGCGTGGCGCTACGGCCTGCATAACGATGCGTTTCCATTCCGTGCTGTTCGCGCATACGCTTGATGTAGATTACCTTGCGATCGACTACACACTCGGCGGTAAGGTAAAAGGCTTCCTGAGTGACCGGTCCGCCACAGATCGTATAGTCACGCTGACCGATGTCGCTGATGGCGGCAAGGACCTGTTGGTCAAGCGATATAACGCTGTCGGCACATCATTGAAGCTGGGTCGTAGCGGACTGCTCGCTACGACCGGTAGGGGGGTGGCGGCATGAAGATCATGCTCCTCAGTGACGTGCAGCGTAAAGGGGGTGCCGGCATCGCCGCCCACCGGTTGGCGCTGGGTATGCAAAGCCATGGCCACGAGGTCCTTTGGGCCACACCGTACCCCGACCCGGCATCGCCGTTCGAGACGATCAACCTGCGTGATTATTCTACCGTTGGTAAGGCGGCACGCCGTATCGCGCTCACGCTTCGCCCGGACCAGCGGCAGGCGGTGGATTCACAGGCCACCGCACGCCGTATCAAAGATGTCATACGCGCACATCGTCCGGACGTGGTCCACGTCCACAACCTCCACGGCGCCGGCCTCCCCGCGACGCTGCCCTCAGAATTATCGAGACACATTCCGGTGGTCTGGACGCTTCACGACATGTGGGCCTTCACCGGGACCTGCGCCTACAGCATGGAATGCCGGAAATTTGAAACGGGGTGTGATGCGGATTGTGGAATGGCTGACAGCTACCCAACAAGTGTGCCCTCGGCGGTACCGGCTCAGTATCAGAAGCGTAAGCAGGGTTTGTCCCGCTCGGGTCGGATCGCTTTCGCGACGCCTTCGCATTGGCTTGCCGGCGAGGCGCAGCGTGGGATGCTTGCTGGATACGATGTGCGGGTGATCCGAAATGGTGTCGAGCTTGATCGTTACAAGCCGATTGATCGGGACGCGGCGAGGCAGGCTCTAGACCTCCCGCTGGGTCGGCCGGTGCTCGTCAGCGCCGCAACCCCCGGCGACCCTCGGAAAGGCGCTCACGTCTTTTATGAGGCGCTATCGAAACTCAAACGCCCTAACACGATCCTGTTGCAACTCGGTGGAGGCACGCCAGAGCATCTCCCGGGCGATTGGGACCACCGTGTTTTGAATGACGTTCACGACCCGCGTCTGATGCGGTTGGCGTACAGCGCTGCCATGGCTCATGTCCTGCCCACACTGGCGGACAACCTGCCGAACACACTGCTGGAGGCTGCGGCATGTGGCGTGCCCAGCATCGCGTCTGATGTCGGTGGTGTCGGTGAGGCGATGATCCACGGCCAAACCGGTTGGCTCGTCCCGCCCAACGACCCCAACGCGTTGGCCGAACGGATCGGCGCGACGATCGACGAGTCGGTTGAGCAGGGTGTGGCCAGGCGGCGTCATTGCCGTGCCTTAGCCGAAACCATATTTGCACCCTCGAAACAAGCACAAGCCTATATCGATCTGTTCAACGACACGATCCAAAGAGGTGGGGTCGTTAGCCCCGTGCCAAAAATTCATGCAGAGACCCGGGAGGTCGCGTGATGAACCAAAGCAATCAACGCCCCAGGATAAGCGTCATCATGGTCGACGGCTCGTTCCGCGAGCGGTATGACTCTATTGACTTCATGGCCCGGCAGGACATGTCCCCGGATGACTATGAATTGATCTGGGTTGAATACTACGGCACGATCGCCCCCGACCTGCAACGCCGGATCGATGCTCGCCCCAGATTCCGGGTTATCGCGCTGGGCCGTACCGGCACCTACCACTCGTCCTATTGTTTCAATCAGGGCATCGCCGAAGCTCGTGGTGATCTGGTGGTCATTCCCGACGCCGACGTGATCGCCGAGCCCGGTTTCCTTAACGCGGTCTGGCAGGATCATCAGGCGAGTGATCGGCTGGTGACGTATTACCACCGCCACAACGAGCCGAAGGATCAGCACGTTGATGAATTCAGTCTTGAACACCTGCGGGCGGTTTGCGAGCTGACCAACCCGTCAAACCACGGTGCCTGCCTGAGCGTCCGTCGGCATTGGCTCGACGAGATCAACGGCTACGAGCAGAGCCCGATCTTCGCGACCGGTTTTCATGCCAACGACAAAGACGTCTACGCCAGGCTCTGCGGCTTGGGGCTGATGGTGCGTTGGAACCCGGGGGTCAAACTCTTCCACCCTTGGCACGACATGACCGGCGAGTTGACGCCTCACTACACGCCTCAGCTTGACGTGATCAGCTGGCGTAGCCGAACACTGTCGACCCTGCCTTTCCAGGGGATGGACCCGGCTCGTAACACGACACCACCAGAAAAATTCCAGGAATGTGAGCGCTGGCTCGCATCGCTGGATCAGCCCCGCTGGAAGCGTGCCGTCAACAAGCTCACAGCCAGACTCGGCTACACAGACACAGCCCAACGAAAGGCCGCGTGACCAAGTGACATCGGACAGTCTAAATAAACCGCCCCGCGTGTCCGTGCTGATGCCGGTCTACAACGCCCAGGCCTACCTGGTCGAAGCGATCGACTGCATCCTCGCGCAGACATTTGATGATTGGGAGCTGATCTGTGTCGACGATGGCTGCACCGATACGTCGCTAGCGATCCTGCATGATTACGCCAACCGTCAGAAGCGGGTCCGTGTGATCTCTCGACCCAACACCGGGATCGTCGGCGCGCTTAACGACGCGATGGAGGCGGCGCACGGCGAATACATCGCACGGATGGATGCAGATGACTGGTGTGCCGAAGTGCGATTCGCCAAACAGGTAACGTACCTGGATGAGCACGCCCGCTGTGTTGCCGTGGGCACCTGGGTGCAGCGGACCGACCCGTTCGGTTCGCCCGCCGGCTCTCAGGAGCCGCCGACGGATCATGAAACCATCGATGCCGGGTTGCTCAAGGGCGACGCCAGTGTGTTGGTCCACGCCAGCCTGATGATGCGCGCCGACGCGTTGCGAGAAGTGGGGGGGTGGCGCGAAGGCACCGACTGGGTCGAAGACCTGGACCTGTTCCTGCGTCTGGCTGAATACGGCAGGGTTAGCAATCTCCCGATGTACCTATACACCTACCGTCGACATGTCCAGAGCGTCTGTTTCCGTAACTACGCGCTGATGTGTGAAAGGCTCAAGGACGTGCTGTCCGAGGCTTACACGCGGCGCGGTATCGCGGAGAAGTTCGACGCGGGATCGGTTCGCCCGGACCTCGCTCCTAAGCAATCTGCTGCGGAGCACTACCGCAACTGGGCGTGCTACGCGATCCACGCCGGCAACAAGACACTCGCGATCAAACACGCCACCACAGCACTTAAGCATGCGCCGCTCTCCCCACAGACCTGGAAGGTGGCCTACTGGGCACTGGCCGCTTAACACATGAGAACCATGATGAACCTGACGCCGATCAAGAAAAAGTACTGGCTTTTGCTCGCGGCCTGGAAACGCTGGCGGAACCCGGTCAGCACGTCCTTCTCCCCGCACGACTGGATGGACGCGGTCGCACGCAACCTCCCCGATAACCAGAGCGGTCTGGTCTTCGTGGACGGCGGGGCCCACGACGGGCAGATGGCCCAGCGGTTCCTCGATCGTTTCCCGGGTATGCAGGTCCACGCCTTCGAGCCCAACGCGGACCTGTTCCCGAAACTCAAGCAAAACCTCGCGGATATCCCCGGCGAACGTCACCAGCTGGCGCTCTCGAGCAAGACGCAGACGCTGAAGATGTTTATCAACGACTCGCCGATGACCAGCTCTATCCTGCCACGTAATGAGAACAGCGAGCGGTACTTCGATGCGGTGACACAGGTTAAAGAGGTCCGTGAGCTGAAAGCCATTTCGCTGGACGACTGGTTCGCCAACTCGGGCCTGAAGCGTGTCGATATCCTCAAGCTCGACCTCCAGGGGTATGAGCTGGAAGCGTTGCGAGGCGCTGAACGGCTGTTGCAGGCCGGTGTCGCGTGCATCTATTTGGAGATCAACTACGTCCCGTTCTATGAGGGCTCCGCCACATTTGGCGAGATCGATGTCTTCTTGCGTAGCCGGGGCTACAAGCTGTTCAACCTTTACAACATCTGCACCCACCTGCCCGAGGGAAGTATTGGATCGGGTGACGCGCTGTATGTCCCCGACCCAGACGCTCGGTCACAGGAGCTTAGGCAAGCCGCATGACCGACCTGCCCGCCAACCCGGATCGCTCGGCGATCTCCGCCATCGTCATCTTCCGCAACGAGAAGAAGCACATCGGCCGGTGCCTGCGTGCCCTGCGCTGGTGCGACGAGGTGATCGCGGTCAACATGGAATCGTCGGATGGCTCGCCTGAGATCGCTCGGGGCCTGGCAGACCGTGTGATGCACGTGGACGCCTGCCCGATCGCCGAGCCGACCCGTGTCGCCGCTGCGAAACTGGCCAGCCACGACTGGGTCCTGCTGGTCGATCCCGACGAGGTGATCCCGCAAGCGTTGGCGGACGACATACGTACAGCCATGCAGACACACCCCGACGCCGGGGCGTTCAGCCTGCCCATGTGGTTCTACTTCAAGGGCAAACGACTCACCGGCACGGTCTGGGGCACACTCACGTTCAAGCAGCGACTCATCCACCGCGACCGCTGCGCTCTCCTGCCGCTGTGCAACCGCATCAGTGAGCTGAACCCCGGCCAGAAGGGTGTCCGCATCCCGCATATCAACGACAACCACATGCAGCATTACTGGTCCGATTCATATTCGGACCTGCTGCACAAGCACTTCGTGCGCTATTCCCACACCGAAGCGGCCGCGATAGTCGCCCAGGGCGGTCGGTTTGGTTTCAGGAGTGCGTTCATCACCCCGTTGATTGAGCTGAAGAAGACACTCAAGGATTTCGACGGCTGGCGTATCGGCCTGCGTGGCTGGCTGCTCAGCGGGATCTACTTCGGCTACATCCTGGCAAGCAACTGGCTGACGCTATATTACCAGTGGCGCGGGGCCCCTTCGGAACGCCCCGATGAGCACGCGCTGCCAAACGTCACAGAATCATCCGCTCGTTCTCAACCGGGGAGGGTGGCCGCATGACCAAGCCATTGCCTGGCGCAACCGATCTGCCGCGTATCACGCTCATCACGCCCAGCTTCAACCAGGAACCTTTCCTGGAAGAAACGATCAACAGTGTGTTGGATCAGAATTATCCCAACCTCCAATACGGCATTATCGACGGCGGGTCCAGCGACGACTCCTACAAGATCATCGAGAAGTACCGCGATCGATTGGACTTCGCGGTGATCGAGCCCGACAACGGGCAGACCGACGCGATCAATAAAGGCCTCGCCCTTTCTGACGGCGAGATCGTCGGTTGGCTCTGCTCGGATGATACGCTCCTGCCCGGCGCATTGGAAAAAATCGGTGGACACTTCGCCATGAATCCGCATGACGACTGGATCGCCGGGGCCTGCCAGGTGATCGATACCGCCGGCGTCGTTTCAGAAACAGTTATGCCTTGCGGCGACTTCACCATCCCCGGCCTGCTGCTCCGTGACGAAGACAAACCCTTTAATCTTCCCCAACCCGGGGTGTTCTGGCGTCGTTCGCTGCACGACCTGCTTGGTGTACTCGATGAATCGCTGCACTACTGCATGGACTTCGAGTTCTGGCTGCGTCTGATCGAGACCGGCCGTAAGCCCACGCTGATCGGGACCGCGCTGGCGACCTACCGCCTGCACGAATCCAGCAAGAGCTGCGCGATGCCGATCGGCTTCACCCGTGAGCACATCAAGGTTGAAAGCGGGTACGCCCGATCGCTCCCACTCCCACAACGGCTGCGTTTCCAGCGGCGTCTGGGCTACATGCGGCGTGCCTGCATGATCCACGACACGAAGGGCCAGGTCTGGCCCGAGGTGGTCCGCCGACCGTGGTGGCTGCTGTCGCATCAGGTGCGTCAGGCCATCATGCACAGTAACCGCAAGGCGGCGTGAATCATAGCCCTCATCGTGGTCGATGTTGTGTCCAAGCATCAGGGGTTAAAGAGGCAAAACAAACAATATATACTTAAGACGTTGCTTCAAACATTATATTTAGAATATGCCCGTATATTGCTTGATCGAGCAAAGTGTGTCCCGTAATATAATTATGGATCTAAGTATTGTAGGATTTGCTCCGTGTAACATTTGGAGGCAAGTGTTGTTTCAAGTTTCATGGTTGGTTCGCGCGGTCAGCGTAATGCCAGTGTGTGTGTCTCTGGCTGGGACCGGGTATGCCTTTGCGGAGCAGCCGTATCAAGTTGAATGGATCAGGCAGATCGGCTCAACGGAATCAGATGGGAGTAACGCCATCGCCGTTGATCTATTGGGTAATGTATTCATTAGTGGCTTTACGACGGGTGACCTGGGAGGTCCAGGCCTTGGTGAACGAGATGTGTTTTTGACCAAGTACGATTCCTTCGGCATCGAGCAATGGACCCGCCACAGCGGTACCAGGGACGATGACAATAGTTTTTCAGTGGCTGTTGATAGTACTGGAAGCACTTATATTACAGGTTATAGCAAGGGCAATATAGATGGTCCTAATCCTGGCTACAGCTATCACGACGCCTATCTGACTAAGTTCGACCCAAGTGGAGTTGAATTGTGGTCGAAGTGGCTTGGATCAATCAATCAGGATTATGGATTTGCTCTGGATGTAGATGATTCTGACAATGTGTATGTAAGCGGGTCAGCGAGTGGTAGCCTCGGCGGACCGCATTCGGGTCATGCCGATGCTTTCCTCATTAAGTATAATGTACTCGGTGAGGAAATCTGGTCACGTCAGATAGGTACCCAGGATAACGATGTGGCCCGTTCTGTGTCCGTGGATAATGCGGGTAACGTGTTTATCAGTGGTTCCACATTCAGTAATCTTGGTGGTCCCAATGCAGGTTTTGATGATGCCTTTGTTGCTAAATTTGATCCTTCTGGAGACGATCTTTGGGTCCGCCAGATTGGTACGGCGTCTCGTGACAACAGCACATCCGTAGTAGTAGATAATGCGGGTAATGTTTTTATTACAGGTTTCACCTCGGGTAATTATGCGGGAGTTAACCAGGGGTTTTCGGATGTTTACCTCACGAAGTTTGACCCGGACGGCACTGAGTTATGGTCTCGTCAAGTGGGTACGTCCTCATCTGAAGCCAGCTATTCCGTGGCGGTAGACCAGATGGGCGGCGTCTACATCACTGGCGGTACGGGTCACGACCTTGCCGGGCCGCACGTGGGTGGGATCTATGATGCATTTCTAATCAAATTCGACTCGATGGGTTCCAAACTGTGGTCCCAGCAACTCGGCACCACTGGTTTTGACGAAAGTACATCGATGGATGTGGATAGTGAAGGTAATATCTACATTAGCGGGTACACAGGGGGAAGTTTCGATGGTGTAAATGAAGGGGGATATGATGCTTTTCTAATTAAGCTTGTAGCCCCACTAGCAGGCGATCTCAACGGTGACGGGTTTGTCGGTGTCGATGATCTTATGATGATATTAGGGGCCTGGAACCAGATCTTACCAGTAAATGAACTGTTGGCCGATCCAAGCGGTGATGGGTTTGTAGGTATCGACGACCTCAATATTATTTTGAGTAACTGGAACGCGGCAGCGCCGGCTCAGTTATCAATCCCAGAACCATCGACCATCGGCTTGATGACTGCATGTTTAGTAGTACTTTCAGATTTCAGGCGGCCTGGCGCAACGCGATAGAGCCGTTTTTATGTTCCCTCCCGAACGCCCAGAACGGGTAGCACGCACAGCCGACGGGCTTCTCGTACGAGAGCGTGTGTGTGGGTGTCAGCGCCTCAAAGACACGCCAGTCGTCGACGCTGTGCAACTCGCCTAGCAATACCTCAAGACCGGCAAGCAGGTCCCCGGGCATCCCCGCGATGACCGACCACTCCGCGCCTTCCGTGTCGATCTTCATCACGTCGATCTGATCGATCCTGTTCTCCCGGCAGTACTTCGTCAGCGTGGTCACCGGGAGCTTCACGCATTCTGAGTCGTCACAGCCTACGTCGTGGAACGTGCCGCCGCCGAAGTTGGCGGGGTCATCAGAAGGGTGGTAGTCGAAGCTGCCCTCGTTTTTGCCGAGCCCCATGGGCACGACGGTGACGCGGTCCCCGAAGGGGGCGACGTTCTTTCTGAGTAGCTCGATGTTCTGGGGCAGGGGCTCGAAGCAGTAGATCCTTGCGTCCGGGTAGCGAGCCGCGAAGTAGACCGCGGACGCCCCGATGTTGGCCCCGATGTCGAAGATGACCTTGGGCTGGACCTCGACTGGCAGACGGTATTCCGAACCCTCACAGAGGATCTGCTCGAAGATCGCGGCGTCCAGCGTCCCGCCCCGGACGTGCAGTGTGTAGGTCTGGCCGTTGAAACGCGCGTGTATTTTTCTTATCCCCGAGCGTGTCCGATAAAACTGCAACAGTGTGCTCAGGTCCGCCGACCATTTCGCGCGGTGGACGAACTGCTTGGCGCGGAAAACGCTTCGGTTCAGCGAAGATTTAAGGTGGGTTGTTATCGGCATAAGCTGCTCGAGAGAGTGCGCGCGGGGCCCACACAGCCGTCATCATCGTCACAAACCGACCCCGGCTTCACCGAAAATCCGGGTTTGCGGCGAATCACGGTGGGGGCGTTCCGGCTGTGACGGTTGTGACGATTTTTTTGTCTGGGATGTTAAGTCGCCCTACTGGCGTGTCGATCCCATGTGTGTAGACGTTAGTTAAAGGAAACGCCATGCCCGACAAGACACCCCGCATCACCGTGATCACCCCCAGCCTGAACCAGGCCGACTACCTGGAACGCGCCATCTGCAGCGTGCTTGACCAGGGGTACGAGAACCTCGAATACATCGTGATTGATGGCGGGTCCGACGACGGCAGCAAAGAGATCATCAAGCTCTACGAAGACGACCTGGCCTACTGGCGGAGCGAGCCCGACGCCGGCCCGGCCGACGCCCTGAACCAGGCGATCCAGCACGCGACCGGCGACATCATCGCGGTCCTCAACGCGGACGACCTGTACCTGCCCGGCACCCTCGAGCGTGTCGCCAATCGCATGACCCAGCCCGACGAACCCACCTGGGTGGTGGGGCACTGCATCCGGGTTGGTGAACTGGATGAACAACTCGGGCAACTCAACGCCACACGCCCAAAAGACATGGCCGGTTTCCTGATGCACGACTCAGGTTTCCTGCCAAACTGCACCACGTTCTACCGCAGAAGTGTATTTGATTCCTACGGCCGGTATGACTCACAGATGCGCTTCGCCTGGAATTACGAACTGAACTGTCGGCAGATCGCGCAGGGTATTTCGCCGACGATCCTGCCCTCGGCTCTCTCTGCACACCGCGAACACGCCCACAGCCACAGCGCACAGAACACACTTGCCAGCGGCAGCGAATACATCGACGCCGCGGCCCGCTACGCCGACCGTCTGCCGTTTGACCAGCGGCACGCCCTGTGGAGCAATATCGACGAACGCCGTCGGATCTACACCCTGGCCCGCTCCGAGACACTGGCAAGCCAGTCCCGTGGCGATCTCTGGTGTCAATTGCTTCGTCGCCCCTGGTGGCTGGCGAATGAACACTACCGGCAGACGCTTCTCAAGGGCGTCGCCCACCCGGTGGATTCCTCGGCAGGCCGGGTCGATACACCTGCCCGCCGTGCCGCGTGATCCCAAGCCGGCCGCCGACCCTGAGGGTCGGGACACACGGATTCTCTCTACGTGAAGAGGAGCCTCAGGGATGAGGCTCTTTTTCTTTTTACTTCATATCGGCTGATCGGTCGTCAGCTAGACGTGCCGACGAAATCGCCTATCGTATCGGGATGAATCCGCGCATCCTCACGATGGTTGTCTTTATCCTGCTGATGGTCCTGGCGGTGTCGTTCTTCACCCGCATGCGACAAAGCACCGCGCCCGAGCCGGTTGTGCTCAAGACGCTGGACCTGGGCAATGATCGTGCGATACGGATCACAGTAGAACCCAACTCACAGCGGACGCTGTCGTTGCACTACCACGTCGATGCGGAGGGGCAGACGCTGATTGACCACGCCTTCTTCGGCACGCTCCCGCGGACCTCGCCGCCGCCGGAGTTTGTGACCTATATTGCGAACGACGGCGATCTGGTCGGCCTGGCTCAAGTGGTCGCGCCCAACCGCATCATCCTCCTCCACGACTTCGCCACCGGTGACAGCTTCCCTCACCGCCCTGTGGCCTACAAAGAGAACGACACGCGCAAGTCATACCCTTACTATGAGGATGAAGGCCCGATCCTGGCCAGGGGCGAAGCTTTGTTCGAACGCCTCACCGCGGAGCACCCGGATCCCCCCCTGGAACTATTGCGGACTATGGCCAGCCGGCCGCTGACTATTCCCACCTCTCAGCCGGTTCCCGAATAAACACCAATGAATTTGGATTAATCGATATCAGACCATGTGTAATCGTTGTCTCAAGCAGACCCTACACGTCGCTCTTCTGTTCGGAATGGCCATTAAGTGGCGTCCCGCAGAACTTGCAGTGCTTCGCGTCGGGGTCGTGCCCGTCTTTATGACAGTTCGTACACAGCACCGTGGTGACTCGCCGCTTGATCGTGGCCACCGACAGCTCCGCCGTGACGATCCCGGTCGGCACCGCGATAATCCCGTAGCCGACGATCATAACGATCGACGCCAGCGTCTTCCCCGCCACGGTCTGCGGGGCGAGGTCGCCGTAGCCCACCGTCGTCATCGTGACGATCGTCCAGTAGATGCTGGTCGGGATGCTGGTGAATTTGCTGTCCGGGTCTATCCCCTCGATCAGGTACATCAGCGACCCGACGATCAACACGATCGACAGCACCGTAAGAATAAAAACCGTGATCTTTGCCCGGCTGGCCCGCAGCGCCTCTGTCAAGATACTCGCCTCGCCAACATACCGTGCGAGCTTGAACACACGGAATACCCGCAACAACCGCAGCGCCCGGATTACGATCAAGGCTTGTGAGCCACCAAACAGTAAGCTCAGGTAGGTCGGCAGGATCGATAGCAGATCGACGATGCCATAGAAACTACGGATATATAACACCGGCCGACGCACGCAGAACACACGGATGACATACTCGATCGTAAATAGGATCGTGAATACCCACTCCAAGCCGTACAGCAGTGTCCCGTAGTCTTTGCTTATCGAATCGACGCTCTCAAGCAGCACCGCGGCAACACTGAGCATGATTGACCACAGCAGCACCACGTCGAAGGTCTTACCCAAAGGCGTGTCCGCCTCGAAGATGACTTCGTACAACCAGGTTCGCCAGGTATGGCCGGGTGGGGGGGGCATATCGTTTCCTTACCGCTGGCTGTCATCCATCCGTAGACTCAGGTCGATCCTAACCGCTCACAACATGGTCGTAGGATTCTAACGTAACACAAGACGAAGGACCCACAATCAGGATCGCCAGCAGCCACGCGATGAGATGAATAATCGGAAAGCGGGTGAAGGGACTCGAACCCTCAACATTCAGCTTGGGAAGCTGACACTCTACCATTGAGTTACACCCGCGGGGGGGCCGGGATTGTATCACCAGGCCACTAGCGGCTCAATCGCGGCTGTGTCTATCGCTGGGGGCTTAGGGCTGGACCGTAAACCGCCAGCCGTTCAGGTTGTGCGAAGCCAGAGGCTCCGTTTGGAGGCGAGGGGAAGCGGCGGGTCACACCCAGACGCTGACGAACAGCGCATCCTCGGTGTTCTTGCCGACCAGCTTCCCGATCGACTGGCTGACGAACTTCACCTCGTATTCGGGGTGGTTGTCAAGCCATTCGTTGATCTGGTCGTCCAGGTGATTGATCGCGTCCAGCCGGAGCTTGGTGACGAAGGTCTTGACGTGGATCGCCCCGGCATTGGTGACGTTAGGTGTTCGCTTCCAGTGATCGACGTGGGGCTTGCGTGTATCAAACGTGCGGATCTTGTTCGACCCGACCACGCTTGAGGCTGGCGACACCTCGTCCAATTCAAGCGGGGCCATCTCGTCGGGGTCGTGGTCCGTGCCGTCGCTCGCGTCGGCCTGGTTGACGTCGATCGGGATCGCGTTGGCAAGCAGCTGTTCATCACTGAGGTTGTCGGAAGGCTTATTGGGATCGGACACCTTGAGCTCCCTGAAGATGAGTGAAGTGAGACGGCGGGTCCGGAAAACACACAGATCGACCTCGTTTAATGTATCCGCCCGGCCGCCGTGTAACAAGGTTTTAAATTGGCAATCAACCTCGTGAGGCCTGTATGGTCATCCTAGGCCGATAATCCCCACCCGCCAGGTCTTTCCCGTGATGATTTCCACCCGGACCCGCCCCTGAAAATGTTTCATCCGGATATCCCAGAGGGCCATGCCCGTCCGCCACTGATGGATCACCGCGGTCCCCCGATCGACTTGCTTGACATGCCCCCGTCCGTCGGTGATCGGCCCCTGGTAGTCCAGGTACATCGGCCGGTGGGGGTCTATTACCGAGAGCTTGAAACTACCCAGTTCGTGCCAGGACCCGCTTGGGTGCTCCACCCGGGCCGTCCAGACGCGTGTGGTTGGGTCCAGACCGTAATCGGGCGTCCCGACCAGCCAGTCGTAATGTCGACCGGTGGGCGTCGTATGCAGCAGCAGGGCGGTGGGGACAGATAACATGGTGTAGATATAAAGTAGGTCGCGGAAACGGGCCTGCCTTGTCAGTGTAGCCCCGGGGTCTTATCTTGCACAGGGTCAGCCGATTTTGACGATGTATGCCGATCAGGCCGTAACTAAAAGGGAATCACCATGGCGATCCTGCAATCGAACCCGCACCGTGCCCTGTTCACCTCGGCGCTGCTGTGTGCAACTTTGTGTCTGCCGCTACTGCTCACGGGCTGCCAGAAGACGGCCGCGAACCTCCGCGAGGACGGCCGGCTGGCGCTGAACCGGGGCCAGACCGACACAGCCCTGGATCTGACCCAGCAGGCCGTGGACATCGACCCGGGCTCCCCTTGGTCGCAGTATCAGCTCGGCGTGGTCTACCTCGAACTGGATAAGCCTCTCCAGGCACAGTACGCCCTTGAAAAGGCGCTGGCGCTGAGGCCCGATGATAAAGAATTCACACCCAAGACCCTCGATGCCCTGGCTGAATCGCTCTACCGCCAGGACCGCCTGCCCAACCTGCTTGAGTTCCTCGACAAGCAGGTCAAGACCTATGCCACGACTCGGGACTACCTGCGTCAGGGTGAATACCTCGCCAAGTCGGGCGACCCCGACGCCGCCCGCCTCGCCTACCGCAAGGCGGCTTACTTCGCCGACACCGACGACCCCGAACCCTACATCGCCATTGCCGACTTCTATGCCTCGATCGGCGATCAGCCCAACGCCGTGACCGCGCTGCACTACGCCAACTACGTCGATCCCGGCAACCGCGCCGCCGCCGCCCGCCTCCGCCGCTTCGACATCGTCCCCGGCCCGACGATCTCCAAGGCCCCGCCCAAACCGGCGCTGCTGAGGTAGTTACAGCACATCTGCCGCCGCAGATGTTGTACTGGGCGGGGGTCAACTTCGTTATTTAAGTCAGTATTAAATTTGCCGTACTTTTGGGCTTAGGGGTCACACGCGCTGATGGCCAAGCCATCTACGGTGCAACCCGCCAAACGCCGCTGCTGCCAGCGCGATCAGCCCAAGGCCGACGGGTTCGGGGATCGTGTTGCTTCCCGGATTGCCCGATGACCCCGGATTGGGGGGGGTGCCCCCGGTGCCGGGATTGCCGCCGGGATTCGACGGTGGGTTCGGATTATCCGGTGGGATTGGGATCGGTCTTGGATCGATGGTGCTGGTCAGATCGATAAACCCATTTAGGATTGAATATGAACTATTTCGTTGCCCTTGACCACTGGCTACGATGAGATCAAAGTCGCCCACAGCATCATCTGAAAATGTAAGTGTCGCTAAGTGCATGTCGGTGCCGATGTCGCTGGTCCTGATGTTGAACCAAGTCTGGCTGATGCCTGTACTATCAAAGATGGCATTTGAATTGCCAAGGTCACCAGCACCTAAGCCCGCAATCGTAAGTCCATCGTTATTAATATTGAAGAAGCTGTCACCAAGGCCATTAGATTGTCTGGAGTTAAAGATCCCGGGGACCTGCAGCATTGAACCGGAATCCAGCCTTGATAAGGCTTCCGCTACGGTCACGTCTGTGTCACTATCGACCGTAAACGTATTGATCACCCACCCCGGGACGGTCGTGTCGTCCTGGAGGACGTTGACCGACAATAGCGCGTAGGCTTGCGAGCAAGCGGCCGCGCACGTAATACCGGCAAACAGGTTTCGAGTCATGGACATAGCAATACCCCTTTGATGAAAGGTCTGCGAAATGATCGGTCCCGGGAAAACATTAAACAAGCCCCCTTGGATAAGGGACCCCATTATCTTCTTACTGTCGCCGTATGTCAATCATCTGTGTTTCAATATTCGCCATAAAACCCTGTCGTGGAACCGGACGCCGGGATCGATACCGACAGGCCTGGCCGGCTCTTTTCGGTATAAATTGTAAACAAAGAGTCGGCGTCTGTTTCGGCCCGTTGCATATTGCCCGGCAAGGGTTTAGGCTCGTCATCGGTGTTGTGCACGCCACCTACTGACCACGAGCCCATCATCGATGACCAACAACCCGGACATAACTCAAACCCCTATGTCCCAGAGAGGCAAGAATCAGCCCCAAGACGAATCGGCCTACCGCACCGCCCGATTCGGCCTGCTACTAACGCTGCTGTTTACTCTGCTGATCGCCACCGGGACGCTACTACTACTCACGCCATACGCAACACCACACATCTTCGATGCGACACTGGATCAATACGTCCCGGCCGGCGAGCCGATCACTTTCAGCGAAGCCTTTTTCACCGCGACCAGTGCCGTGTGTCTCACGGGGTTGACCGTCCGCGATACCGCACTGGGGTTTACACCTTTCGGCCAAGCCGTCATCGGAACGCTGATACAACTCGGTGCCCTTGGCATCATTACGTTCGGCTCGATCCTTGCGTTACGGCTTTGTCAATGGGCTGCACCGAGTGGCAATCATGCCGGGCAAGATGCTCGGGGTACTAAATCGAAGTGTTCCATCCTCCGGCTTATCACTTCAATCGTCCTGGCCACACTCGCGATCGAGCTGGTCGGTGCGGCGCTGCTATACCCCATGTGGGATGTTCCGGCCGGCGGCACGCTGACTTTTTCGCAACGGGCCGGTATGAGTCTGTTTCATGCCATGAGTGCATACTGCAACGCCGGCTTTGATCTCACCGGCCACAGTTTGATCGGCTACCGTTACGCGATGCTCACCCACGCCGTGATCCTCCCGCTGATCGTGGTGGGGGGGCTGGGGTTCCCGGTGCTGGAAAACATCTTGGCCGTCATTCGTGCCCGATTCTTCACACGGTCCCGCAATCGATCCGGCAAAACGACACACCGGCTCACCGTCCACACCAAACTCGTCCTGACCACGACCGCGTGTCTTTATCTCTATGGCGTCGTAACCATCGGTACGGGGCAGATGATGCCTTACCTGCACGAATCGATGCAGCAGGGAGTTACCGCGCACGCCCAACGCCCCGACCCACTGACTCCCTCAACCGTCGGGAGCGTCCTCGCGGATGCAAGTTTTCTATCGGTCACATCGCGCACGGCCGGCTTCAACGCCATGCCGATGGATGAACTGCGGCCCGCCAGCCTGGTTAGTGTGATGACCATGATGCTGGTCGGCGGCTCACCCGGTTCGGCCGCGGGCGGACTGAAGACTACGGTTGTGGCCCTGCTGGTGATTTCAACGGTCGCCACGCTGCGAAATCGGTCAGGTCCCCGGGCGTTCGACCGAGCCCTGCCGGGCACACTGGCACGACAGGCCACGGCCCTTGGGCTGTGCTACCTCTTGCTGGTGACGCTATCGACGTTTCTACTTTGTCTCAGCGAGCCGTTCACGTTCCAGGCCTTGATGTTTGAGGCGGTCAGCGCATCAACTAATACCGGACTGTCGCTTGGCATCACCCCGGACCTTTCCGGATTCGGCCGGGCGGTGATCGTCACGGCGATGCTATTGGGGCGTATCTGCCCGCTGCTGCTGGTCGGGAGGATGGTATTTGCCGGTAGCTCGGAACCATCGAGCCATGATTCTGTCGAATCGATCGCTTTCGTTTGAGACTTCGCGATACGTCGTCGGTTATAACTCGATTGTTGGAAGTGCCATAGGCCGATTATTGCGTGTTTATGGTGTTGCGGGGTTCGCCCGGGCCGCCTTGTCGGGATACCATGTCGCTTCGCTGGACCAAGGGCCAAGCCCATCCAGAGAACGAACCCCGCTATGGGCGGATGACCGGATCAACCTGGGCTCGAAGTCGCGTTCATGAACATAGTCATCTGCGGTGCGGGCGAGATCGGCAGCCACTGTGCCGAGGTCCTCGCCGCCCAGGGCCACAACATCACCGTCATCGACCAGGAAACAGAGACCCTCTCGACCCTGGACGACACGCTGGACGTCCGCAACCTCGTGGGCAACGGTGCCCACGCCGACGTCCTGCTGGAGGCGGGCTGCGCCAAGGCGGACCTGGTCATTGCGGCGATGGAGAACGACGAGATCAACCTGCTCTCGGGCTCGATCGCCAAGGCACTGGGGGCCGAGAAGGTCATCGCCCGGGTCCACCACTCGGCCTACTTTGAGAAGCGTGGCCTGGACTACGCCCGACACCTGGGCATCGACCACCTGGTCTGTCCCGAGTACTCGACCGCACTGGCGATCGCGTCCACGCTCCGCAGCCCCGGCTCCCTGGCGATCGAGCAGTTCGCCCACGGGCAGCTGGAGATGCAGCAGTTCCCGGTCTCTGCATCCGCGAAGGCGGTTGGCCAGGACCTCGTGTCCCTGAAGCTGCCGGCGTCTTCCCGGCTCGCCGTCGTCGAACGGCAGGGCACGCCGTTCCTTCCCAATGCCCAGACCATCATCGAGAAGGGCGACATCGTCACCCTCATCGGTGAGAGCGTCGGATTCGACAAGGCCCGCAAGTTATTTGACACCGAGACCGGCCGAACGCTCAAGGTCATGATCCTCGGGGGCTCGTCGCAATGCGTCTGGGTTTGTCGGGCGCTCAAGGACCGTGGCTTCTCGATCCGCGTATTCGAGACCGACGAAGATCGCGCCCAGGTGCTGGCCGAGAAGCTGGATTGGTGCACGATCCTCCACGCCGACGCGGTCAATACCGATGCGCTCAAGGATGAACGCGTCGATCTGGCGGACGCTTTCCTGGCACTGACTGAGGACGAGGAACGCAACATCCTCGCCGCCGCGCGGGCCAAGACGATGGGCGTCAAGAGCGCGGTGGCGCTGCTGGTCAGGCCGACGTATCAGCACCTGTTAAGTCACATCGGGATCGACCGGTCCTTCAGCCCGCGCAGCACCGGCGTGAATGAGATACTCAGGCTGCTTGAGACCGGGCCGGTCAGGCACATGGCCACGCTGGCCCAGGAGATCGCCGAGGTTTACGAGATCACCGTGCCGATTGGCGCCAAGAAGATCGTGAACCAGCCCCTGAAAGAGATCGCGCTCCCGGAGAACACGATGCTCGCCGCCATTCAGCGCGACGACGAGGTCTTCGTGCCCGGCGGGAACAGCGAGATCGAGCCGGGCGACGTGGTTATCGCCATCGCCCCCGAAAGCGCCCGGAAACCTTTACGCAAACTCTTCAAATAGTATAAGAGCGATTAGTTATTAGCCTTTGGCCGTTAGTCCGATCCCTGTTCCCGGTATCCCGAACCCTGCCTTATGAACTACCGTTACGTCATCCGCGAATTGGGCCTGGTCATGATCGTGCTGTGCCTGTGCATGGTCGCGGTGATGGGGTTCGCGGCCTGGAACTGGTCGGGGGGTAACGAGGATGAGCGGATGGCCGTGCTGGCTCTGGTGATGAGCGCGGTGGTGGGGGCGGTGGCGGGCCTGTTCTGCTGGTTGTTCGGCAATCGCAGCGGGAAGGATTACCTGGGCCGACGGGAGGCCCTGCTTCTGGTGGCTCTGACCTGGCTGATCGGGGCGGCGGTCGCCGCTCTGCCGTATTTCGCCTGGGCATGGATGGAAGACGAAATCCTCACGAATCATGCTTTTTCCTCGTTCGTCTCGTGCTATTTCGAGTCGATGAGTGGCCTGACCACGACCGGCGCGACCGTGCTGGGTGACATCGAGGGTATCCCCAAGGGGCTGCTGCTTTGGCGGGCGTTGACGCACTGGCTGGGCGGGCTCGGTATCGTCATGCTCTTCGTCGCCGTCTTGCCCACCCTCGGCGTCGGCGGCAAGAAACTATTCCAGGTCGAGACCCCGGGCCCCAAGCACGACGGCGGCGTACGCCCGCGCATCGCCGACACGGCACGCACCCTGTGGCTGATCTACATGGGCCTGACCATTGCCGCGATCCTTTCGCTGCGGCTGACCGGCGCGATGGGTTGGTTCGATAGTGTCTGCCACGCGTTTTCCATGGTCTCGACAGGCGGGCTAAGCACGCGCGACGCCAGCATCGGCTACTACGACTCGGTCGCCGTGGACATGGTCTGCATGGTGTTCATGCTGCTGGCCGGGGTGAACTTCGCCTTGTTCTATACGCTGGCGCGTGGGAAGTTTGTCAATGTCTTCCGAGACACCGAGCTGCGCGTCTACATTGTGCTTAAGATCGTTGTGACGATCTTCGTCGCCTTTAACCTGCTGGGCCAGCCGATTATCAGCACCGGGGGACGGGTGATCGAACAGGCCCACGCGGGCCAGGCGCTTCAGTTCAGCGCATTTCAGACGGTCGCGCTGCACACAGGCACCGGGTTCGTGACCGCCGACTACGACCCCTGGCCGTTCCTGTCACGCGTCCTGCTCATCGGGCTGATGTTCATCGGCGGCTGTGCCGGGTCAACCGCCGGCGGGATCAAGGTTATCCGCTTCTGGGTTGCGCTGAAGGTCATGGCATCCGAGATGGAGAAAATATTCCGCCCCAACGTGGTCCGCCCCATGAAAGTCGGGAAAAGTGTGGTTGATAACGAGACCGCGGCATCGGCGGTTGTTTACTTCCTGGCTATCCTCGTGCTGTTCGCAATCGGCGCGTTCCTCATTGGCGAGTTCGAGGGCCGGGCCGGGCGGCCGGACTTCCAGACGGCCATGAGCGCCAGCGTCTCGACGCTCTGCAACGTTGGTCCCGGGTTGCACGGCGTCGGACCCACGATGAACTACGGCTGGTTCAGCCCCGGGAGCCTGACCGTCATGTCGCTGCTGATGTTGTTGGGTCGACTCGAGGTTTTCACGATCCTCGTCCTGCTCCTGCCGCGTTTCTGGCGTTCGGATTAGCCCCCCTATGCCCTCAGATGGCCCCCGCCTTGACCCAGCCCAGCAACTCCCGACAATACCGTCAAAGCCCGCGCTTGCGTAGCAAGCGGGCTGTGAAAAGCCGCATTAACCCGCTGCCGACCGATCCCTGAACCCCGTACTCTGACGCTTATGCCAATCCCCGACCAAGACATCGTGAACGTCGACGTGCCCGCCCTGACCGCCGCCCAGGCGTTCTACCTCCCCGAGGTCTTCAAGGGCCTGGGCACCACGCTCAAGCACATGGCCAAGGCCGTCGCCCGGGGCAAGGGCAACCTCGCCATGCACTACCCCGAGGAACGCCGCGAGCACATCCCCGTGGAAGAGGGCGGTCAGCACATCCCCAACTTCCGCGGTGTCCACCGCCTGAACCGCGACGAGCAGGGCCGGGTCCGCTGTGTCGCTTGCTTCATGTGCGCTACCGCCTGCCCTGCTAACTGCATCCACATCGAGGGCACCGAGGCCCCTTGGGACGACCGCGAAAAATACCCCGCCAAGTTCGACCTCGACGAGCTGCGCTGCATCTTCTGCGGCATGTGCGAGGAGGCCTGCCCGGTGGACGCCATCGAACTCACCCAGGCCTACGACGTCGTCGGCCTCACCCGTCAGGAGATGATCTTCGACAAGCAGAAGCTGCTGGCCGTCTACGACGCGACGATCGAAGGCAAGCCGATGTAAACGCCATCAGCAGGTGAGGACGGTTTACCGGCCGTGGCAGCGGAACCCCGCAGCTAGTCAGTTCTTGGGGGCCAGGCAGACAGTCTGGCTGTATGCGTACAGGTGCACTTTCGAGTTGATGCCGCAGCGCAGGCCGATCATGTTAAAATCCCGACAGAATCGGAGCGCCATGGTCAGCCCCTTCCAATCTCATCACTCGTGGATCAGCTTGATCGTAATACTTGCGATCTGCCTGCACGGCTGCGCCGGCGGTGAATCTGTCGACAGGGCCGGGCCCAATGCGGTTGGGGCACCGCGTATCACCGAGGCGGAGCTTCAGAACGAACTGGATGAGTTCGCCGACCGTTTTTCCGGGATCGTGAGCGCATCTGCGAACGAGATCATCGCCAGCAGCCCCGACCGCACCGCCCGCAAGGCCGCGTTGCTCTGGAAGATCCGTATCATCCCCCGGCTTCAGGACATGATCTTCGGCAACGACCCCCAGGAAGCCTTCCTCGACGCGGCGACGCTCACGGTCCAGATGCGTAAATACCTGCAAGGCCCGGACACGCCCGGCGCGTCGCTCTTTGCTGACTTACAACCCACCGCGACGGGTGCGGCCGAACTGCTTGAGGACGACATCTTCCGAATCGGTGGCAAGTTCCTATCGCCCCAACAGATGGACATCCTCCGTGCTGAGGTCGATACCTTCACCAACGATCACCCGATCCGGGGCACTTTTACTCTGACCGATGGACGAGCTACCAGCACCAAAGAAGCCCAGAGTGACGGATTGGGCTGGGTGACGACTATCCCGATGGCACCGTTCCGCGCCCTGGAGGGCATCGATGCCGGGGCGCAGGCGATCCGTGAATTCAACACGACCGCCAGCCAGTTCGCGCAGATCGTCGAAGACATGCCCCAGCAGACACGCTGGCAGATCGAACTGCTCTGGTACGAGCTGGAAGACCGCGACACTTTTCTGACGGCGCTTAACAGCTTCAAGGCCCTGGCCGACAGTTCCGCGTCCCTGGCGGAGACGGCCGAGCAACTCCCGCAACAGCTGCGCGAACAGTTGATGCTCGCGATGGATGATCTGGAAAACAGGCAGGGTGAGTTGAGGCAAACCCTCGACGAGACACGTCAGACGGTCGATACCCTGAACGACGCCGTCACCAATGCCACGACGATGATGAGTGCGATCGATGAGGCGGGCTCCAGTGTGGCTCAGGCCGGCGAGACCTGGCGGCAGACCGTTGCGGCCGTGAATGAATTAACGCAATCTTCCGGATCATCGGGTAGCATGCCCGAGGGCGAACCCTTCGACATCAAGGATTACATCCAGGCCGCTGACCGGCTCACCGCCGCCGCGACCGAATTGCGATCGCTCGTGGCCGATGTGCAGGGCGTCATCGAGAGCGATCGGGTTCGCGCGCTCTCTAACGACACACTCGAAGATGCCGAACAACGCGGCAGGAACGTGACCGACCACGTCGCCTGGCGTGCGCTGCAACTCCTGGCCGTGGCGTTCGTGCTGGCGTTGATCTACCGCGTGATCGTGGGGCGGGTAACGAAAACCCCGTCGGCCCGATGAAATTGATAGGTGAATCCGGCTATCTGTGGTAAGATAAGGGGTTCTGTTAGGAGCCTCACATTGACCGGACATATCGACCCCCGCGCCCCAAGACCCGACCGCCTGGACATCGCCCGCGATTGGCTGCCCCGTTACACCGGCATGCCGATCGACGGCTTCGGGGACCACATCCTCCTGACCAACTTCCGCAGCTACCTGCACGCCTTTGCCGATCGTTTTGGCTGCGATATTCAGGGCGAAGAACGGCCCATGCAGGCCGCGACCAATACCAACGGCCTGACGATGATCAACTTCGGGATCGGCTCGGCCAACGCCGCGACGATCATGGACCTGCTGAGCGCCCGCGCCCCAAACGCCGTGCTCTTCCTGGGCAAGTGTGGCGGGCTCAAGCACTCCACCGAGATCGGCCACTTCGTCCTGCCCATCGCCGCGATCCGTGGCGAGGGCACCAGCGACGACTACTTCCCGCCGGAGGTGCCCGCGCTGCCGTCCTTCAAGCTGCACAAGTTCGTCTCTGACAAGATCATCGCACGGGGCTATGAATACCGCACCGGCGTGGTCTTCACCACCAACCGGCGGATGTGGGAACACGACCAGCGGTTCCTCGATCGGCTCCACGCCGCCAGCGCACTGGCGATCGACATGGAGACGGCCACGCTTTTCATCGTCGGCCACTACAACCAGATCGCTCGCGGTGCGCTGCTGATGGTCTCCGATGTCCCCAACACCCCCGAGGGCGTCAAGACCGAGGCGTCAGACATCAAGGTCACGAGTGAATTCGCCGGCCTGCACCTGGAGTTGGGCATCGAAGCCATGAGCGAGATCAGCGACAAGGGCGAGATGATCAAGCACTTCACGTATTGACTTAGATAAATGGGACCCGGAAAACCCCTAAGAAACCCTTCAATTCTTCTCTAATCACGCGCCATAAACCCATCTAACCCACGACTAATCTTCCGGGGCTACCCATGCAACTAGCCACACTTATCTATGGCACCGGGTCGGTCGGCCCGTTCGCGTCCCGCGCGTTTATCCCCGCGTTCATCACCGCGATGATGATGCGGTTCACGCCGGAGTACATCTCGTGGGTCTCCGACGACATGGCCGGCACCGCCGCCGAAGCGCCCAGCTGGTTCACCAGTGATATCGCGTTGATTATTTTCGGCGTGCTCGCCGTCCTCGAAATCGTCGCGACCAAGAGCCCGGACGTCCGCGCCGTGTTCCGCGAGGTCGATCCTTACATCAAGCCGCTTGTGGCGGTCATTACCTACATGGGTGTGGTCGCGACGCACGACGTCGGCTTCATCGAGCAGGCGACGCAGCAGGCGGGATGGTCGGACACCTTCCCCGCGCTGCTTGTCGGCGTCGGCACCTTCTGGCTGGGCACACTCCGCGGCGGCCTGCTTGGTATCTTTATCGATACGGATGAAGACGATGATGTCGGTGTCCAGGGCCTGTTCAGCTGGGCTGAGGATATCTGGGGTTCGTTCGGCATCGTTCTGCTACTGGTTTTCCCCATCGCCATGCTTGTGATCCTGGCCATCGTTGCCGGGATCCTTGTTTTGATACAACGGCGTGCTCAGGCCAAAGAACAGCGATCTAAAATCGATTGCGCCGGCTGTGGTGAGAAGATCTATGGTGCCGCGACACGGTGCTTCTCGTGCAAATCGCCCAACCCCCAGCCGTGCTCGGTTAGCTTCATGGGCCGGTCCCTCGACGAGCCCGCGGCCGATACCGTAAACCATCCTTATAAACTCGTTGAGAAGAAACGCTGCCCGGTCTGCGCCACGCGATTCGAGAAGCGCAGCATCCACCAGACCTGCGCCGCCTGCGGTCACGAACTTTTCAAAGACCCCGCCTTTGCGCAGGCCTATCTGACCCGCAGTGATACCCGGCTCCCGGTCGTGCTGGTCGTCTCTGCGCTATTCAGCCTTGTCCCGGTCATCGGCCTGGTCCCCGGTGTGATTTACTACCGCATGACCCTGATCGCGCCGCTGCGCCGGTACATCCCGCGGACGCGCACGCTCCTGCTGCGGTGGGGGGTCCGCATCCTGTTCTTCTTCCTGATCATGTTCCAGTGGGTCCCCGTGGCCGGCGGGCTGGTTGTGCCCATCATGGCGCTGGTGAACTACACCGCTTACCGCTCGACGTTCCGGGCGATGCTGGAATGTGAAGTCAAAGACGGTTAGTTCGCAGATACCCACTGCTCTCGATGCACCAACGCCGACAGTGGCAGCCGTGTCTTCTTCATACCATCCGTATCCGCGTAACCCACCGGCACAACGAGCATCGGTTCCATCCCGCGCGGCAGGCCCAAGACGCGCCCGACCCGAAGGCTGTCAAACCCTTCCATCGGGCAGGTCGCCAGCCCGGCTGAATGGGCGGCGAGCATGAAGTTCATCGCGCTTAGGCCCACCTGCTTCGCCAGCCAGTACCGCCGATGGACCGCCGGCATACTCGGGATCGGCGTGAGCCAGCGCGCTGGCGGCGCCAGTGTCGCCTTCCAGAGCCAGCCGATGCCCAGGGGTCCGGTAGTGAAAGCGAGCGGGACGAACTTTCGCAGCAGCTTCTCGTAGGCATCATTCACCACGCCTGCATCCAGGTCCAGTTTGAGTGTCTGTTCGAAGTGCCGTGTAGCCACCTGCCGGTCGCCGATGAACACCACGACCGCCGCCGCGTCTTGCACCTGCCTCTGATCCATGCACGCCCGCCTAAGTGCTACTTTTCTATCGGCCTCCGTCACGACCACATAATGCACCGGCTGGAGGTTGTACCCGCTGGGTGCCCAGTGGGCCGCGTCGAGCAGCTTCTCGATCACGCCGTCGGCGATCGGGTCGGGCTTGAAGTCCCGGACCGACCGACGCGTCTTTGCCAGAGTCAGAAAATCGTCGAGTTTGTCTGAATTCATAGCGGTAAAGGATAACCGATCCGATCTTGGCTATATCAATAGTTAAGAATGTTTAGCGGGCGATCGTAGATCGCCGGTGAATACCGCACAATCGTGCGGTATGATGGGAGGTGGATGGTGCGGTTGTCTTCCCAGCCGCGTCCGACCGCGAGGAGTTTTCGATGCCTACCAGCCACACCGGGCGGCTGCATTTCGCCTCGGCGATGAGCGACCGGGTGAACACCCCGGACGCTCAGCGCGAGGTGCTGGATATCCTGCGCGGTCAACTCACCTCGGATTCCGCCGACCTTATCCTCCTCTTCGCGACCATGCATCACCACGCCCAACTCGATCAGGTCTGCCGAGACATCGAGGCGGCGGTCGGTTCAAGGGTCACGCTCGGCTGCACCTGTTCGGGTGTGATCGGAACCCGGCGGGAGATGCAGGAGTCGCCCGGCCTGTCCGTCCTCGCCGGGGTCATGCCCGATGTTTCGCTCACCGGCTTCAGCTACGCGCAGTTCGACTGGCCGACCGTGCTTGAATCGCCCGCGGCGTTGCGTGATTCGATTCATCTGGGTGATGGTGGCGGCCGTGGCGGGGGTGCTGGGGGTGTCGGCACCGATTCGTCAGAGCCCCGCGCGATCCTCCTGCTCGCCGACCCGTTCAGCACCCCGATGGTCAAGCTGCTTCCTGCTTTCACTGAGGCCTTTGGCCCGGTACCGGTGATAGGCGGTATGGCCAGCGGCGCCGCCGAGTCCGGTCAGAACAAACTCATCCTGAACGGTTCCACCATGGGCGACGGCGCGGTCGGCGTCGTGATCGGCGGCCGGGTCGATGTACAGACCACCGTCAGCCAGGGCTGCCGACCTATCGGGGAGCCTCTGGTCATCACGCGCAGCAAACGCAACGTCGTGCAGGAGCTGGGCGGGAGAAAATCACTGGACGCCCTCCGACAGATCGCCGCAAGCCTCAGCCCGTCGGATCGCGACCTGATCCAGACCAACGGCGTACACGTCGGCCGAGTCATCAACGAATACAAATCGCGCTTCGGCCGCGGCGACTTCCTGATCCGGGCCATGATCGGTATGGACTCCGACGACGGATACATCGCCATCGGCGATCCCAGCGTCCGCACCGGGCAGACGATCCAGTTCCACCTGCGCGACGCCCTGAGCGCCGAGGACGATCTGCGGATGATGCTCGCCGCACAGCAGGTCCACGGCGACGCCCAGGGGGCGCTCCTGTTCAGCTGTACCGGCAGGGGGCATCACCTGTTTGACCACGCCGACCCCGACGCCGGGATGGTCTACGACGCGTTGGGCGCTTCACCCCTGGCGGGTTTCTTCTGTTCAGGTGAGATCGGCCCGGTCGGCAACCAGAGCTACGTCCACAGCCACACCGCCTGCCTCGCCGTATTCAGAGAGATGATGACAGTCAGTTAGAATTCAGCACCGCCCGATCCCCGTTCCCTGGTCCTCGAACCCGGCCCATGTCTGACCCGTTACTTGCCGACGCCGTCCTCCTCCTGCACGCGGGCTTCATCGCCTTTGTCGTGCTGGGCCTGCTTCTAATCCTGATCGGGGGTGCTTTGAAGTGGTCGTGGGTGCGGAACTGTTGGTTCAGGATCGCCCATTTCGCCGCGATCGGTTTGGTCATTGCGCAGGCCTGGCTCGGGATCACCTGCCCATTGACGACGCTGGAAAATAATCTCCGTGCCCGCGCCGGCCAACCCACTTACGAACGGGGGTTTATAGCAGACCATGTCCACCAGTTGATCTTTTTCCAGGCCCCTTGGTGGGTGTTTGCGCTGGTCTATACCGCGTTTGGCCTGCTGGTTGTCGTGAGTTTCTGGCTCGTCCGTCCAAAATGGACGCCAATCTCGACAACGGTTTGTCAGAAAGCAAATTAAATCAGGCGGTTTGTTGGCTATAGATTTCAAGTCCGCCGGGCCTATGGTGGAAAACTCATTTCATTATCGGCTGGTGTTTAGTTTTCCTTGTCAAAGGCGAACTGGCGCGGCATAATGGACGTAACAAGCTTGTGTCACCGACCAACTCTTTAACAGTATCGGAGCGGACGCATGCAGATAGAAGTCATTGGGGTTCACCTCGACGTGACCGCCAGCCTCGAAGCGTACGTAAAAAACAGGATCGACTTGTCACTGGACCGGTTTGAAGACCGGATCGTCAGTGTTACCGTCAGGCTCAACGACATCAGCGGACCACACGGACCGGGCACCAAGCGGTGCCACATGGAGGTCCACCTCCAGCACCGCGAGATCGCCATTGTTGAGCAGGACCACGAAGACATCTACACCGCGGTCGATAAAGCCAGCCACCGCCTGAAACGCACGGTCCGCCGGCACATCAACCGTGTCCGTGATGCACGACGGGCTCACCAACGCGATGCGATCCGCGCCTCGTGGGCTTGAACTGCGTATGGGTGAACCGGAGTGATCCCGGGTCTTGTCCTCTGTCATCAACAGGGCGGTGATATTTATCCCCTCGGTGGGCCGCCCGCCGCAACTGTGTGACTAAGTTTCCGGCGCTGCCGAATCCTTGATTTCCATTCTATTCTCAGCATTCGTGACCGATCAATCGGTATTGGTTTTCCTCCAGCCGCTGGGTGACTTACACTAAACCCGGTTCGCTACAATTGCCGGGCTTGCCGGTTGGAGGTCAATCATGAATCAGGATGTTACGTGGATCAACCGTCTGTTCGTCACAGCCTTAGCGATGTATGCGCTCGTAGCCCCGGGCTGTACTCAGGAAAAAATCCAGAACACCGATCGCCCGAACATTGTTTTTATCTTTACGGACGACCACGCCTCCGCCGCCATCAGCGCCTACGGCTCGGTGGTCAACCAGACCCCCAACATCGACCGCATCGCCAACGAAGGCGTGCGTTTCGACAACTGCCTGGTGACGAATTCTATCTGTGGGCCCAGCCGTGCCACGATCCTCACCGGGAAGTACAGCCACCTCAACGGCTTCTACACCAACAAAGACACCTTCGACGGCGGCCAACAGACCTTCCCCAAACTCCTGCGGGACGCCGGCTATAACACGGCGATGATCGGCAAGTGGCACCTTAAGAGCGACCCTACCGGCTTCGACTACTGGCACGTCCTGATC